>JANYAZ010000208.1 GCA_025361045.1 Geothrix sp. | reverse complement strand
CCGACGGCGGCTGCCTGCTCAATGTGAATGGCACCCTGGAAGCGAAAAAGAGCCCGCTGCGCGTTCAGCACATCGCCGAGTTCCTCTGGGAGCGCACCCATGCACGCTAAGAGCTCTGAACACGAAATCCTTTTCCGCGATTCCGCCTCGAAGGCCCTGCTGGATCCCCAGCTCCGGGCCAACTTCCGCCGGGCCATGGACGGCCTCATCACCAAGCGCCGGAACCAGTTCCCGGATCCCGGCGACCTGCAGGATCTGCGGCACCTCAGCACGGCCATCCGGTCGCGCAGCCTGCTCGCCCTTCCCGAGCTGCTGGAGCAGTTCGAGGCCAACTGCACGAAGAATGGCATCCAGGTCCACTGGGCCGAGACCTGCGAGCAGGCCAACGAGCTGATCCTGGGCATCATGCAGGCGAGGGGTGCGAAGACGCTCGTCAAGGGCAAGAGCATGGTCTCGGAGGAGATGCATCTCAACGCCTACCTTGAAGCGCACGGCATCGAGGCCCTGGAATCCGATCTCGGCGAGTACATCATCCAGCTGGATGGTGAAACGCCCAGCCACATCATCATGCCCGCCATCCACAAGAACAAAGATCAGATCGCCCGGCAGTTCAGTCAGAAGATCAAGGACGCGAAATACACGGAGGACGTGGACGAACTCACCGCCATGGCCCGTCGTGTCCTCCGTCAGAAATTCCTCGATGCCGACGCCGGGCTTTCGGGCGTGAACTTTGCCGTCGCCGAGACCGGGACCCTGTGTCTGGTGGAGAACGAAGGCAATGGCCGGATGAGCACCCACGTGCCACCCCTCCACATTGCAGTGATGGGCCTGGAGAAGGTCGTGGCGCGCCTCGAGGACGTGGTGCCCCTCTATGCCATCCTCACGCGTTCCGCCACGGGCCAGGCGGTCAGCACCTACTTCAACCTCATCACGGCACCCCGGGGCACCGACGAAAAGGACGGTCCCCAGGAAGTCCACCTGGTGATCCTCGACAACGGGCGCTCCCGGATGTACGCCGATCCCCAACTGCGCGCCACCCTGCGCTGCATCCGCTGCGGCGCCTGCATGAACCACTGCCCGGTCTACACCCGCATCGGCGGCCACGCCTACGAGGCCGTCTATCCCGGCCCCATCGGCAAGATCCTCACACCGCAGATGGAGGGCGTGGGCGTTCGCCATGACCTCATCCACGGTTCGAGCCTATGCGGAGCCTGTGCCGAGGTCTGCCCTGTGGAGATCCCCATCCCCGAGATCCTGGTACGCCTGCGGCGGGAAGCCACCCACGAAGACGTGGGGTCCGATGTGTTGGGCAAGGGCACCGGTCGCACGGCCACCGAGGACTGGGCCTGGCGCATCTGGGCCGGCGTCCTCAAGCGCCCTGCCCTCTACCGGGTGGCCACCTGGTTCGCCACCCGCTTCGGCAAGGCCCTGCCCGCCGGAGCTCCGCTGATCAAGCACTGGACCCGAACCCGCACCAAACCCGTGCCTGCCCGTCGCTCGCTCAGTGAGCGCATGCGTACCGAGGGAGCCAACCATGTCTGATGCCCGCACCGCCATCCTCGGCCGCCTTCGTGCCTCCGGCGAGACGGGCCCCCTGCCCTCCCTCGACACGGCCGTGCTCGAACGGCGCCAGTGGTCCGCCACCGAGCGCATGGTCCGCCTGCGCAAAGGCATGGAGGCCGTCCATACCGAATTCCTCGAAGCTTCGCCAGCGAACTGGCCTGCCGTGGTTCGCGCGTTCTGCGACCGCGAAGGACTGAACAACCTGCTCTACGGCCCCACCAGTGAGGCCGGGGCAGCCCTCGCCGCGACCTGGGCAGCTAGCGGCACCCAGTTGATGCCTTACGACCGTCCCGTCGAGGCTTTCAAGCAGGAGCTCTTCACGGGTGTGGATGCCGGCTTCACGGGCACCGTGGGTGGCGTGGCCGAAACGGGCGGACTGCTGCTGATGCCCGGCTCCGCCGAACCTCGACTCATGTCCCTAGTACCGCCCATTCACATCGCCCTGTTGCGGGCCTCCACCATCCAGGACAGTTTCTGGTCCGCCGTGAAGGTCCTGGGTTGGGGTCGCAGCCTGCCACCCAACGCGCTGTTGATTTCCGGCCCCAGCAAGACCGCCGACATCGAGCAGACCCTGGCCTACGGCGTACACGGTCCCAAGCGCCTCATCGTGGTGCTCGTGGATGATCTGGCATAGACGGAGACCCGCGCCCACGCTAGACTGACCCTTCATGGCTGGGTAGCTCAGCTGGTTAGAGCAGCGGTCTCATAATCCGCAGGTCGGCGGTTCGAGTCCGCCTCCAGCCACCACTCAGAACACCGGAGCCGAGCGCTCCGGTGTTTGCGTACACCCACCCAAGCCAAGGACTCGAGCCGCCGAGAAGCAGTGGCGGCCAGGCTGACTCGCCCCTACCGCCCCTCCAGCCCGCGGATCCGCTCGGTGGCTTCCATGGCGAGGCTCACCAGGCTCGAGGCGAAGGCAGCGAACTGCTTCTCCTCAGGCAACCAGGCCCGCTGCGGGCCAGTGTGTTCGAGGCAGACGACGCCCGCAAGCCGGTTTCCGGCCTTGATGGGCACATCCAGCATGGAGGTGATGCTCAGCGGAATCAGGTACCCCTCCGCGAACTCCCGGGTGCGGGGGTCCTGACGAGCGTCTCCGGCAGCCACCACCCGGCCCCGTTCGATCTCTGCGAAATACGTCGGATAGTCACTGGCCAGAAGCTGTGCCCCTTCGCTGTGGAGCCCTTCAAGACCATCAAAGATACTGGCGCAGGTCAGGTGCGTCCGCGTCTCGTCCAGGAACCAGACGCTGGCCCTTTGCACCTGGACCGAGAGGGCTGCCATCCGGGTGATGTCGCGCAGGGCGCTGCCCAGATCGCCGGACACGATCGACCGGTGTCGGCTGAGCAGTGTCATGGCCATGAGCAGGCGATTGAGGAAGTTCTCTTTCTCTTGGAGTCGCTCGATCTCAAGGGTCAGTGACTCGACGGCCTCTTCTTGCACGAAGAGGTCGAAGATGGCTCCGCTGTCTGGACCAAGTTGGCTCTGCACTGGCGCCCCTAGATTGCAATCGTCCAGTCTGCTTGATCGCACGTCTCCCGAGGAGTGTCGGACATCACACTTCAGCGAGCAGGAAGACACGCGAGTTCCGTAACCGATTGCCATGGAATAAGTGCCTTCGACTGGGAACGACGTTGACAGGGGGCGGTCCAGGGTCTATCCCTGGAGCCATTCTCCTCTGGGGCGGTCATGTCAAATCATCCTTCCGGCTTCCGTGTGTTCCGCCCCGCACTGGTCCTTCTGCTCTCCGCCCTCTCCGCCCTCTCTGCCCTCTCCGCCCGGGGCCAGGAGGCGGAGGGTCCCTGGTCCATGACGGTCTACCTCCAGCAGAGCTGGCCCAAGCAGACCGAGACAAACCGGCAGATCAAGGAGATCAACTCGACCTTTGGCTCCACCTTCAAGACCTGGGACGATGTGGTCAACCTCAATCTGGGCCTGCAGGTCTTCCGGGAGCTGAACCCACAGTGGAAGGTGGGTATCGGGTTGGACTATTCCCGGGGGAAGATCAGCGGGGCCAGCACCGTGGACACCCCCGCCGGACCCGCGACCCTCGCCTTCAAGCAGGAATACAGCATCTATGCGGACCTTTTCGCGATGGCCCAGTATCGGCCCCTGGGCTCGGCCGGACGCTGGGTGCCCTTCCTCCTAGGAGGCGTGGGCGTCGCCTACGAAAAGGACCAGACCCTCCTCACCCTGCGCAACAGCCTGCTCGACGAATCTCTGCAAGTGGACAACAGTGGCTGGTTTCCCATCGTCACGCTCGGTGTTGGGGTCGATGCCTATCTCACCGACCGGAGAACCTGGTACGCCGAAGCAGGCCTCAGCTACTCCTGGGCTCGGCTCAAGCACTCGGCTCCGGCCTCGGGTTCCCTGGCACCCTCGCCCACCGTCACGGCGGATACCGACTCCACGGGACCCAATGTCTGGTTGGGCCTGGGCCGGCGATTCTAGAGCCGTGCCCAGCGGGCCTTAGTGGTTTTCTGGGGCCTTGGTTTTTCGACGGCCTGAGTAGTCAGGGAAGAGGGTACCCACGCAGTCCGGGCAGATGCCGTGCGAGAAATCGACCTCTGAGTGGTCGCTGATGTAGGACTCCAGCTGGTTCCAATAGCCCTTGTCATCGCGAATCTTTTTGCAGGTTGCGCAGATGGGCAGCAGCCCGGAGAGCTGCTTGACTCGCCCAAGGGCTTCGGTGAGCTCGCCGTTCCGGTGCCGCAGTTCCTCCGTCCGATCAGCCACCAGGACTACCAGGGCCGCCTTGCTGCGGGCCAGGTTGGCGACCCTCAGACGGACAATCAGCACGATCAGGCCCACCATGCCCAGTCCCCAGAGGGCCAAAGCCCACCAGGTGCGCCACCAGGGGGGCAGAACCCGGAAGGAAAGGCTGGCCACCGGGCCGAAGGCGCCATCGGGTTGCGCGGCCCTGGCTTCGAATCGATAGATGCCGCCCGCCAACGACTGGTAGCGGGTCAGCGGGGCATCCAAGTCCCGCCAGGCTTCCTCCAACCCCGCCAGACGGACCTGGATCCGTATCTGCCCCTCGTGCCGATAGCTGGGAACGGCGACCCGGAAGGCGAGGTTGGCTTCCCGGGAACTCACGGGCTGGAAAGTGTCAAAGGGCGCGTCCAGCCGCTGCTCACCCTTCATGACGTAAAGGAGGTGCGGACTGGGCGCGGGCAACGGGGGCTCCACACCGCCGGTTTCGTAGCGGACGAGGCCCGCGGAGGTGCCTACCCAGACTCGCCCACCTTCCGCGAGCAGAGCCAACAGGTCGCAATCTTCGCTGACCATGCCTTCCAGCCGACCGACATGAAGGCCCGTGTCCAGGCAGTCCAGGCCCTGGTCGGTACTGGCCCAGGTTTGTCCCCGGGGGTCCACCTCCACCGCGTAGACCAGGTCGGAACGCAGCCCCTGCCCCAGGCGACGCCGTTCCAGAACGGTGACCCGATCCCCTTCGAGGCGGATCCGCATCAGCCCCTGAGGCTCCCGGGAGAAGGTCCAGGCACTGCCATCCGGCAGGAAGGCCATCCCGTAGAGCCCGAAGGGCGGAAGCCCATCCTTGTCGGTGTAGAGGCGCCACGTGCCGGCCCGTTCCCGGATGTGCAGCCCCAGGCTCGAGGCTGCCCAGATCCGTCCGGCGCTGTCTTCCCGGATCTGGAACACACCCAGGGTGCCCGATGGTGAGCCTTCCGGTCCCACTTCCTGCACCAACCGCCGACGGGGGGCGTCCCAGCGCAGCAGGCCCAGGCGGACATGCCCGAGCCAGACCTGCCCGGAAGCATCCGTCATGACCGTATTGAGACCCACGCCCAGCTCACCCAGGGGGGCCACCTGAGCCCTGCTCGCGCCGGGTTCTAGCCATAGAATCGGCCCCATGGTGCCCACCATCCAGAGCCGGCCGGACCGATCCAAGGTCAGCGACTTCACGCGCTGTCCTTCGGTTCCGGGGATCCGTTTGGCACCGGAACTCCCCACTCGGACGGCACCATCGTCTGTGCCTGCCAGCAGGTTGCCCTGGGGACCACGCAGCATGGACCAGACGATGCCGCCCGATGATCCCGGGATCAGCGGATGGTTCCAGACCCGACCCTTCCCCTGGAGACGGGCCAGCACGGGCCCCAGGATCCAGAATCCTCCTTCGCGGTCGCGGAACACGTTCCGGACCCACCGCATGGGCAGCCCCGCCGAGGCGTCCAGCAGGGTGGTCGTGCCCCCCTCCAGGTGCAATGCCCCTTCCCGGGTCGGCAACCAGATGGAGCCGTCCTCATCTTTGAAGAAAACGCCATAGGGGGTGAGGGCCGCATTCAGCCGACGGGATTGATCCGTAAAGATGGCGGCACCCGGCTCCTTCATGACCAGCTGGCGGCCTGTGCAGACCCAGAGTCGCCCCGCTCCGTCCTCCCCCACCAGGGTCACGCCATTCCTGGGCAGGCCCTGGGTGGCATTCCACGACTCAATGGCCCCGTTCGCATGGAAAGTGAACAGACTTTGATCACTGCCGACGTGCATGGATCCATCACGCCCCTGCACCACCGTGAGCACTTGACCCGGGGGGGCATGGGGATGCATGCGGAACTCCAGGCCCTGGGCCTGGACGAACAGACCCCGGACGCTGGCGACCCACAGGCGCCCCGAGGCATCGGTGGCCATGGCCTGGAGGCCGGGATAGGTGGCCTGGCCTTCGAATCGGGCCGTCTCGATGCGGCCCCGTTGGAACCGGGCCAGCCCCTGGGCGGTGGAGACCCACATCCCCCCTTCGGGATGGGCCAGCAGGCGATCGACATAGTCGGAAGGCAATCCGTCCTTCCGCGACCAGCGACTGGTGTGGCCCACTTCGTAGCGGAGGAGGCCATTCCCGGTGCCCATCCACATAAACCCGTCGGCATCCTGCGCCAGACAGGTGATGCCGCCGTTGGGCAGGCCCTGGTCCGGACCGACCACGGCAAAGGGGCGATGCCAACCTTCGGCAGCCCAGGCCACCCAAGCCAAGCTGAGCGCCAAGGCCATGAGCAGAATTCGCCGAACCTTCACCAGGACCCCTTCATGCCCTCTTTATCGGCGGGTTGGCCCAATGGCTGATTCCCAATTGTCGTGCCGGATTCTTACGCGTCAGGGCCTGCCCAGCACGCGCCGATACAATGCCTCGTACTGATCCACGATGGGGCCTTCGGCGAAGGTGCCCAGGGCCCGTTCCCGGGCGGCTTTGCCCATGGTCAGGCGCAGGTCCTCGTTCCGCAGGAGCCGGATGGCGTCGGCCGCCATGGTCTCCACGTCGCCCAGGGTCTCCAGGTAGCCATCCACCCCGTGCCGCACCACTTCGGGCAGGCCGCCGACCCGGCTCGCAATGACGGGCACCCGGTGGCCCATGGCTTCCAGGGCCGCCAGGCCGAAACTCTCTGTGGCGCTAGGTAGCATGAAGAGGTCCGAGCAGGCCAGCACCGTACCAATGTCAAGCTGCTTGCCGGTAAACCTGACTTCGGCTGAGAACCCCCGGTCCCGGCAGAACGCCTCGGCCTCCATGCGGTCCGGGCCATCGCCCACCATCACCAGGCGCACGGGGACTTCCTTCCGAACCAGCTCAAATACCCGCAGGACGTCCATCACCCGCTTCACGGGCCGGAAGTTGGAGATGTGGGTCAGGACGAAAGCGGCCTTGGGCGCCAGCCAGGCCCGGCAGTCCGGACGCTCCAGTCCCGGCGGCTCCACGAAGTTGCAGATGACGTCGATGGCGCGGTCCACACCAAAGGTGCGGATCGTCTCCTGGCGCAGGTATTCCGAGACCGCAGTGACCCCATCGCTTTCGCGGATGGCCATCTTCACCATGGGCAGGTAGCTGGGATCACTCCCCACCACCGTGATGTCGGTGCCGTGGAGGGTGGTCACGACCTTCAGCTTCGGGATGGCCATGCGCGCCAGGAGCGCGGCCATGGCATGGGGAATCGCATAGTGGGCGTGGATGATGTCCAGACCGTAGTGCTCGGCCACGTCGGCCATCTTGGAGCCCAGGGCGATGGAATAGGGGGCATCCTCGAACAGGGGATAGGGCGAGGCGCGCACTTCGTGGAAATTGATGCGGTCCTCGAAGCCCACCAGACGCGGCGGCAGGCTGGGGCTCAGGATGTGCACTTCGTGGCCCCGGGCTGCCAGGGCCTTGCCCACCTCAGTGGCCACGACGCCCGAACCGCCGAAGGTGCTGTAGCAGGAGATACCGATGCGCATGGAAGATCCTCAGTCCCAGCTATGATGAACAGGTCCCAAGGATTTTGCCCATGCCTCTTCTGTTCACCATCGCCTACTACGCCCTCGATGCGGTGATCTACCTCCTGGTGGCCGTGGCCATCCTCTCCTGGTTCCCCATCGACCCCAGGAACCGCTGGATTCGCCTGCTGCACACGATCACCGAACCCATCCTCCACCCCATCCGCGCCATCGTCCCGCCCATCGGCGGCTTCAGCCTCGACATCCTCATCGCCGTGCTGTTGCTCGGCCTCATCCAGCGGGTCTTCCTCCGGGCCCTGACCTCCTGAGGCACACCATGAAATACACCCCCCTCGACATCCAGCGCCGGGAATTCGAGAAGGTCTTCCGGGGCCTGGAGGAGTCCGAAGTCCGGACCTTCCTGCACGAGATCGCCGGGGAGTGGGAGGAGCTGCAGGCCGAGAATCAGAAGCTGAAGGAGGAGATCCTCGACAACCGCGAGCGGCTGCGCCAGTACCAGGACCAGGACCGCATCTTCCGCGAGACTCTGCTCCAGGCCCAGCGCACCCGCGAGGATGTGCTGGACGGGGCCAGCCGCGAAAAGGAGCTGATCATCCGCGAGGCCCAGTTCAAGGCCGAGGAGGTCATCCGCGAGGCCCAGCAGCATGTGGTGGAACTGGAAGTGCACATCCGCAACCTGAAGATGGAGCGGCTGAAGTTCCTCCGGGAAGTGGAGTCCCTCATGGACCGCACCCGGCGCCACCTGCAGGAGGAAGCTCCGGACATCTACATGGCCGCACCCCCCACCCTGAACCTGGAGGGACTGGACCTCAGCGCCTTGGACGAGGCCTTCCCGCCGCAGAAGCGGTCGAAGCCGAGCTAGGCACCGTCTCACCACCTACGGAGTTCTTTCCATGTCCCACGCCGTCATCCTTAAGTCCCTCCGCAGCCCCATCGGCAAGTTCCAGGGGGCGTTGGCGCCACTGACTGCGCCGGATCTGGCAGCCCAGGTGATCAAGGCCCTGCTGGCCGAGGTGCCAGGCGCCCTGCCCTCGGAGGCCATCTTCGGCAACGTGGTGGGCGCCGGCGTGGGCCAGGCCCCGGCCCGCCAGGCGGCGCTCAGGGGTGGTCTGCCTTCCAGCGTGTCGGCCCTCACCATCAACAAGGTCTGCGGCAGTGGCCTCAAGGCCATCCAGCTGGCGGCCAACGCCGTGCGGTTGGGTGATCACGAGGTGGTGGTGGCGGGTGGCATGGAGTCCATGTCCAATGCGCCCTACCTCATGCCCAAGTTGCGCACCGGCGCCCGCATGGGCCACACCGAAGCCAAGGACGCCATGATCCTCGACGGCCTGTGGTGTGCCATGACGGACCAGCACATGGGCCTCACCGGCGAGTTGGTGGCTGACAAATACGGCGTGGATCGGGCCACCCAGGATGCGTGGGCCGCCGAAAGCCACCGCAAGGCCCTGGCCGCCATGCAGTCCGGTGCCTTCCAGGCCGAGATCGTGCCCATCGCAGTACCCGGCAGGAAGGGCGATCTCATCGTCAGCGAAGACGAGGGTCCCCGCGCCGACTGCACCCCAGAGTCCCTCGCGAAGCTGCGGCCGGCCTTCAAGAAGGACGGCACCGTCACCGCCGGCAACGCCCCCAGCGTCAACGACGGCGCCGCCGCGGCCCTGGTCACCACCGAAGCCTACGCCAAGGCCCACGGCCTGCCCATCCAGGCCCGCATCCTCGGCACGGCCACGGCCGGTCTGGACCCTGAGTGGGTGCTCATGGCCCCCGTGGAGGCCATCCGCAAGCTGCTGGTGAAGGTGGGCTGGGCCGTGAACGATGTGGACCTCTGGGAGATCAACGAGGCCTTTGCCGTGCAGCTGGTGGCCACCATGCACGAGCTGAAGCTGCCCGCGGACCGCATCAACATCCACGGCGGCGCCGTGGCCCTGGGCCACCCCATCGGCGCCTCGGGCGCCCGGGTCATGGCCACCCTGCTTCACGCCCTGGAGCGGCAGGACAAGCAGCGCGGGATCGCCGCCCTGTGCCTGGGTGGCGGCAATGCCATCGCCATGGCGGTGGAAAGGGTATGACCCAACGGCAAAGCCGTTCTCACACAGAAACGGGGACCGGCATGCCGGCCCCCGTTTCTGTGCAGGAGTAATACTGCCTAGAAGGAATACCGCAGGGCCGCGCCCAGGAGGTTGATGTTGGCCTTGATGGAGCCGTTCAGGTTGCCCCGGGTCAGATTGGGATCTGCCGCAGTGGTGCCCGAAGTCAGCATGACCTTGCCGTCGCTGATGAAGAGTCGGCTGTAGCCGAAGTCGAAGGTGGTCTGCTTCGAGAAAGCATAGCTCGCCCCGAAGGAGACCCACTTGCGGTCGTTGTCGGGAATGCGGGGCGTGCGGTGGGCGTCATCCACGGCGCTCTTATCCATGGCGGCCCCGGCGCGGAAGGTCCAGGCCTGGTTCAGCTTCCAGGTGCCACCCAGGGACACGAAGGTGGTGTCGTTCCAGTTCTCGTCCGTGACAGATTCCGTGGTCTGAGGCGGCGCGTTGTCAGTGAACTTGACGACAAGTGTCTTGAACGAGGACCAGGTCGTGCGGGCCACTTCGCCCTGGAGGGCGAAGGTCGGGGAGACCTTCCAATCGAAGCCCAGGGAGGTGGTGGAGGGGAGGGCCAAATCAGCCTGACCCTTGCCATTCTTGAGGCCAGCCCCGGTTAGAGCGGCGTAATCTGTGGCGGGCATGGCCGCGGGGTATTCAAATGAGGCATCGCCCTTCAAGGTCATGGTCATGGCCGCCTGGTAGGCCAAGCCAATGCGGAAATCACTGGATGGCTGGAAGATCACGCCGGCCTTCCAACCGTAGCCCCAGCCGCTACCCTTCAAACCGGCCTTGCCATCCCAGCCGCCGGGAATGGCGTAGCCCGGAGTGCCGAAGGTGGCATTGGGCAGGCCCATGGCAACGGTGGCCACGGGACTGTTCTGTCCGGGACCGGGCGAAACAGTGGACAATCCGGCAGCCGCCAAGCCCCCACCCACCTTGAGTGCGAGCGCCGTGCCGTAGTCCACGGCATTGGTGAGTTCCGCATCGGCCTTGCGAGCCACGAAGGCCACACCAAAAGTGAAGGTGTCATTCACGCGGTACGCCAGGCTCGGTGCGATGTCGATGGTCTTCAGGTCGGATTTCAGCGCATGGTAGCGGCCGATCCAATTGGCGTCGTACTCGGTGGTGAGGCCGAAAGGCACATTCAGCGAGAGACCGAGCTTAAGATCTTTGCTCACGCTGTACATGATGTTGAACTCAGGCAGCACAGCGGAGATGGCGGCATTGCCGTTGTTTGTGGGGCCGGAGATGGTGTTTAGGCTGGTACCGGTAATGGGGGCGGAAAAGAACCCGAGGCCCTGAAGTGTTGCCGTACGGCTAGCTGAAGCATTCTGGAACTTGGCGTCCAGACCGACATACGTGCCACCCATGGAGAACTGCCAGCCGTCGTACTGGGTCATCACCGCCGGGTTGAAGAAGAGGGCGCTGATGTCGCCGCCACCCGCACTGATGCCGGCGAAGGCGTTGCCCTGGGAGAGGGGGCTCTGCTCACGGAGTTGGAAGCCGCTGGCCTGGGCCTGGGGCGCAAAAGCACCGACGGCGACCAAGGTCAGGGCAGTGAGGGTGAGACGTGAACGATGACTCATAGGGGCATAGCTCCTGACCCGGTTTCCCGGGGTGAGTGGCTGTCACCAGCCGATGTCGTAGGGATGAAGATGGACCAAGATACCAAACCGTTCCCGTCCTGCAACCACTCTCAGGTGGGTCAATTCGGATGTTTTATAAACGATCTATCTATCGTTAACCATTCGAAGCGATAGTGTCTCATGTAGGTTTTGCCCATCCGCCAGTTCCTGGACCAGGGCCGAGCCGATGACAGGCGTGGCGCCAAGCGCTCTGATCGCCGCCAGGCTCCGAGGATCGGATAGTCCAAAACCCACGGCCAGGGGGCGCTCCGAGATGGCCTGCAGCTGCTGCACCCGAGCCGAGATCGGCCCCAGGTCCACCTGTTGACCGGTACCCGTGACACCCAGCCGAGCCACCACATAGGCGAACCGCTGAGCGAAGGACCGGGAGACCCCCGGGTCAGGACGGTCCGACAGAATGTGCCGTGCGCGCGCCAGCGAGGTGGTAGGCGTCAGCAAGGGCACCATGGGGTAGCCCGCCGCGCGCAGATCGGCCTCGAAGCCGGGTTCTTCGCCGAACGGAAGGTCCACCACCAAGAGGGCCTTCACTGGCGTTCCTGCAAGCAGCCGCAACAGCCGTGGGACCCCGATCTGAAGCAGGGGGTTGAAGTACGTGAAGAGGATGATGTCAGGGCTTTGAGTGATCCCGGCCAGCGACTCCAGCACCTTCAGGGGCGTGGCACCGCGACCGATGGCCCGGTGGGCCGCAGCCTGGAGTACGGGGCCGTCCGCGATGGGATCCGAATGGGGCAGACCCAGCTCGATGGCCTCGAGGCCCAGGGTCTTGGCCTCGGCGAGCAGGGCCGACAGCGCCTCCAGGGAGGGATCTCCGGCCATGAGGAAGGGAAGCAGTGGATTCAGGCTCATCTCAGATCCCCAGGCGCGACTGGTAGGTGGACAGGTCCTTGTCTCCGCGACCACTGAGGCCGAGCAGGACGGTGGCGACGCCCTCGGCGGCGAGGGCGGGCAACAGGGCCAGGGCATGGCTGCTTTCCAGCGCGGGCAGGATGCCCTCGGCTTTGCAGAGTTGGCGAGCCCCGGAGAGGGCTTCGTCGTCCGAGGCCCGGCGCACTTCGACCGCTCCGTCCAGAACCAGAGCAGCCAATTCCGGGCCCAGCGCCGGGTAATCCAGACCGGCGCTGATGCTGGCGGTTTCAGCGGTATGGCCATGCTCATCCTGGAGCAGGAGCGTCTTGCAGCCATGCAGCACACCCATGCGACCGCCGTCGAGCCGCGCGGCGTGTTCCCCCAGGGCCGCGCCGTGACCCCCAGCCTCCACGGCGACCCGTCGAAGTTCGTCACGCAGGAAGGGCACGAGCAAGCCCAATCCGTTGCTGCCTCCGCCCGCGCAAGCCAGGACGACCTCGGGCAGGGCCCCGGACTGCTCCAGCACCTGGGCCCGGGCCTCTTCACCGATGACGGTCTGGAAGCTGCGCACGAGGGTCGGAAAGGGGTGCGGGCCCAAGGCGGAGCCCAGGATGTAATGGGCCCGATCACAGGTTCCCGCCCAGGCCCGCAGGGCCTCATTCACCGCTTCTTTGAGCGTGCCCTGCCCCGCCTCCACGGGGACGACCTTTGCACCGAACAGGCGCATGCGCGCGACGTTTGGTGCCTGCCGGGCCATGTCGGTGACGCCCATGTAGACCGTGCAGCCCAGACCCAGCCGGGCGCAGGCCGCCGCGGTCGCTACGCCGTGCTGTCCGGCACCCGTCTCGGCGATGATCTCGGTCTTGCCCATGCGCTGGGCCAGCAGGGCCTGGGCGAGGGCATTGTTGATCTTGTGGGCGCCGGTATGAGTGAGGTCCTCCCGCTTCAGGAACAGGGCCTTCAGCCCCAGTTTGCTCGCGAGGCGCGGGGCGGGTGTCAGGGGCGTGGGCCGCCCCACGAAGTGCCGGAGCTCGCCCTTGAGCGTCAGGAGAAAGGCTGGATCCGCCAGGGCCGCCTGGAAGGCAGTCTCCAGATCCAGGAGCGGCTGCATGAGGGTTTCCGGGGCGTAGCAACCCCCGAGTGACTGGGCACCGAAGCGTGAAGGAAGGGCGAAGCCTGCGGTCATGGACACTCCAATGCGTGGGCGGTACGGATGAAAGCGGCCACCTTGGCGGGATCCTTCCGGCCCGGTGAGACCTCGAGGCGGCTGGCGGCGTCCACCCCTCGAAAGCGAGACTGCGCTGGCACTGGAAGGCGATCCAACTGTTCCTGGAGGTTGGTGGCGTCGAGGCCGCCAGCCAGCAGGAAGTCCCCGGGCGGAGCGAAGGTCATGGCATGTCCCTGCCCCGAGCCACCGGCCACCCCCGTGGCCTTCGCGCTGGGTTCCCAGAGGTAGAGATCCGCTGGAACCGAACGCTGGTCCGGCTCATCGGCCCATGGCAGGAGGACAAAGAGTCCCGCCTCCTGGAGCAGGCGCACTCCCCGCTCCCGTTCCCCAGACGGCAGGTAAGGCTGCACCCGTCGAAAGCCGTGCCGCTGAGCCAAAGCCAGGATTGATTCCGGCTGATCGGACACTTGGACCAGCACCGCCCGCTCCAGGAAGGGCGCGGCCACGAAGAGGTCGGCGCAGTGGCGGGGGCTGGGCGGATGCGACACGAACCCGAGCAGATCGGCACCCTGGGCCGCGGCGAACGCCACGTCTTCGGCGTGGACCAGACCACACACCTTGACGAGGGCCTTCACGAGACCTCCGTCCGCAGGTCGGTGAGGATGCGGGCGAGGAAATCCCGCGGATCGTGACTGCGCATGAGCGCCTCGCCGATGAGCACCGCATCAAAGCCCGCGCGCAAGGCCACCCGGGCGTCCTCTGGCGTTGCCAGTCCTGATTCCCGGATCAACACAGCCTCAGGGAACACCCGCCGCAGGGGCGCCGCCGTAGGCACCCCGAGGTTGAAGGTGGAAAGGTCCCGCGCGTTGATGCCCACCAGACGGGCCTGCGCGGCTTGCGCGAAACCGACCTCGGTCATGTCATGCAGCTCCACGAGGGGTTCGAGGCCCCGCGCCCGGGCCGCTTCCGCGAAGGTAGCCGTATGCTCTTTGAGCACCCGGGCGATGAGCAGCACAGCCTCGGCGCCCGAGCCTTCCGCCTCATCCAGCTGGGCCTCCGAGATCACAAACCCCTTGTAGAGCCGAGGCAGGTTCAGGTCCGCCGCAGCCTTCAAGTGCTCCACCGAACCCTTGAAATAGGCCGGTTCCGCCAGGATCGAGAAGGCGGAGGCACCGCCTTCCAGATAAGTCTGGAGCTGGGGCAGCATCGGCGTCCCCATGGCAAAGGGACCAAGGGAGGGCGAGGCCTGCTTGTACTCGGCAATGACCGCGCCACCGTGTTCCCGGGCATCCCGGCGCAGGGCCGCTTCGAAGGGACCGGGCTCCGCGAGCCTCGTGCGTCGGGGTTTCCCCGCGGCCGCCAGGCTCGCCAGCCGGGCCAACTCGGAAACCAGCACCCGCTGGAGGTGGGAGCGGGAACCGAGGCCTGTTCCCTGGACGAGGGTGGCTGGATCCGGAAGGCTGCTCATGACCGACCCTCCGCCCGCAGGGTGAAGGGCAGCGTGAAGCCCTGATCCAGGCGCGTCCTGGCTTCGCGCAGCGACGCGCCAAGTCCCTCCAGCCCGGCATCCCGATGCAGCTGCAGGCCCAGGGCCGTCTGGAGCGCCACGGCGTCGGCCACGGCCGGACGGAAGTCCGCATGGGCGGCACCCCCGAACAGGCCCCGGGCGACGGCCAATGCCTCGGCACGATCCGCCACTCGCAGGGCATGACGTTGCGGAGGCGTGATGTCCAGCTCGCGCGGCACCAGCACCTGGGGCGCGGCCACCACCCCATCCCGCACCGCCAGCACCGCGGTGGGTCCTTCGATGGAGGCCTCGTCCAGGCCCTTCCCCTCCGCATCCTTGCCGTGGATCACGAAAGCGCGGTGGAGAGACTTCCGCCGGGATAGCGCCCCGGCCATGGGTGCCGTCAGTTCCTCCCGCGCCACGCCCAGCAGCTGCAGTGGCGGCTGGCCCGGATTCAGCAGCGGACCCAGCAGGTTGAAGATGGTGGGGATGCCCAGCCGCTTGCGGATCTCGCGGACCCGGCCCAGCAGCGGGTGGTAGGCCGGGGCGAAAAGGAAAGCGAAGCGGCTGGTGGCCAGATCCTTCTCCAGATCCGAGATGGCGCGGGTGAGATCGTAGCCCAGGGCCTCCATGAGATCGGCACTGCCGCAGACACCCGTGGCGGCGCGGTTCCCATGCTTGACGACGGGCACGCCGAAGTGGGGGAGCAGCAGGGCCGACAGGGTGCTGAGGTTGGCGGTGGAGGCGCCGTCGCCGCCCGTGCCCACCACATCGATGGCGCCCTCGGGCACCCTTGGGAAGGGCACGGCGACGTCAGACAGGGCATCCGCGAAGGCTGCCAGCTCATGGGCCTCCGGGACCCGCTGGGCCAGGAGGGCGAGACAGGCCCCCACCAGGAGGGCGTCCGTGTCCTGGTCGATGAAGATGCGCATGAGTTCCGAGGCCGTGGTCTCGGGCAGGGGACGGATGGGATTGTGGGTGGTGAGCAGGGTCATCGGGTGGTTTCCTTCGCAAGTCGGAGGAAGTTCGCAAGCATCGCCGGACCGTCCGGCGTCAGGATGCTTTCGGGATGGAACTGCACGCCCCAACGGGGGAGCAGACGGTGTTCCATGGCCATGATCTCGCCGCCGGGACTGCGCCCGGTCACCCGCCAGCAGGTCGGCAACGAGGCCGGTTCGGCGATGAGGCTGTGGTAGCGGCCCACCGGCAGGCCCTGGGGCAGATTCTGGAACAGGCCCGTGCCGTCGTGGTCGAGCGCGGTGGCTTCGCCGTGCAGGGGTTCGATGGCGCGGGTCACCCGGCCTCCCGTGGCTGCGGCCAGGGCCTGGTGCCCCAGACAGACGCCCAGCAGGGGCACCGCCCAGTCCGAGGCAGCCAGAGCCATGTGGGCCGGGCTCTCCGTGGGATGGCCGGGGCCCGGCGACAACACCACGGCTTCGGGCCGAAGCGCCTTGGCTTCTTCCAGGGAGATGACATCGTGGCGGATCACGCGGACCTCGGCGCCCAGCGTCTCGAAAGCCTGAACGAGGTTGTAGGTGAAGGAGTCGAGGGCATCAATGAGGAGGATCACCGGGCACCTCCGTCCAGCTTCACGCCCAGGGCCTGGGCGATGGCGCCGAGCTTGTGGAGGGTTTCAAAGTACTCAGCCTCAGGCCGGGAGGCGCGGACCACGCCAGCCCCGGCCTGGATGTGGGCGGCGCCCCCGGCGTAGACCGCTGTTCTCAGGATGAGCGCCGTGTCGAGCACGCCATCAGCCCCCAGCCGCAGCAGCACACCCCCATAAGGACCGCGCTGCTCCCCCTCGAGCTCGGCAATGCGCTGGCAGGCCCGGAGTTTCGGCGCCCCGCTGACCGTGCCCGCAGGGAAGGCCGCGGCCAGCACGTCCAAGGCATCCACGCCTGGTTTCAAGGTGGCCTTCACGGTGGTGGTGAGATGCAGCACATGGCTGGTGCGCTGGAGCGCCAGGGGCAGTTCCACGCGCACGCCGCCCGGTACGGCCACCCGGCCCAGATCATTGCGGGCCAGGTCCACCAGCATCTGGTGCTCGGCCAGTTCCTTGGGATCGCGCTTCAGCGCCTCGAAGCGGTTGGCGTCCTCCTCGGCGTTGGCTCCCCTTGGCACGGTGCCAGCAATGGGCAGGGTCTCCGCCTCGCCATCCTGCACCCTGACCAGCATTTCCGGGGAAGCCCCCACCAACGCGAAGTCGCCCCATTCGAGTAGGTATCCGTAGGGGCTTGGGTTCAGGCGGCGCAGGCGGCGATAGGCTTCCAGGGGCAGGGGTGGCTGGTCGATGCGGAAGCGCTGACTGGGCACCAGCTGGTAGATGTCGCCATCGAGGATCAGCTCCTGGGCCGTGGCCACGGCCGTTTCATAGGCCTGGCGGGTCATCTGGGGGTGGGCGGTCGGTTCGGCCTGGCCGGGCCCGGGATCTTTCGCCCCCTCCAGCAGCCGTGCCTTCAAGGCGCCCAGACGGGCGAAACCGGCCGCGGGATCGTCATCCAGGGTCTGCAACTCCGCCACCTGGTGCAGGTGATCGAACACGAGGGCGGTGTGGAAGCGCCGCACCCAGAGGCCCGGCAGGCCGAGGCTGTTCCTCGCCGGGAGGGCAAGGCTCGGTTCCATGGCACCCATGGCCTCGAAGCCCAGATAGCCGGCACAGCCGACCCCCACGGGCAGTCCTTCGCGCAAAGGCGGAAGGACTGCGTTCGGATCGTGGAGGTGGCTGCTGGGTCCTGAGCCAGCCAAGTCCCGGAGGGCCTCCACCCAGCCGAAAGCCGGTGCCGCCAGGCGGCACTCTCCGGGGCTTTCCAGCAGGACGAAGCTGTGCCGGCCGACGCGTTCTCCCTGATCGCAGGATTCCAGCAGGAGGCTCGCGCCAGCCGACCTGAGGGCGAGGTAGGCCGCGAGGGGGGTCAGCAGGTCCGCCGGGAGCGGATGGCGGATCAGATGTCTGGGTGACTGGGACATGGTTTCATTCCACAACAAAAAAGCCCGACCATGGGGTCGGGCTCGGAGGATCCGGAATGGCGTGGGCCGCTAGGCCTCGCACATGGAGCCGTCCAAGCCCGTACGCCACCACCAAGCCTCAAGGGAGAGGCCCGCGCAGGGGATTGGAAGGGACAGCGGCATGACAGCGATGAAACCCCATCGGCCCTGGCGCTGTCAAGTGTGGTTTGATGGGAGTTTGATCGCGGACACCCATGGAAACTCGCCCCACCACCATTCACACCGAGGATGCGTTGGCCCCCCGGGCACCTTGGTCGTTTCTGAGAGCGGCCCTCCCGGGTGGCTTTACCCGCTGGGGCTGGGGGCTCATGTTCGGCTGGATGCTCGTCCTGCTGGGCCCTGCCCTCGGCTGGGCCGGACACCTGCGCAGGGCGGCCGGGTGGAGTGCTCTGCCGAACCACTGGGGAGAGAGCATCAGCGCGCGGGATATCTGGGAGCTCTGGGAAAACGGCGGGCTCCAACACCGTCTGACGAATTCCCCCACGGTCCACCTGTTCGGCATCGGCCTGGTCGTCGTGCTCTGGTGCGGCTGGCGCATGCAGGCGGAGACCGCGGAACTGAAGGCCCGGCTGAGCTCATGGCTGCTCGGAGCCCTGGACACCTTGTTGATCGGCGTGCTGCCCCTGGGGCTCGTTGCCTGGCTGACGAACCTGGCACTCACCAAGGTTGGTGGTGCGGGTCTGGATGCCCTGGGCTGGACGGCCTTCTTTGGACGACCCCTGGTGTGGATGGCCCTGATCGCAGCCTTGAACCTCCAGTGGTGGTTCTGCCGGCTGGGACGGGCAGCGGGACTGGCCCGGGGCTACCGCCTCCACCTGGGTGAAAGCTTCATGCAGTTGTGGTCCCATCCCATCCAGTGGGGCCTGGTTGCCATCGTCGGGGCGGCCCTGCGGTCGCTGCTGCCCCTGCTGGTGATCCTGCTGGCCTGGCGAATGGGCGGTGGAACCACCTTCCGCGTGTGGTTGTTCCTGCTCCTCCAGCTCCTCGTCACGGCGGTCAATGGCTGGCTGCTGGGCTGGCTGCTCCGCACTGCGGCCCTCTTCACAGGTCACGATGCCATCGTGCGGGATGCCCGCGCTGCCTTGAAGGAATACCCCCGTGATGCTGAAGCCGGCTAGCGCACTGATCCTTACCCTGCTGTCGCTGACGCTGTCGGCCCAGGCGCCCGTCGCCATCAGCCCGGTCATCCCCATCTCCGCTTCGATCCCCGAAGACGAGGCCATCCAAAAGGTCATCGCCCCGCTCGCAGCCGAGATCAAGGCGAGTTTCGACCTGCCCCTGGTGCAGGCGCCGCTGGGCGTCTTCCGGGGCCGCCGTGGGGAAGAGAACCTGCTGGGCTACTGGGTCTCGGATGTGATGAGAAAGGCCGCCCAGGGGGTGATTGGAAGCCCGGTGCGCTTTGCCATCACCAATGCCGGCGGGCTGCGGGCCAACCTGCGTCCGGGCCAGCTCAAGGTGGCCGACATCTTCGAAATGATGCCCTTCGAAAACGAGCTGGTGGTGATCGAGCTCACGGGCGCCGAAGTCATCCAGGTGGTGAAGGAAGGCATCGTCCGTCGCGGCGGGGAGCCCTGTTCAGGCGTGAAAGGGGTGGTGGGCGGCACCCCGGAGGCCGTGACCTTCACGATCACCTGGGATGACGGCACCCCCATCGACCCCGCGGCCACGGTGAAGGTGGCCACATCGGACTACCTCTACGGCGGCGGCGATTCGATTCCCACGCTGAAGAAGGGGCGCAAGCCCTTCACCACGGGCCTCACCCTCCGCCAGATGCTGCTCGACCAGTGCGCGGTCATGGCCAGGGAAAAGAAGGACCTGCTCCCGCCAGCGCCAGGTCGCCTCAGCATTCCGGTGCCAATCCTGGAAGCCATCCGCGACAAGAAGCTGAAGCTGTTGGTGATCCCGATGGACCGTCGCACATTCCTCGCCTCTCTCAGCGCCGTCAGCCTGGCTTCCCAGCTGCCACTGAAGGCTGGCTCAGAACCAGGATCCGTCAACGGCTCCGGTCGGATCACGCTGCTGCATACCAATGACACCCACTCCCGCATCGAACCCTTTGGACCCGGCAACGGTGCCATCAGTGGCCTGGGCGGCATCGCCCGCCGGGCGACCCTGGTCAAGCAGCTGCGGCAGCAGCTGGGTGCCGTCCTGCTGCTGGATGCGGGCGACACCTTCCAGGGCACCCCCTACTTCAACCGCTACAAGGGGCGCCTCGATTACCAGCTCATGCGCATGGTGGGCTACGACGCGGGCACCCTCGGCAACCACGACTTCGACAACGGCGTGGGCATGCTGGTGGAGGCCATGGAAGCCATGGAGCAGCTGAAGCACGCCAACCCGCCCTTCCCCTTCCTGAACTGCAACTTCGATTTCAAGGGCGCCCCGGCCCTGGGCAAGCGGGTCCGCCCCTACCTGGTGCGGGACTTCCCGGGCCTGCGGGTGGGCCTTACGGGCGTGGGCGTGGCCTTCGCTGGCCTGGTGGCTCCGAAGAACCACGAGGGCATCACCTGGAGGGACCCGTACGACAGTCTCAAGCCCGTGGTGAAGTACCTGCGCGAGGTCGAGAAGGCCGACCTGGTGGTCGTCCTGTCCCATCTGGGCTACAACCAGAACGGCAGCGCCCCGGACGACCTGCAGATGCCTGGCCAGGTGGCGGACATCGACGCGATCATCGGTGGCCACAGCCACACCTTCCTGGAGACGCCCACCAAGGTGTCCCAGGCCAAGGGCGAGACCCTTGTTTTCCAAGTGGGATTCGGTGGGGTAAACCTGGGCCGAATGGACTTCGCGGTGGCCGGGGGAAAGGTCCGGGCGTCCTCTGGAAGAGCCCTGCCCTTGCTGGGCGGAAACCCTTCCGTGACCTAAGTCCCAAACCACCATGCCCATGGGGGAAGCCGCTTGAAGCAAGGCTTTGGCCGTGGGAGTCTGCATTGTTACCCGTTCCACGGACCCGCCTGAGCCCGATGGTCGCCCGACCCAGGCGGAGCCTGGCAACCAAGGAGAAGCCATGACGACGCAGAAGATCATCTGGACCGAAATTGACGAGGCGCCGGCGCTCGCCACGTATTCTCTGCTCCCCGTCATCCAGGCCTTCACCAAAGGCACGGGCATCGAAGTCGAGACCTCTGACATCTCCCTGGCAGGTCGCATTCTCGCCAACTTCCCCGAGGGCCTCAGGGCCGATCAGAAGATCCCGGACAACCTGGGCATGCTGGGCGACCTCGCGCAGAAACCCGAAGCCAACATCATCAAGCTGCCGAACATCAGCGCCTCCATCCCCCAGCTGATCGCGGCCATCAAGGAACTGCAGTCCCAGGGCTTCAACATTCCCGACTATCCCGAGCAACCCAAGGACGAGGCCGAGAAGGGCATCCAGACCCGGTTCGCCAAGGTGCTGGGAAGCGCCGTCAATCCGGTGCTTCGCGAAGGCAACTCGGATCGCCGGGCGCCGCTATCCGTGAAGAACTTTGCCAAGAAACATCCCCACAAGATGGGGGCATGGGCCTCCGACTCCAAGGCCCGCGTGGCCCACATGAGCACTGGGGATTTCTATGGCAGCGAGACTTCGACCACGGTCGCCAAGGCCACCACCGTGCGCATCGAGTTCGTGGGTGAGGACGGCACGGTCAAGGTGCTGAAGGAGAAGACCCCACTGCTGGACGGCGAAGTCATCGACTCCTCCGTGATGAACGTCAAGGCCCTGCGCGCCTTCTATGCCGAGCAGATCGAGGCCGCCAAGAAGGAGGGCCTGCTGCTGTCCCTGCACCTCAAGGCCACCATGATGAAGATCTCGGATCCCGTCATGTTCGGCCATGCGGTGACGGTGTTCTACAAGGATGTGTTCGAGAAGCACGCCGCGATCATCAAGGAGCTGGGCGTCAATACCGCCAATGGCCTGGGCGACCTCTACGCGAAGATCCAGGGTCTTCCGGAAGCGAAGCGCGTCGAGATCGAGGCTGACCTCCAGGCGGTCTACCCGACCCGCCCCTCGCTGGCCATGGTGGACTCCGACAAGGGCATCACCAACCTGCACGTGCCCAACGACATCATCGTGGACGCCTCCATGCCCGTGGTGGTGCGCGATTCCGGCAAGATGTGGGCCGCCGACGGCAAGCTGCACGACACCCTCGCCATGATTCCAGATCGCTGCTACGCGACGATGTACAAGGCCATCATCGAGGATTGCCAGAAGCATGGTGCCTTCAACCCCGCCACCATCGGCAGCGTGCCCAACGTGGGCCTCATGGCCCAGAAGGCCGAGGAATACGGGTCCCACGACAAGACCTTCTTCGCTCCTGCCGCCGGCACCATCCGTGTGGTGGACGCCGCCGGCGCGACCCTGCTCTCGCAGAAGGTCGAAGCTGGCGACATCTTCCGCGCCTGCCAGGCCAAGGACGCCCCCATCCAGGACTGGGTCAAGCTGGCCGTCTCTCGTGCCCGCATCACGGGCGCACCCGCAATCTTCTGGCTGGACAAGAACCGGGCCCACGACACCCAGATCATCGCCAAGGTGGAGACCTACCTGAAGCAGCACGACACGACAGGCTTGGACATCCGAATCCTGCATCCCGTCGACGCCATCCGGGTCTCCTGCGATCGCATCCGCGAGGGCAAGGACACCATCTCTGTCACCGGCAATGTGCTGCGCGACTACCTGACGGACCTGTTCCCCATCATCGAGCTGGGCACCAGCGCCAAGATGCTCTCCGTCGTGCCCCTGCTGGGCGGTGGGGGCCTCTTCGAGACCGGCGCCGGTGGCTCCGCCCCCAAGCACGTGCAGCAGTTCCAGAAGGAGGGGTACCTCCGCTGGGATTCCCTGGGTGAGTTCTCGGCCTTCTGCGCCTCCCTCGAGCACGTGGCCAACGCCTACAAGAACGCCAAGGCCGGTGTGCTGGCTGAAACCCTGGACTTGGCCATCGCCAAATTCCTGGACAACGACAAGTCCCCCGCCCGCAAGGTGGGTCAGATCGACAACCGCGGCAGCCACTTCTACCTGGCCCTCTACTGGGCCCAGGCCCTGGCCGGGCAAACCAAGGACGTCGAGCTGCAGGCCCGCTTCGCCAAAGTCGCCCAGGCCCTCGGTGACAACGAGACGAAAATCAATGAGGAGCTCATCGGCGCCCAGGGCCAGCCCGTGGACATGGGCGGCTACTACCACCCCGACCACAGCAAGACCTCCCAGGCCATGCGGCCCAGTGCGGCCTTCAACGCGATTGTGGATGGGTTGAAGTAGTTGGTTGCTGCTCCGGGGCTGCGCCCTGGAGTGGGAAATGGCCCGCAGATGCGGGCCATTTTCTTGCTTGTGGAAAAGTGCGACCAAACAGGACAGCGGGCTTTGAGATGTCAGAATCCCGCGCCATGCTTGTCGGACCATCTGCTGAATGGATGAACCGCCATGGCACATACATCACTTTTCGTTGGTTTGATTCTGTGGGTCGGCATGGCGGCTGGAACACCTTCTCAACCTTCACAGGTGGTAGATGCAGCCATCGAGCCAGCTTTCATTCGCGAGACGGTGGAGGCTCTAAGCGGTGCTTTGAATCGCGAGTATTTCGATCCGGCAGTGGCCTCCAGGGCTTCGGAGGTTTTGCAGAAGCGTCTTGCCGAGGGCCGTTACCAACAGATCCCCACCCTCGAGACATTGGCACAGGCCCTGACAGACGACCTCTATGCCATGACGAAGGACAAACACCTCAGGATGTCGCTTGCAGAGAAAGCCAAGGCCATCCCGGCTGCGACCGCTGAGGTGGAGGACACGCCGCGTGAGGTGGCGGCGCGGCGGACCAACTTCGGCATTCAACGCATTGAAATCCTGCCGGGCAATGTGGGATATCTCCAATTCACAGCTTTCTATCGTCCCAACGAAGCCCGCGAAGCCATTGCTTCGGCCATGGCCACCCTGCGCCATGCCGATGCGCTCATCCTCGATCTGCGCGAGAACGGCGGGGGGTCCACGGAGACCGTGGCCCTGCTGGCAAGCTACTTCTACGAAGCCCAGGGACTTCCTCTTTTCGAGGTGTTCCCGAGACCGCCTGCCAAGGTTGCCAGATTCATGACCGAAGCCACGCCCCTTCCCGACCGGAATGAACGGAGACCCACTTATGTCCTGGTTTCCGGAAACACCTGGTCAGGCGGTGAGGGGCTCGCATTCATCCTTCAGGATCGCCACCGGGCTGAGGTGATTGGTGAAACAACGCCGGGAGCCGGAAATCAGGCCCAAACGCATCGTCTCAACGCGCAGTTCGAAGTGACCATTCCGAACGGAAGCGTTCGTTCGGCCATTCGCCACCAAAGCTGGGAGGGCGTCGGCGTGATACCTGACGTTTCAGCCACGGCCCCGGATGCGTTGCGCATCGCCCATGCGCGTGCGCTTCAGAAGCTGTTAAAGAATACCCCCAACGGGATCTGGCACGATGCGCTCAGGAAGCACCTTGCCTCACTTGCGAAACAGATGGATTGACTCAGAAGCTCTTCCCGGGACGAAGTCCCGCCCGACGGAATTCGGCGCAGCCGAATTCCGCAAGTCAGAACAACCCGACAATCCTTCCGGTCTCCAGATCGATATCCACATCGTAGAACCCGGGGCGTGTGGGTAGGCCGGGCATGGTGGCCATCTTGCCCAGCAGGGGGTAGAGGAAGCCCGCCCCGACGCTGGCCCGGATGTCGCGCACGGGGATGCGAAAGCCGGTGGGGGCGCCCTTGAGCAGTGGATCGTGGCTGAGGCTGAGGTGGGTCTTGGCCATGCAGATGGGCAGGCGGTCATAACCCAGCTTGGTGAAGGACACGATGTGGGCCTCGGCTTCGGGTGAATAGTCCACACCATCGGCGCCGTAGATCTCCCGGGCGATGGTTTCGATTTTCTGTTTGATGGGGTCGTCCAGCTCGTAGAGAAACCTGAAGTCCGAAGGCCGCTCACAAACACGCATGACGGCCCGGGCCAGGTCCAAAGCCCCTTCTCCACCCAGAGCCCAGTTCTGGCAGACCACCGCATCCTCGGCCCCACCTTCCAGCGAAGCCCGCCGAACGAGATCGAGTTCCGCCACAGAATCTGCGGCAAAACCGTTGACGGCCACCACCACGGGTACGCCGAACTTGCCGGCAATGCGGACGTGGTGCAGCAGGTTCGGCAGCCCCTGCCGCAGGAGATCCAGGTTCTCCTCCACGTAGACCGGGTCCAGGGGCTTGCCCGCCACCACCTTGGGGCCGCCGCCATGCATCTTGAGGGCCCGGACCGTGGCCACCAGCACCACGGCATCGGGCACCAGACCGGACACACGACACTTGATGTCGAAGAATTTCTCCATGCCCATGTCGGCCCCGAAGCCCGATTCGGTGACCACATAGTCAGCCAGTTTGAGGGCCATCTGATCCGCCAGGATGGAGCTGTTGCCGTGGGCGATGTTGGCGAAGGGTCCCGCGTGCACGAAGACCGGTGTGCCTTCGAGGGTCTGCATGAGGGTGGGCTTGAGGGCATCCTTCATGAGCACCGTCATGGCGCCCGCCACGCCAATATCCTCGGCCGTCACCGGCTGACCTTGTCGGTCCAGCCCGACGACCATGGAACCGAGACGATGCCGCATGTCGGATAAGCCCGTGGTCAGGGCCAGCACCGCCATGATCTCGCTGGCCACGGTGATGTCGAAACCCGTTTCCCGGGCGAAGGCCGATTCCTCACTGCCGGTCCCGATGGTGACACCACGAAGGAAGCGATCGCTGGTGTCCACCACGCGGCGCCAGGAAATGTGCGCGGGATCCAAGTCCAGTCGGCAGATCCGACGACGTTCCTCGACCGTGAAGGCATCCGGATCGCCCTTGGTGATGCCGAGCTTCGTGCAGCGCAGCTGAAGCGATCGCGGAAACTTTCTTCCGCGTTTTCCGGCAGGGAAAATGCGCTCGAACAATTGCTCGTCCGAAGCACCCGCCTCATGCAGGAGGCGGGCGTCGATGGCGGCGGCGCAGAGGTTGTGGGCCGCCGTGATGGCATGGAGATCCCCCGTCAGGTGAAGGTTGAAGTCCTCCATGGGGACCACCTGGCTGTAGCCACCGCCCGCGGCGCCCCCCTTGATGCCGAAGGTGGGCCCCTGGCTGGGCTGGCGGATGCAGGTGAGCACGCGCTGGCCGAGGTGGGCACCGAGGGCCTGACAGAGGCCCACCGTGGTGGTGGTCTTGCCTTCCCCCAGGGGAGTCGGCGTGATCGCCGTGACATCGACGTAGCGGCCATTGGGCCGGTCCCGCAGGCGCTCCAAAACCTCCAGGCGCACCTTGGCCTTCGTCGGACCGTAGATCTCCAGCTCGGCTTCAAGAAGCCCGAGTTCTGCGGCCACCTGCCCGATGGGCTTGAGCGAGGCCGCCTGGGCGATGTCCAGATCCGAGGGTACGGGCAGCTTCCGGTGCAGGGTGGTGGCCATGAAGGGTTTGGTGACCAAGTCCATGTCATGCCTCGCAAAGAACCTCCTCTATGATGCGGAGGCTAGGCCTTGCATGCCTTGCCTACCCTGGGTTTGTTGATTGCGATCACAGCCGCATGCATGCTGGATCCATGCGTCGATTGAATGGGGCAGTGACCCACCGTTTCCGGGAGAAGGCCTCAGTCTTCCTCACGGAGCTGCATCCCGCCCGGGATGCGGCCGAACGGAGTGTGGTGCTGGCTTCCCTGCGCAAGCGCGACTTCGACGCCACCCATCACTGCAGCGCCTGGCGGGAAGGCGTTCCCGTGTCGGCCTTCGGGGCTGACGACGATGGCGAACCTTCAGGAACCGCGGGAAGGCCCATGCTGGCGGTCCTCGAAGGGGCCGAGGCCACCGACCTCATCGCCGTCTGCATCCGCTGGTACGGCGGGACGAAGCTGGGCACGGGCGGACTGGTTCGCGCCTACACCGAGGGTGTGCAGGGCGCCCTTGCCGAGGCAGAGGCCCAGGCGCTTTGGGAGGAGGTCCGCATTCTCCGAACCGGTGAGATCCGCGTGCCCGCGGGCCAGTCCCACCTGCCCTTTGCATTGCTGGGAGCCTTCCCTGCCACCTCGACCATCGACCAGACCTTCGATGGGGACGCTGCGGTGCTTCGGTTCGAGTGCCCACCTGACCTGGTCCAGGAGTTGGATCACGCCTGGCGGGAGCGCAGCCGCGGCGGCCTGATTCGCTGGGACTGACCGCTCACCGACTCCCGCCCCCCATTCGCCGATCCCCACCCGACCTGGGGCTGGGATGCCCGTAGCTTGGTCACAGGTCAGGAGACTCCCATGGTTCACGCCGGATGGTTCATCGACAGCCCCTGGTGGTGGCTGGCGCTGTGGCTGCCCAGCCTGGCCTTCACCATCCCCTTCGGCTCGGGACGAAAGGAACATCGCTCATGAACACCCAGGAACGCCCCCCCGTTTTTTCGACCAAGCTGGTCTTCGGTCTGACCGTCATCGCCCTGGGTCTGATCTTCCTGGCCGACACCCTCCGCTGGTACGACGCCTGGCACCTCCTGACCTGGTGGCCTGTGGTCCTGGCTGCTTTCGGCCTCGCCAGGATCATCCAGGACGGCATCCTGAGCCTTCGCGGCCATGTCTGGCTGGCCTTTTCCGTCGCCGGCTTCCTCTCCCAGTTTGGTCCCTGGGGCCTGCTGGAGCGCTGGTGGCCAATCTTCCTGGTGTGGGGCGGCGTCATCGTCACGCTGCGGGCCATCTTCCCCCAACCCAAACGGGTCAAGAAAGCCACAGCAGATCCCCCATCGCCTCCTCCCCTCGTTTCCTGTGATCCTGAAACCCATTCCACGCAGGTGCAGCCATGACCCCCCCCGACGAAACCAAGGGCCCAAGCCCCTTCACCCCCAAACTTGTGGTGGGTGTGGCCATCATCGTGGCGGGCCTGGTGCTCACCCTGGACAACCTCGGCCTCATCGAAGCCCATGTCATCTTCAAGCTCTGGCCCCTGGTGCTGGTCGTCATGGGCATCGCCAAGATCCGGCAGGAAGGCAGCGGTGGTGGCATGGGGGGATGGTTCCTCGTGCTGGGTGGCGCCTTCCTTCTGCTTTTCAGCTTCGCCCAGGGGCACCTGGCTGAGGCCCTGGCCCCCATGCTCGTGGTGGCCGTCGGCATCCTCATCGTCATTAAGGCCCTGAAGCAGAATCGCGGCATACCCCCCGAGTTGGCCCGCTCCGAGGACTTCGTCCAGGGCACGGCCATCTTCGGCGGCTTCAAGCGCCGCGTGCTGACGCAGTCCTTCAAGGGCGGTGAGTTGACGGCCATCTTTGGCGGCTATGAGGTGGATCTGCGACAGGCGGCACTGGAGAATGGTCAGGCGCGCATCGATGTCTTTGTGCTCTTCGGCGGCGGTGAGATCCGTGTGCCCGAAGGCTGGGAAGTGGCCAACCGGGCCACCGCCATCGCGGGGGCACTGAATGACAGCACCCACCACGGCCCAGCTCCCGCCGAGGGCCGTCCGCGCCTGGTGATCACGGGCCTGATCCTCTTCGGGGGAACCGAAGTGAAGTCCTGATGCATCCGCTTCTGGCCAGCCGCGCCCGGTTGGGGGCCTACCTGCTGGGGTGGGCCCCCATCGCGCTGCTGCTCACGGGCATCGCCCGGAGCCAGGGTTGGAGCTGGGCGGAAGCGGGCGCGCTGTCCCTGCCCCTCTGCCTGCTGGCTGCGCTGCTCTTCCTTTCCGCCTGGTTTCTCTGTCGGGCCCTGCCCCTTGGGCGCAGCCTGGAAGGCCTCAGTGCGCACGGCGCCGCCTGGGGCATGGCCGCAGTGCTCATGGGTGGATTGTGGGCAGGCCTGGCCTGGATCCTGGCCCGCGTGTTGGCCTGGATCCCAGGTCTGGGTGCACTGCCGCAACGGGTGGGTACGGCCCTGCCCGTCCTCACGGGCTTGGGCATCCTCCTCTACCTGGCTTCGGTGGCCCTCAGCTACCTGATGTTGGCCCAGGACCGCGCCGTCGAAGCTGAACGGAAGGGCGCTGAGCTGCAGTTGCTGGCCCAGGAGTCCGAGCTGAAGGCTCTGCGGGCACAGCTCAACCCGCATTTTCTCTTCAACAGCCTCAACTCCCTGTCGGCGCTCACGGCCGTGGATCCGGCCCGAGCCCGCGAGATGTGCGTGCTGCTGTCCGATTTCCTCCGCCGCAGCCTGGGCCTGGGGGAGCGTCGTTTGGTAGCCCTACGGGAAGAACTCGAGCTGGCGAAAGCCTACCTGGCCATCGAACAGATCCGCTTCGGAACCCGCTTGAAGGTGGCCTGGACCGTGGACCCTGCGGCCGAGCCCGCACTGCTGCCGACCCTGCTGCTGCAGCCGCTGGTGGAGAACGCCATCAAACACGGGATCGCCGCCCTGCCCGAGGGCGGTACGCTGGCAGTCACTACTGAAGTGCTGGAGGGGCACGTCGTCCTGACCGTGAACAACCCACTGGATGCTGATGCCCCCACACCCCAGGGTCTTGGCATCGGCCTCCGCCAAGTCCGCCAGCGGCTGCTGGGACGTTTTGGAAGCCGTGCCCGATTGGAGGCTGGCGTGCAGGACGGCCAGCATCGCGTCACCCTTGTCTTCCCTCTCGAGGTGGAACCATGAAAGCGCTGATCATCGACGACGAGGACTTGGCCCGCGCCATCGTGCGCGAGCATCTGGCGGCCCATCCAGACGTGGAGGTGGCGGCGGAATGCGCCAATGGCTTCGAGGCCATCAAGGCCGCAGCGCAGCACCAGCCGGACCTCATCTTCCTGGACATCCAGATGCCCAAGCTGGATGGATTCGAAGTGCTGGAGCTGCTGGAGGCCGAAGGCAAGCGTCCCGCCGTGGTGTTCGTCACGGCCTATGACCAGCATGCCCTGCGAGCCTTCGAGGCCCATGCGGTGGACTACCTGCTAAAACCCTTTTCAAAGGAGCGCTTCGACGCCGCCCTTGCCAAGGCGCGGGCCCTGCAGTCTGCCCAGCCACTGGCCCCGCCATCGACAGCCGCCGCCGAACTGGCCAGCTTCGCCCGGCTGGGGAAACCCCTGGAACGCATCGTGGTGAAGGACGGCCCCAAAGTCACGGTGGTTCATCTTGATCGCCTGGACTGGGTGCAGGCTCAGGACGATTACGTGCTGCTGCGCACCGAAGGCAAGAACCTGCTCAAGCAGCAGACTTTGGCCAGCCTGGAGACCCAGCTCGATGCAAACCGTTTTATCCGCATTCACCGCAGTTACATCCTGAACCTCGACCGCCTGGTCCGGGTGGAACAAGACTCCAAGGAGCACCGGGATGCCATTCTCAGGGACGGCACCCGCCTACCCGTGAGCCGGGCCGGCTACCAGCGGCTTCGAGAACTGTGGGAAGGGGCCTGAGGACAGGCGAGCTAGATGGTCGCGTGCAGCTGACAGGGATGCACGTCGCAGTGCCCGCAGCGGCCCAAACAAACCAGGGCTCGCCCTGCGGAGGCCGGCTCATCCTTGCTGGTCTCGGATCGGTGCATGACTGGGATGGCCTTCATCGCACGCACCACACTCTGGCCCCGGTGATTTTCCGGGTGCGGTGGAGGCTTGCGTGAAGTGACTCTGGACACGGGACGCTAGGCCTCCGGCCGGCGGAACGACTTCGCCACCTTCTGCATGAGCAGGGGATCACCCTCGATCTGGATCTTGCCGGTCATGAAAGCCTCCTGGGCGTTCAGCGTTCCGGTGCTCATGGCGACGAAGTCATCAGCCTTCGCCTTCAGAAGAGTATCGCAGGGTTTGAGCAGCCGGGGGAAGACCATGCAGGCGCCATTGCGGATCAGCAGGGTGTAGCCCATGTCATCGATCTGGTAGCCCACCAAGGCTTCCAGGTCCCCAGCCTTCTCGGCATTGAAGCGCTCGGGCATGGATTCCAAAAGACCCTGGGCCGGGTTCACGTCCGCATCGAAGTAGGCGGTGTAGGCAGCCACTTGGCTCATGTCGCCCTTCACGGTGATGGCGCCGCCCAGCAGGGCCGCCACCAGGTTCAGCTTGCCCGCATTGAGGGCCGCGAAGTCCGCGTCGGAAATGCCAAGGGCCGCGCCGCCTTCAACCTCACCGGGTCGCACGGAGAGACCCTCCGGGCTGAAGTCCAGGCGGTAGGGCACGCCGTCCACCTTCACTTCCAGCGTACCGCTGGCGCCGCCCTTGTAGCGCTTCCGCAGGGTCGCCAGGGCCTTGCCACCAGGGGTGTCGGGGAAGCTGATCTCGGGTTCGGCGGACCAGGTCTTACAGGCCCCGCGCAGCAGGGCCATGTCACCAGAGAACCGGATCTGACCGCCAAGAAGCGCTGGACCCGGATCGGAAATGCCACACACAAGGCCGCGCACAGCGGCTTCATCCCCAGCCACTTCCGCGCCCGCGCCCCAGCTTTCGCCCCCCACCGTCACCTTGAGGCCCGTGCCAACCAGCGCCAGCCGCGCTGCGACCAGTTCTTTCAAGGGCTTCACCGGCCCGCCCTGTTTCTGCGGCTTCTTGAAGAACTTGGGGAATTTCTGGAGCAGGCCGAGGTCGCCGGTGCCCTTGAGTTTGCCGGTCATGAAGGCTTGCATGGGATCGAGCTTGCCTTCGTTCAGGGCGATCCAGTCCTCGCTGCCGATGGTCACCACGGAAGTGGCGTCCGGTTTGGCTTCCCGCTTCAGGGAAAAAGCCCCGTTCTCGATGAGGCAGGTGTAATCCCCACCGCCCTCGCCGGTGACTTGGTAATAGACCGAGACCGTCAGTCCCTGGGCCTTCTCGGGCAGGAAGAGCTCGGGCATGAGTGAAAAAATGCCATCCACCGTCAAAGCCATGGGATCACCTCGGAATGTGGATCGAGCATGGCCGGGCCTCCGGGGCGGATGCAACGGTTACCAGAGGTCAGGTTCATCCATGGCGGAATCCCTAGGGTTTCGGGCTACTCCGCAGTCTGAAACAGCGTCTTCAGGACCTCGGGAGCCTCCGGTTGCCCGGCCCGGGAGGCCCGTTCCAGCCAGGTTCTGGACGCCACCTTGTCCCCGGCGACGGATTGCCCGTGGAAGAGAGAAACACCCACCCGCAACATGCCCTCCGGACTCCCCTTTTCCGCGGCCTTCAGAAACCAGGTGTAGGCTTCCCGCTCAGCCTCATCGCCCATGCCGCTAAGCCGCTTGGCCACTGCCAGCAGGTCGTCGACCTTCCCGGATTCGGCGGCCTTCCGCAGATCCGCCAGGGCGCGTTGGAATTCGGGATCCTTGAACTCGCGGCGGACCTCTTCCCGGTAGCTCTCCAGCGTCCGTTCGAGCGGCGGGGGATCGTGATGAACGGCGGGCTGAACCCGAAGGATGCCTCCAAACTCCAAGTCCATGGCCACCGCCAGGCCTCCCCGAGATTCCACCCACAGGGCTTGTTCGGTGAGGCCGATCCAACCGGGGGCAGCTGAATCATCCCAGGCGCGCCAGGTGCGCTGACCGGGGAACCCCCGCTCTTTTCGGGCCCAGGCCAGGTGCCCCGGGGCCCACAGAAGGCGAACTGCCTTCTTGCCGGCATCGAGATCCTGTCCATCCAGGGGCCGGATGAAGGGTTCCCAGTGCGCTGGAGGAATCACGTCCAACACCGGCCGCACCAGGCTCTGGCCGATGGCCGACAGGGCCCAGCTGAACCCATCCACCTGCCCTCGCGCGAAGGCGCTGCTGGTCGCGGCACTGGCCGGATACAGGAGGAGGCCCGTTTCCGTGTCGACTTCGGGCCGGGGCGAGAAGGGGTCCAATGCCACGCCTTCGGGGATGGGCCCCTTCCAACGGGGCGGAGGCAGCGGAAGATCCAGAACGGGTTTAAAGGGCCGCATGCCAGCCTTCAAAGCCTGGTGGACCATGGCCGCGCCATCCTTGAATCCCGATTCATATTCAGCGCGCTCGGGGTCCGGCACCGATGCTGTGCGTCCGGCCAGGGCCGCGTTCAATCGCAGCGGCCAGGTGTCGGCCGGACGTTTGACGCAACCGACCGTCAGCACCAGCATCAAGACAAGGGGGTATCTCCAACCACTCACGGGCGACCTCAATGGCATCGAATGGCATCGCGGCGAAGCTCGACGATGCCTGCGTTTCAGGCTCAAATGCGACTGCAGGCGGCGACCTTCATCGCCCGCAGCACATGCATCGACCTACCTCAAACGGAAGGGCATGGTGAGTCTGAAGCGAGCTTCAACAGGCTTTCCATTCACTTCGGCGGGCTCGAATTCCCAGTCCCGCGCATACTCCACGGCACAGGCTCGGAGTTCATCAGGGCCTGACTCGGCCGCGGCATCGGTCACGTTGCCGTCAATGTCGAGGGTGAGGACGACCACCACGGTGCCTTGAATGCGCTGGGCCTTGGCTTCGGGGGGATAGGCGGGCGCTTCCGGCTGATACTTGATCTTGATTTGCGAAAAGGACATCTCCACCGGCTCACCCGCTGCCGCAGCAGGTTTCGGTGCCGTGGCAGCGGACAGGGTGGCGATGCCAAGGGCCGCTACCAACAGAAGCGCGGGCGCCATGGCCACCAGTGGCGCCACGGAATCATGGGCAGCACGGGGACGAAGGATGCGTTGAATGCGGGACATGAGACGACCTCCACTGGCCGCGGGGGCCAGGTCGGGAACGAGCGTGGGTTGGCTTCGGAGTTCCTCCAGCCCGGCGAGGGCGGAGGCGTAGAGGATCGAATCGCCGCAGGCCTGCACGGCCGCATCATCACAGCAGTGCTCGCGCTCCTGGCGGATGCGCCGGGAGAGCCACCAGACAGCGGGGTGGTAGAACAGCAGTGCTTCGGCGAAGGACTGGAGGACATTCGCAAGGAAGTCGCTGCGTCGGACATGAGCCAATTCGTGGGCCAACAGCGCTTCCAGGCCTTCAGGAGACAGGGCCATCAGGGCCGCGGCCGGAACGAGCACCGCGGGCTTGAGCCAACCCAGCACCACGAGGGAATCCACCTGGTCGGAAAGTCCCAGGCGCACCGGGAATCGAACCTGGCTGCGGGCCTTCAACGCCTCGAAGCGCGCCAGCCATTCAGCAGGCGGCGGCCGGAAGCTGTCGAGGCAGGGCCCATAGAGCCAGGTCATGGCCCTCCCCAACTGCAGGACACGCAAGGTGAAGCCCAGGATCCAGGCCAGGAACAGCCAGGGGATCCAGGGCCCCAAGGCGGTGCGCAAGGAGGGAAGCCACCCGGAAAGGCCACGTCCTTCACCCACGGGGACGATCAGCACGATATCGGCCCCAGGTAGCGGATCGCCGCCGCCCGAAATCCAGACCAGGGTCCCCACGAAGGAGAGCACCAGCAGAGTGAGGGTTCCAGTGGCCATGGCATAGCGGAGTTCCGCCGAGCGCTGCCTGGCCAGACGCAGCGCGACGACCGCCAGCAAGGCCAGCAACGCGCCTTGCCAAAGGCTGTGGAGCAGCGTCCAGCCCATGGCCCGGAGGAGGGAAATGGAGGCCAAATCATTCATCGGTTCCTCGCCTTCGCATCGATGAGCAGCTGGCGAATGTCCTCCAGGTCCTCGGCGGAGGCGGGCTCCGTTTCGAGGGCCTGGAGGACCAGGTCCCGGCGACTGCCCGCGAAGGCCTTGTGCAGGAGCTCCTTCAAGAGGCAGCGCTGGGTTTCAGTTTCTCCCTGGAGGGGTCGGTAGCTATGAGAACGCGCGCGTTCGTCTCGAGCCACCAGACCCTTCTCCACCATGATCTGCATGAGCTTCAGCACGGTGGTGTAGCCCATGTCCCGGTCCTTCGACAGCTCGGTGTGCACCTCCCGCACAGTCGAAGCGCCCTGCGTCCAGAGCACCCGCAGGATGGCGAGCTCACCATCAGAGGGGCGGATGGGCGCGGCGGACATGGGGCCTCCAGTGGGTCTGAAGACAACATACGAATTGATTCGTATGTTGTCAACGAATTGATTCGTACTTTTTTGACCCTGCCTACAACCCCAGCTGGTCCAACCGCTCCACGAGGCGGCGTTCGGAGAACAACAGGTCATCCGGGTCGGTGGCTTTGGCACGCCAGGCCTTCACGAACCCTTGCTGGCCACGTTCGGCGGAGACGGCCTCGGCAAGGGCCTCCCCGCCCGGCAGGTTCTTCGGCATGAGCGCATAGACGGGATCCTTGAAGGCTTCGCCGGGCCCGATCCAGGTCCAGCCCTTGGTTCGAAAGAAGTCGATGACGTTGCCCAGAAAGAGGCCATTCAGCAGGCGGCTGTGCATGAGGATGACGTGGGGGATCTCCCGGCCGAAGACCTCGCGGCTCCAGGCATCATAGAACCGGGCGCAGGCCCAGAGGTGCTTCAGGTAGAGGTCGCGGTAGGGTGCCAGGTCCGCCCCTGGTTCTTTCTCCAGGCGTTTCCGCAGGCGCTCATCCAGGAGCCAGTCGGCGGTGTCGATGCTGACATGGCCGATGGCATCACCCCGCGCGGTCAGGAAGGCGTAGAAGCCATCCCGCTTGGCCTGGGTGGTCCCGGCCCGGAGAAAGGGATAGCGATACCGCTTCGTGAAGCCTGGAAGGTGCCGGATCAGGGCCTCGCCCTTCAGCGCATCCGCCTCATAGGCCTCCAGGGTCACCTCGTCGTTGTTCAGATCCCAGTGACTGTAGCTGTGGTTGGCCAGGAGGTGCCCAGCCTCGCCCCAGGCTCGGATGATCGCCTGCCCCTCGGGTGTATCGCCACCGTTCACGCCATTGGTGAAGAGGATGGCCTGCACCTTCCGAGCCTTGAGGGTCGCCAGCATGGCCTGGTGCTGGGCCGGCGCGGCCAGCCGGGGCGCGGGGCGCAGGAACGGTGCATCGTCCAGACTGAGCGCGACCTTCTGCGCCGCGAGCGGAAGGGTCACCAGCAGGACCAGCAGATGTCTCAGCAAGGTTCCTCCAAGATTCCTGACGCAAGGATGGCCGCATTCGCCACAATCGTCCCATGCGGATCGCGGCCATCGATGTCGGTTCAAACTCCATTCACATGATGGTGGTGGAAGCCGACCCCATGGGCGGACAGCGTGTGCTGGCAAGGGACAAGGCCATGGTGCGCTTGGCCCGGGGTGAGGCGAAGTCGGGCGAGATTGGTCCCGAGGCCTTCCGCGCGGGCCTCGATGCCCTTGGGCAGATGGCCAAGACCATCCGGGATTTCGGCTGCGAAACCCTCATGGCCTGCGGGACTGCGGCCCTGCGCGATGCGAAGAACGCCCAGGCCTTTCTCATGGAAGCCGAAAAGCTGGGCATCCCGATCCAGGTCATCTCCGGTGAAGAAGAGGCCAGGCTCATCCATCTGGCTGTGTCCCATGCGATTCCCTTCCCGCCGGAACCCGTGACCCTGGTGGACATCGGCGGCGGCAGCACCGAACTGACCTGGGTGCAGGGCGGTCGGGTGGCGGCCAGCATCTCCCTGCCCTGGGGCCTTCAGCGGCTGGCGGATGCAGCCCAGACGGCCGATCCACCCACGGCCCACGACCTCAAGCGCCTGCGGAAGATGATCCGCCGCATCCTCAAGAAGGCCCGCAAGGATCTCCCCTCCGAATTGCCAGAGCCCACCTTGATCTTGGGAACCTCTGGCACCCTTGAGGAACTCGCCAAGGGCGCCTCGGCCGGCCAAGCCTTCACGGCCGAACAGCTGCGGGACTTCACCCTGAGGCTCTGGCGCGTGGATGCCCAGCACCGAATGGATCGCGTGGGGGTGGACCCCAAGCGAGCCGAAGTGCTGCATGTCGGCGCCATCTGGGCGCTGTCGCTGATGGAATGGCTCGGTTGTCCACCCCTGCGCCATCTGCCTGTGGGGCTGCGCGAGGGCATGATCTGGGAGGCGCTCAAGCATGGTGGCGCGGCCATCCCGCCCTTGGCGGATCGGCGGAGGGCCTCTGTCGAACAGCTGGCCTCACGCCTCGACCCCGATCCTGGCCACAGCCGACAGGTGGCCCGGCTGGCCGATGAATTGTTCACCTCCCTGCAGCCCTTCTTTGAACTCGGCGATACGGAACGACAGTGGCTGGCCTTCGCGGCCCGGCTGCATGACATCGGCTTTTCCATCTCGGAGAAGGGTCATCACAAGCATGGCGAATACCTGATCCGGAACGCGACCCTGTCCGGCTTCTGGCCGGAAGAGATCGATGTGTTGGCCCAGGTGGTGCGTTTCCATCGGGGCAAGGCGCCCCACCATGCGAAACATGAAGCCTTCCGAGCCCTGGCGCCCTGGCACCGGCAGGTGGTGCGCAAGCTGGCGGCCATTCTCCGCGGGGCCGACGCCCTGGATCGCCGCCGGAGGCAGGGCGTGCGGCACCTGGCCGTCGAGGTGGATGAGCAGCGCCTGCACGTCATCCTGGATGCCGATGGGGACGTGGATTCCGAGATGGAAACCTTCCTCGATAAGGGTGCCCTCCTGGGAACCCTGCTGGACCGCTGGATCGAAGTCACCGTAGTCTGAATCCCCATGACCTTGGATGAACTCATCAACGACTGGAACGGCCTTCCTGCGAAGGGTGACCGGATTCCCCTGCTGAATGATGAGACCTTGCGGGACGGCCTGCAGAGTCCTTCGGTGCGCGACCCCGACATCGCCGCCAAGCGCGACCTGATCCATCGCCTGGCCCGCCTGGGTGTCGATGCCGTAGACCTCGGGATGCCTGGAGCCGGGCCCAAGGCCCTGGCCGCCGTGCGGGCCCTCATGGTGGAGATTCGCGATCACCGCCTGCCCATCTACCCCAATGTGGCCGTCCGTACCGTGGAGGCCGACCTGGTCCAGGTGGCGGAGATCCAGCAGCGGGCGGGCATGCCGCTGGAGGCCGGCGCCTTCCTGGGCTCCAGTCCCATCCGCATGGACGTGGAAGGCTGGGATCTGGGCTTTCTGGTGGCCACCGCCCGGAAGGCCATCGCCTTCTGCCATCGCCATGAAGTCCCCGTGATGATGGTGACCGAGGACAGCACCCGGGCTCGGCCGGATGTCCTGAAGGCCATTTATGGGGCAGCCCTGGACGAGGGCGCCCAGTCCATCTGCCTATCAGACACCTGCGGCCATGCCACCCCCGACGGGGTGCGGCGGTTGGTGCGGTTCATCAAGGACGAGGTGGTGAAGGACCGTTCGGTGCGCATCGACTGGCACGGCCACAACGACCGGGGCCTGGGCGTGGCCAACGCCATCGCCGCCTTCGAAGCCGGCGCCGACCGGCTTCATGGCAGCATCCTGGGCATTGGTGAGCGCTGCGGCAACGTGGCCCTGGATCAACTGATGATCAACCTGCACCTTATGGGCTTCCCCAAGGGCGACCTGTCGGACCTGCCGGCCCTGGCGGAACGCGTGGCCGAACTCTGCGATGTCGAGATCCCCGCCAACTACCCTGTGCTGGGCCGGGATGCCTTCCGCACTGGCACCGGCGTCCATGCCGCCGCCATCGTGAAGGCCCTGCATCGCGGGGACGTCGAATTGGCCGATGCCGTGTATTCCGGCGTCCCCGCCGCCCTGGTGGGTCGCCGCCAGGAGATCGAGATCGGCCCCATGGCCGGGCACAGCAATGTCATCTACTGGCTCGAAATGAATGGCTACGACCCCAGCCCCGACCGGGTGGATCGTATCCTTCAATCCGCCAAGAACAGCACCAGGATCCTTTGTGAGGCTGAAATCCGGGCGGTGCTTTGATCAACCCAGCCCACTGATCTCCCCGGTGCTCAACCTTCGAATCCCTTCCGTGGTGGTCACCTTCAGCCGCCCGTCCGGTTCCCACCCCAGGCAGGTCCCTTGACCATCCTCCCAGCGCAGGGCCACACCGGGTTCGGGCCAACAAAAGAGGGGTTGACGTTTTTCTGCTAAATCATCCCATAACCTAATGATGGAAATAGCCAGTTCGAGTGAGGAAGGGGATTCCATCCCCAGATCAATCAGGCTGGCGGGAGGAATCGTGCGGCCCGGAATCTCCGGGGCCGAGGTCAGGTTCACGCCCAGGCCCAGGATCAGCCGTCCGCCGATCTGTTCGCCTAGGATGCCCCCCAGCTTGACCAGGCGGCCCTCCTTCCAGGCCACCAGGTCGTTGGGCCACTTGAGCCCCAAGTGACAGCCTTCGGGATCCAGCACACGGGCGGCAGCGATCATGCCCCGCTGGAGCACGAGGCCCGGGGCCACTCCGGACCGGGCTGGCAGGGCTGCGGACATCCACAGGCCGCCGCGGGCGGCACTTTCCCACCGGTTGCCCTGGCGACCCCGCCCTTCGCTTTGCCGATCCGCCAGCACCCCACAGAAGCCCAAGTGGGGATTCCGCCGCAGGAAGGCCTGGGTGGAATCCACCACGGCCAGGTGGATCAGGGGAAGCTCCATCTGCCTACTTCTTCCCGCCCTGGTTGCGGAACCAGAGGATGCGCAGGCCATCCAGGGTGAGATCCGGGGCGATGTGCTTGATGTGCTTGGTGTGGGGCGCGATCACCCGAGCCAGCCCGCCCGTGGCGGCCACCTTGGCCTCGGGGCACTCCGACCGCAACCGGTCCAGGATGCCATCCACCAGGCCCACATAGCCGTAGAAGATGCCGGATTGCATCGCCTGCACGGTGTTCCGGCCCACCAGGCGATCCGGCTCGGCGATCTCCACCCGCGGCAGGCGGCTGGCCCGCTGGAACAGGGCGTCGGCGCTGATCTTCAGTCCGGGGCAGATGAGGCCGCCCAGGTATTCCTTCTTGGCGTTGATGACATCGAAGGTCGTGGCGGTGCCGAAGTCCACCACGATGAGGGGCGCACCGAACTTTTCGATGCCCGCCACGGCGTTCACCAACCGATCGGCGCCCAGCTCTGAGGGGTTGTCGATGAGGACCTTCACGCCGGTCTTGACCCCCGGCTCGACGTAGAAAGCATCCACGTGGAAGAAGGTCTTGGCGAGACTCATCAGCACCGGGTGCAGCGGCGGCACCACGCAGGAGATGGCCACATGCTTGATCTGGCTGGCCTCGATGCCCTGGTGCCGCATGAGGGCCAGGGCCGAGAGCCCGTATTCATCCACGGTGCGCTCGCGGCTGGTGGCCAGGCGCCAGGAGTGCAGCAGTGACGCGTCCGGTCCCTGGGTCAGGTCATAGATCCCCAGCACCACGTTGGTATTGCCCACATCCACAGCCAGCAGAAGACTCATGTCCACTCCGAATCTTCCAGCATCGCCGGAGGCGGTCTGCGATACCAGTCCCCTTGTGATGTCGTTCCCGGCCGCCTCCGGTAGCCTGGGGGTTCTGCCTGGAGCCGCCATGCCCCGCACCATGATCGAGCCCTTCCGTATCAAGTCCGTCGAGCCCATCCGCATGACCACTCCCCAGGAGCGTCTGGGGATGCTGGAGGCCGCCAAGCTGAATGTGTTCAAGCTGCGGGCCGAGGACGTGCTCCTGGACTGGCTGACCGACTCGGGCACCGGCGCCATGAGCTCGGCCCAGTGGGGCGCCATCATGGTGGGCGACGAAAGCTACGCGGGCTCCCGCAGCTTCTTCCGCCTGGAATCCGTGCTGAAGGACATCACGGGGATGGCGCATTTCATCCCCACCCACCAGGGCCGGGCCGCCGAGAAGGTCCTGTTCAGCGCGGTCTGCAAGAAGGGAGACCTGGTTCCCAACAACTGCCACTTCGACACCACCCGGGCCAACCTCGAATTCAACGGCGTGGAGGCCGTGGATCTCGTCATTCCGGAAGGCCTCCAGCCCAGCCTCATCCACCCCTTCAAAGGCAACATCGACCTCGCCCGGGTGGCGGAGGTCCTCAAGAACGACGGGCACCGCATTCCCTTCGGCATGGTCACGGTCACCAACAACACGGGTGGCGGCCAGCCGGTCTCCATGGCCAACATCCGCGCCTATGCCTCGCTGCTCAAGCAATACGGCAAACCCTTCATCATGGACGTCTGCCGCTTCGCGGAAAACGCCATGTTCATCAAGCTCCGCGAGCCGGGCTACGAGAACACCCCCATCAAGGTGATCTGCCAGGAGATGTTCAGCTACGCGGATGGCTGCACGATGAGCGCCAAGAAGGACGGCATGGTGAACATCGGCGGCTTCATCATGCTGCGCAGCGACGAGTGGCTGGACCCTGTCCGCAACATGCTGATCCTCACGGAAGGCTTTCCCACCTATGGCGGTCTGGCCGGGCGCGATCTGGAGGCCCTGGCCGTGGGTCTGGAAGAAGGCATGGAGGAGGACTACCTCCGCTACCGCCTGCGCACCGCCGAATACCTGGGCGAGAAGCTGGAGGCTGCAGGTGTCGGCTTTGTGAAACCCACGGGCGGCCATGCCGTCTACATCGACGCCAAGACCGTGCTGCCGGACATGCCCGTGGAGCAGTACCCGGCCTGGGCCCTGTGCAATGCGCTGTACCTCGAAGGTGGCATCCGGGGCGTGGAGATCGGCTCGGTCATGTTCGGCAAGCGCATGGACGATGGCACCGAGACCTACCACAGCATGGAGTTGGTGCGTCTGGCCTTCCCCCGCCGCATGTACACCCAGAGCCACTTCGACTTCGCCGCCGAGGTGATCGCCGAGGTGAAGGCCAAGGCCCGGGAGATCCGCGGCGTGAAGATCGTCAAGCAGAGCAAGTATCTGCGGCACTTCACGGCGGAGATGGCCTGGGCCTGAGCCATCGCCTCCACCACGAAGACCACCAAGACCACGAAGGGGGATCCGACTTTTCGTGGTCTTCCTGTCTTCGTGGTGAATCTGTTGTTTGTAGGATGATCAGAAGCTCAGTGCCAGGAGAGCTCATGACCTCCTCCCCGATCGAAACTCTCTTCGCCCGCCAGCAGGCCGCCCGGTGGCGGGTGGCGGCCACCTCCTCCGAACAGCGGAAGGCCAAGCTCCTGGCCCTCCTGGAGGCCCTCATGGCCCGCCGGGCCGAGGCCCAGGCGGCCTTGGCGGCGGACTTCCGGAAGGCCCCGGAGGAGGTGGACCTCACGGAGCTGTACCCGGTCATCTCCGAGTTGAAGGACGCCCTGCGTCACCTGTCCCACTGGATGAAGCCCCGCAGAGTGCCCACCCCCATCGGTCTCTTCGGGAGCGTCGGTACCATCGTGCATGAGCCCCGGGGTGTCGTGCTCATCATCGCCCCCTGGAACTACCCCATCTACCTCACCCTGGGACCGCTGGTCTCGGCCCTCGCCGCAGGCAACTGCGCAGTGATCAAACCCTCGGAGTTCACACCCCACACCAATGCCTTCCTGCGGAAACTCCTTGATGGGCTGTTCCCCCAAGAAGAGGTCGCCCTGGTGGAAGGCGAGGCAGACGTGGCCCAGGCACTGCTCGCCCTGCCCTTCGACCACATCTTCTTCACAGGCAGTCCTGCCGTGGGCAAGTCCGTCATGAAAGCGGCGGCCGAACACCTGACCTCGGTGACCCTGGAGCTGGGCGGCAAGTCCCCCGTGCTGGTGGACGCCGACGCCGACCTGGCCAGCGCCGCCCGCAAGATCGCCTGGGGCAAGTGCGTGAACGCGGGCCAGACCTGCGTGGCTCCTGACTATGTGCTGGTCCACGAGCGGGTGCATGACGCCCTGGTGGAGCAGCTGAAGACGGCATTCGCCTCGTTCTACGGCACGGATTCCCAAGCCCGCAAGGCCAGCCCGGACCTGGCCCGCATCATCAACGACCGGCACCACGCCCGGCTCACCCAGCTGCTGCGCGAATCCGTGGGGTTCACCGTGTTCGGGGGGGAGAGCGACCCGGCCAGCAACTACCTGGGCCCGACCCTGCTCACCGAGGTGGACCCCGCCTCGCCCATCATGCAGGAGGAGATCTTCGGCCCCCTGCTGCCCATCCTGAAGGTCATCGACATGGATGCGGCCGTGGCCTTCGTGAACGGCCGGCCCAAGCCCCTGGCGCTCTACGTGTTCAGCGGGAGCCGCCGGAACGCAGAAGCCCTCATCGCCCGCACCACTGCCGGGGGCGGCTGCATCAACGACACCCTCCTACACTTCGCCCACACGGGCCTGCCCACAGGCGGCGTGAACACCTCGGGCTTCGGCAAGGCCCACGGCCGCCACGGCTTCGAGGCCTTCTCCAACGCCCGGGGCATCCTCCGCCAACGCACCCGCTGGTCAGCCATTCAGCTCATGTACCCCCCGTACACAGGGTTTGTACGCCGGATGATCGATCTGACGCTGAAACACTTCTAGACAGAATCGGTCCGGAGCTATCTTCAGGCCTGGGCCTTCTCCAGCGCCTCCTGGGCTGTCTCCCAGTCGCTCATGGCATACGCCAGATCGGCTTCCAGAGCTTTCTGGGCGTCCAGGCGGGTACTGAAGGCCTGCCAGTCCGTGGGATCCATGGTGGCCATCAACCTCTGAAATTCCGCCAGCCTGGCCTCCAACTCGGCCACCTTGGCTTCGGCCTCGGCCACCTGCTTTTCGAAGCGCTTGATGGCCCGCTGCTTGTCTTTGTCGATGGCCACAGGCTTCGTGGGAGCGGGGCTCGGCGGCTTCGCCGCCGAGTTGGGCTTCGACTGCGGCGAAGCGAGTTTCCTGGGGGGTTCAGGCTCCCGGCTGCCGGCTTCGTCTTCGCTGCCGAGGTCCAGGTCCACCCAGGCCTGGTGATCCTCGTAGCCGCCTTCGCGGAACTCGGCCTTGCCTTCGTGGATGCGCAGCAGGGAATCCGCCACGCGGCCCAGCAGGTAGCGGTCATGGGTGACCACGATGGCGGCGCCGGTGAAGCTCAGGATGGTGTCCTCCATGGCCTCCATGCTGGGGATGTCCATGTGGTTGGTAGGCTCGTCCAGGAGCATCAGGTTCACGCCGTGGCGGATGAGCGTGGCGATGCTGAGCCGGGCCCGCTCGCCGCCCGAAAGAGCCGTGACAGGCTTGTCCACCTCGTCGCCCCGGAACTGGAACTTGGCCAGGAAGCCCAGCACGTCCTGCTTCACCGCCTGGGGTGTCACACCATGGATCTGCTGGAACACCGTGTTGCGGGGATCCAGGTTGCGGTGATGCTGATCGAAGTAGCCCACCTTCACCTGGCTGCCCAGGCGGGCCTGACCGGTGATGAAGGGGATCTCCTCGGAGATGGCCTTCAGCAGGGTGGACTTGCCCGTGCCATTGAGGCCCACGATGCCCATTTTCTGCCCACGCTTGACCTGGAGCTGCTCCAGGGGCGCGTAGAGCGGCTGCCCGTCCCAGCCCACGCTGGCGTTCTCCAGCACCAGGGCCACATCGCCGCTGCGCTGGGTCTCGGGGAAACTGAACTTCACCTTGCGCCGGTCCCGCAGAGGCTTCTGGATGCGGCTCAGCTTGGACAGGTGCGTGCGCCGACCCCGGGCCTGCTTCGTGTTCTGCCCGGCGATGTTGCGGCGGATGTATTCTTCCTGGTTCTTGATGTAGGCCTGCTGCTGCTCGAAGTGGCGCTCCAGCAGCTCCAGCTCCTGTTCCTTCTTCTCCATGAACTCGGAATAGTTGCCTTCGTAGACTCGCGAGCGCCCCTGCTCCAGTTCCAGGACCTCGGTGGCGATCTTATCGAGGAAATAGCGGTCGTGGCTGATGATGGCCACCGTGGCATCCACGTCCTGGATGAAACCTTCCAGCCAGCGCAGGCTGGGGAGATCCAGATGGTTGGTGGGCTCGTCCAGCAGCAGCAGGTCCTGGCCCTGGAGGATGGCCTTGGCCAGCATCACCCGGCTCTTCTGGCCGCCGGACAGGGTCTCCACCGGACGCTCGAAATCGGTGTCCGCGAAGCCCAGGGACTGCAGAATGCTCTCGGCACGGGCGCGGATGCTGAAGCCATCCAGGTGTTCGAAGGCCTCCGTGACCTTCTGGTAGCGGTCCATCACCTCGTCCTGATCACCGCCAGGCTCGCTCATGCGATGTTCCAGTTCGCCCATCTCGTGCTGGAGGCGCTCCACGTCGCCGAAGGCCGCCAGCGTCTCTTCGAGCACGCTTCCATGCGTTTCAGGTGCGAGATCCTGGGCGTAGTGGCCCATGCGAACACCACGCTCCTTCGTGGGCCGCACGACGGTTCCCTGATCGGCCTCCAATTGGCCGAGCAGCAGCTTGAAGACCGTGCTCTTGCCCGCGCCGTTGCGGCCGATGACGCCCCAGCACTCGCCCTCCTGAATGGC
>JANYAZ010000203.1 GCA_025361045.1 Geothrix sp. | reverse complement strand
GGGCACGACACGACTTACGAGGCCCATGCGGAGGGCATCGACGGCAGGGATCATCTCGCCGCTGAGGATCATGTCCAGCGCCACGCCCTTGCCCACGAGGCGGGGCAGGCGCTGGGTGCCGCCGTAGCCCGGGATGATGCCCAGGCTCACTTCGGGGAGGCCGAACCGGGCGTTCTCGCTGGCGATGCGGATGTGGCAGGCCAGGGCCAGTTCACAGCCGCCGCCCAGGGCGAAGCCGTTCACGGCGGCGATGACGGGCTTGGACAGGGATTCGATGCGCTGGAACACGGCCTGGCCACGCAGGGCCTGGACCCGGGCCGAGGCGGTGTCGAGGCTCTTCAGCTCGGCGATGTCGGCGCCGGCCACGAAGGCCTTCTCACCGGCGCCCGTCACCACCACCGCGCCCACTTCCGCATCGTGTTCCAGGTCCGCAAAGGTCTGTTCCAGCTCCTTCAGCACCTCATTGTTGAGGGCGTTGAGCTTCTCCGGCCGGTTGAGGGTGACCCAGGCGATGCGGTCGGCTTTCTCGAGGAGAACGAAGGACATGGGGGCTCCTGGTGTGCGGTCATTGTACGCTGAGGGCGGAGTGACCGATGTTCCATCCCCCGCACCCCGAAACCTACCGCGACCAGCTGCGCGCCTTCCTGCGCGAGGACTGGGGCACCCAGGACTGGACCACGGCGGCGGTACCGGACCGGCCCATGGTGGCCCGGGTGGTGGCCAAGCAGGACCTGGTGCTGGCAGGGCTGCCCGTGGCGCAGGAGGTGTTCCGCATCGCGGACCCCAGCCTGGTGGTGACGTTGCTGGCCGCGGATGGGCAACGGGTGTCCAAGGGCGCCGAGGTACTGCGAGTCGAAGGATCGAGCCACGGCATCCTCCTGGCCGAGCGCGTGATGCTGAACCTGCTCCAGCGGCTCTCAGGGACGGCCACCCTCACGCGCAAGTTCGTGGACGCCATCGAGGGCACCGGCGCCCGCATCCTCGACACCCGCAAGACCACGCCGGGTCTCAAACTGCTGGAGAAGTACGCCGTGCGCTGCGGCGGTGGCGTGAACCATCGGCTTACCCTGGGTGATGGCGTGCTTCTGAAGGAGAACCACCTGGCGGCGGCCGGAGGCATTCGCGCTGCCGTGGAGGCGGCACGCCGCATCGCCCCGAATCTGGTGAAGATCGAGGTGGAGGTGGAAACCCTGGGCCAGCTCAAGGCCTGCCTGGACCTGCCCGATGTCGACGGTGTGCTGCTGGACCACATGGCCCTGGACCAGATGCGGGAGGCCGTGGCCCTGCGGGACCGCAGCGGCCGCCGCCTCTTCCTGGAAGCCAGCGGCAACCTGATGTTAGACCGCGCCCGGGCCGTGGCCGAGACGGGGGTGGACTTTCTCAGCGTCGGCGCCCTCACCCACAGTGCCCCCTCGGTGGACCTCAGCCTTCGGATGGACTGAGGCGTCATCCTCGGAGATGATAAAAGCCTCAACACACGAGGTAGGAGACGGCATGCATTCGATGCGATGGGGTGGCGCTTTGGTGGCCCTGATCCTGGTGGGCCCACTGTGCGCCCAGGCAACCCGGCCCATGACCTTCATGGACGTGATGGAGATGCGGAGCGTGGGCGGTGCTTCTCTGTCGCCCGATGGCGCGCGGGTGGTCTACACCGTGAGCATTCCCCACTGGAAATCCGGCAAGACCTACACGGACCTTTTCGTGGCCGATGCCGCCAGTGGTGTCGCCAGGCAGATGACCTTCACCCGCGAGAGGAACGAGACGGGCCCGCAGTGGGCTCGGGATGGCAAGCGCGTGGCCTTCCTCAGCGATCGGGAGGGCAGCCAGCAGGTCTACCTCATGGCCGTGGAGGGAGGCGAAGCTCGTAAGGTCACCGAGGCGAAAGATGGTGTCCACGCCTTCGCCTTCAGCCGGGACGGGAAATGGCTGGCCTTCAGCGCTGGCAAGGCCGAGGACCGGCAGTTGTCGCTGGTGGAACTGGCTTCGGAGGACCTGACCATTACGGCCCTGCCCAAGCACGCCACACCCATCCGAGATTTTGCCTTCACTGAGGATGGCAGCCGCATCTTCTTTACCAGTGTCGACCGAGTGGACAAGGACGATGTGAAGCGGAAAGAGAAGAAGTTCGATGTGCGCATCGCCGACCCCGAGCAGGCGCCGGCCCACATCTGGTCCATCGACCTGAAGGACAAGGTGGAAAAGCGTTGGACCGAAGGCGACGCTTTGACGGTGGCTGGATTCCAGCTGTCGAAGGATGGTCGCTGGGCCTCCTACCGGGCTCTGCCCTCTGCCCGCCGGCTGGGTGACATCACCCAGGAGGAGGCCAGCCTGCACCTGCTGGATCTGGGCAGCGGGAAGGCCCGCACCATCCAGGATAAGTACGCACGCTTCTCGGCCTTCTCGCCGGATGGACAATGGCTGGTCTATGCCTCACCCGAGCGCTTCGAACGTCTCCGGAATGACAAGCTCTGGGTGGTGTCCACTGAAGGTGGAGCCCCAAAGAACTTGATGGCAGGGAAGGACATGAGCGTGTCCACCGCCAGCTGGAGCGAGGATTCACATACGCTCTACTTCACCGAGGCCGTGGGCGTGGACCAGCACCTCTTCGCGCTGACGTCGGCAGATGGGACGCTGAACCAGCTGACAAAGCAGCCCGGCGTCCTGGCAGGCAGCTACAACCCCGAGGCGAAGGCTTTTCTCCTGACCTACAGCCATCCACGGAAGCCCCAGGACCTCTACGTGGTGAAGCCCAGGACCGTGGGATCCATGGCGGCCTGGGTGAAGGTATCCGACGCCAATCCGCAGGTGGCAAAGTTGTCCCTGGGCACCACCGAAACCCTGCGCTGGAAAGCCAAGGACGGCCGAGAAGTGGAGGGCCTGCTCATCAAGCCCTTGGGGTATGAGAAGGGGAAGCGCTACCCCCTGATCGTTCAGCTCCACGGCGGTCCCGCCGCGGCGGACATGAATGGCTTCCAAGGCCGCTACGTCACCTACCCGCACATCTATGCCGCCGCAGGGTATGCGGTGCTCCAGCCCAACTACCGGGGTTCGTCCAACTATGGAGAAGCCTTCACACGCCAGATCGGCGGCAACTTCATGCGCCTGTCCTACGGCGACATCATCAGTGGTGTCGATCACCTGATCCGCGAAGGAGTTGCGGACTCCGAAAAACTCGGAATGATGGGTTGGAGCGCCGGCGGCCATCTCTCCAGCTGGACCCTCACCCAGACCGACCGCTTCAAGGCCATCAGCACCGGGGCGGGTGCCGTGAACTGGCTCTCGATGTACGCCGAAAGCGATGTGCAGAGCGTCCGCGAGTTCTACCTGGGCGGGAAACCCTATGACGCCTGGGACAACTTTGTAAACGAGTCGGCGTTGAAGTACATCAAGAATGCCAAGACCCCCACGCTCATCCACGTGGGTGAGGCCGATCAGCGGGTACCCAAACCCCAGAGCGATGAACTGTACATGGCGCTCAAGAAGCTGGGCGTGCCCGTGGAGTACATCGTCTACCCTGGCATGCCCCATGGCCTCACCGAACCGCGCTACCAGTTGGTCAAGATGGTCAGTGAGTTCAGCTGGTTCGAGAAGTGGATCAAGGGCCGCAAGGAGTGGTTCGACTGGAAAGCGCTGTTGGATACGCTGCCGGTGGACGCGGATGCCAAATCAGAGCCCGCAGGCTCCACCGCTCCGCGGCGGAGGTAGCTGAAAATGGGCCCCATTCGGGGCCCATTTTCAGCAGGGAACGAAGCTTATTTGACTTCCAGCTTCCTGGCTTCCAGCAGGTGCCCCAGGGCCTTCTCCAGAGCGGTGATGGCCTTGGCGTAGGTGATCTGGGATTGGAGTTCGTTGCTCTTGGCGGTATCCAGATCGTTCTGTTTGGAGAGCACAAGGAAGTTGGTGCTCATGCCATTCTCGAACTTCTTCTGCTCGGCCTCGAGATCCTTCTCACGGAAGTAGCGGGTCTTTTCGGCGGCGGCCACGCCCTTGGCGGATGCATCCACGTTGCGGAAGGACTGGCGGACTTCCAGCGTGATGCCCAGTTCCAGGTCGCGGAGGCTCAGTTCGCTCTGGCGCCGATTGGCGCGGGCCTGGGCCTGGTTGCCCCTGGCAGCGCGATTCTGGATGGGCAGGGCGAACTGGAGTCCCACGGTATAGCCTGGGTAGGCACCCTTGGTCAGGTCCTTGTTCACCGCGCCGAGACCTTCCGAAGGGATCTGCGAGGCGGCATTGCCATTGTAGGTCGCGAAGGCATCCAGCTGAGGCAGGGTGCGATTGCTGGCCGCGTTCTCCAGGATCTGCTTGGATTCCAGATCCAGGCGAGCGCTCTTAAGCTCGATGCGGTTGGCCAGGGCCAGCTTTTCGGCTGCGGTCTCATTCATGTCCATGGGCTTCACGCTGGGGGCATCCGCCATCTCGAGGCCGGCAGGGCGCTCGGAGGAGGGATACAAGGCGCGGATCAGGGCGTCCTTGGCATTCAGGAGCTGCGCTTCGGCGGCGATGATGTCCTGCTCGCGCTGGGCCACGGAGGCCTCAGAGGAGGTGACCTCGATGGGGGCCAGGGTGCCCACCTGCACGCGGATCTGGTTCTCCTTGAGCTGCTTCTGGGCCAGGGAGAGGGCCTGCTGCTTGTTCTCGAGGTTGCGTTGCGCGAAGACCACATCCCAGTAGAGGGATTCGGTGCTGGCGACGAGGTCGATGATGGCCTTCTGGAAGCCGAGGTCCGCGGCCTGGGCACTCTTCCGGGCGACGATCAGGCGGCTCTCAGTGGTGTCGCGGCCGAAGTTCTTCAGAAGGCTCTGGGTGTAGGTGGCCGAGAAGGTGCCGTCGTAGGGGTTGGTGGTGAATGGCTGTTCGGGTCCACCATTCACAGTGCCTTTGCGGAACGAATAGGTGGGGTTGTAGTTCAGGCTCAGGTTCCCACCCCAGCCGAAGGCCTTGGAAGATCCGACGGAAAGGCTGCGGAAGAAGGAGGTCGACTCGGAGGAGACGAAAGGTCCACCGGGGGTGGTCTGACTCCGGTTGGCGTCCTGGGTCTTGCTCAGGCTGAAACCGCTGGTGAGATTCCAGTCAAAGGCACCCTGCTCAAGGAGCACACCGGCGCGGGTGAAGTCGCGCGTCTCGGTGGCAATCTGCACCTGCAGGTTGTTCTTCAGGGAAGTCTCGATGGCGCCCTGAAGGGTCAACTTTGTGGCCGCAGTCTTGGGCGCATCGGTCTTGGGGGCCTCCTGGGCCACCAGGGAGAAGGCCACCAGTAGGGCCGGAAAGATTGGGAGACGCGTCATCACCACTCCTTGAAGATCAAAAAGAGCCGCCACAGGGACAGACTGCCTACGGACAAGTCCAGGGGCTGGTTTAGATTAACCCAGGTGTCAGAATGCCTCCCTCGCAAGATGAGGGCAAGGGCTATTTCATCGAGTGTTGAAAATGTTCACTTCAACAACTCTCGGGCGATGACCATGCGCTGAATCTCGCTGGTGCCCTCGTAGATCGTGGTGACCCGAACGTCGCGGTAGAGACGTTCGACGAGGTACTCACGGGAGTAGCCGTAGCCACCGTGGATCTGCACGGCCCGGTCACAGAGCCAGACGGCGCTTTCGGTGGTGAAGAGCTTGGCGGTGGCAGCCTCCACGGTGCAGGTCTTCCCGGCCTGCTTGAGCGACGCGGCCCGGTAGACCAGCAGGCGGGCTGCCTGGAGGTGGGACTCCATCTCGGCCAGGTAGGTCTGAATCATCTGGTGCTCGCCGATGGGCTTGCCGAAGGAGATGCGCGCCTTGGCATAGGCCACGCTCTCGTCCCTGGCCCGCTGGGCGATGCCCAGCGCCTGGGCGGCGATGCCGATGCGCCCGCCATCCAGGCCGCCAAAGGCCACCTTGAGGCCATCGCCGGGCTTGCCGAGCATGGCGTCCTCGGGCACGAAGGCGTCCTCCAGGGCCACCATCACGGTCTTGCTGGAGCGGAGACCCATCTTTTCTTCGGGGCGGCCCATCACGACGCCCGGTTGGTCGGCATCCAGGATGAAGGCGCTGATCCCCTTCTTGCCCTTGTCGGGATCGGTGCGGGCCATGGTGACGAAGTACCGACCCACGCCGCCATTGGTGATCCAGGCTTTGGCTCCATTCAGCTTCCAGCCTCCGTCCACGCGGGTGGCGCGGGTCTTCAGCGCGGCGGCGTCGGAACCCGCGTCCGGTTCGGTGAGCATGAAGCCTCCCAGCACCTCGCCGCTGGCCAGGGGTTTCAGATACTTCTGTTTCTGGGCCTCGGTTCCGAAGGAAAGAATGGGCGCGCAGGCCACGGAGTTATTCACACTCATGGTCACGGCCACCGAGGCGTCGGCGTAGGCGATCTGCTCCAGGGCGAGAATGTAGCTGAGAAAGTCCACGCCGGCCCCGCCGTAGGCCTCGGGCACGGTCATGCCCAGGAAGCCCATCTCGCCCAGCTGCTTCAGGATGGCCTCGGGGAATTCACCACTGGCATCCCGCGCTGCGGCACCTGGATCGATCTCCGACATCGCGAAGTCACGCGCGGCTTCGCGGATGGCGGACTGGTCTTCCGTGAAGGTCGGGAACATGGCTACTCCGGCGAATGGGTCAGGTTACCAAGTGAGGGGGGGCCATCAGCCCCTGCCGGAAGTCCCATGACACGAATCACAGACCGCGGACGGGGAAGCCGGTCCGGGGCAACAGCTTTCCCTCTTGGCGGAAGCCGTCCTCTCAGGCATCAACCAGCGGGAGTCTGAGCACGAAGGTCGTCCCGATCCCCGGCTGGGAGGCCACCGCCAGGGTGCCACCGAGATCGTGCATGAGCTGGCGCACCGACGCGAGGCCCAAACCGGTACCCCGGCCAGGGCCCTTGGTGGTGAAGAAAGGGCTGAAGATCTTCTCCTGGATCTCGGGGGTCATGCCCTCCCCACTGTCTTCCACTTCCACTCGTGCGATCGGTGTCCCGGAAGACGTGGACCTGGAGAGTCGAATGAGAATGAGGCCACCCTGGGGCATGGCATCCCTGGCGTTGCCCACCAGGTTCACGAGAATCTGCTCGACCTGGGCACGGGAGCCCAGGACCGGCACCCGGACGTCGCCCAACTCAAGGCGCAGGCTGATCTGCCTTCCCAGCAGCAGGCGAAGAATGGTTTCCAGATGGGAAAGTTCCTCGCGCAGACAGATCACTTTGGGAGGGCCTTCTTCCATGTGTCCAAAATTCATCAGTCGTCGAGTGAGGGCCGCGGACTGATCCGCCGCGACGAGGATATGGTCCAGATCCTTGATGTCGGGTGTGTGGCCATCCTCCAGTTTCATGCGCACCAGTTCCGCGCAGGCCCGTACGGTGGCCAGGGTGTTGTTGAGGTCGTGGGCCATGCCTGCTCCGAGCACGGCCATGGCATTCATGCGTTCGGTACGGAGCATGGCATCCTGCATGATTTCGAGGTCCTGGGTTCGTTCCATGACCCGGTTTTCCAGCGCCATGGATAACAACTGGAGATCCCGCAAGGCGAGACCTCCTCGGAAGAGACCCAGTACCCCGACCATCGATGCCAGCGCGAGGATGGCTTGATCCAGGCGAGTTGGGGCCCAGAGCAAAGCCGCGAAGACGAGTGCCAGGGCTGAGGCGGCAGGCAGCATGGGCAGGATGAGGGCGACCAGGGAACGGTCCTGGATGTCCTCGGCGGGGGGCAAACCTGGTTCCAGGGCGTGGGGGTCCAGGGGGGCCAGGAGGATGAGAAGCGCGGCCATCAGGACCAGCAGATCAATGGGATCGCCGAGGTGGTAGCGCCCGGCCAGAGCCAGTGGCACCTGCAAAATGATCTGCAGAACCGACACGCCGAACCCCAGCATGATCCAACCGAGAGGCCCACTGAACCGGGAGGTCTGTCGGGCGCCGAGGTAGGCGCAGGTCCCCAGGATCATCGCGTTGCCCAGGAAGAAGACCACCATGACCCCTCGTTCCAGGGGAGATGAATGCGAGGCACGAAAGAGGGGACCTAGGGCAAAGTACCAGCTCAATAAAAAGGTAGAGAAGGCTGCGCCAAGCCCGTCCATTCCTTTCCGCAGTCGGTCGGATCCCGAGGCCGAGCTGAGGGGCCAGGCCAGGAGGGAGGTGATGATCAGGATCAGGGACAGAATGGAAAACAGATCGCTCCAGGCCGGAAACGGAGGTGGGGTGCCGTGGCGGGACATGTAGAACGTGGCCCAACCCTGATTGATAGCCTGAGCGAATAAACCGAGGGCCATGCTTCGCCAACCCCAGTGGGCAGATGCCTCGCGACTGGATCGGCCCAGGGTGATCAAGGCGGCATGGGCGAACACGAGGGTGTTCAGGAAGTTCAGGCCCAGCCCCCGCGTGCCAGGGGCGAGGGCAAGGGTGCCCAAACCGAGGGTGCTGTAACCGAGGACCAGCCATGGCGTGGACCTCGGCCAGGCGGCGAGTCGATCAGGTGGGGAGTGGGGGGCCAAGGAAGGCATGACGGTCTAGGCTTCTATCGGACCCAGCGAGCTTTGGCATGAGTCTCAGCTGCGGGCAAGGTCAGGGATAGAGGGCCTTCCGCAAGAGACCGACGGCGGCCTTGGACCCTTCCCACTTCATGCGCTCCTGGGCTTCGTCCAGACCACACCAGAGGTATTCGCTGTGCTCCAGAGGCTCGAGGCGAACCTGGGCCTCCGGGGCGACTTCCATCGAGAAGCAGACTTCGGTGTTGAAGCGTGGTTCCGCATCGGGGAAGCGCACGATGGAGGGATCCACCCAGAAGCTGTGGGAGAGGCCAAGGGGCCGCAGGGTTCCGGTGAGTCCAGTCTCCTCAAGGAGCTCCCGGTGAGCGGTCTGCTCTGGCTTTTCACCGGGTTCCATCATGCCAGTGACGCTTTGCCACCAGAGCCCATGTGCAGGCACCCGGAGCATCATCAGCACCTCTGGGCCATCCGTGCCCCGGCGCCAGGTGAGGGCCGACACGCTGCGACTCGGGCTGCGAGACGGCTGGAGGTCCAGGGCCAGGAGCTCGGTCAGGTGGGCCTGCAGGCGATCGGCGGTTTCATCCCAGGCAGGGGCGCCCTCTCCCAGCAGGGAGGCCAGGCTGCACACGCCCTTGTCGGTGAAGCCACAGGGAGTGATCCAGCGGAAGTGGTCCAGGTTTGGTCGCACATTGAAGGCGATGCCATGGGTGCTGATCCACCGGCTGAGGTGCAGACCGATCGCGCCAAGCTTCTCGGGACCTCGGGGGGTCTCCACCCAGATGCCAGGGGCACCCTTGAGGCGGTCTCCCGTCACGCCGAAATCCTTCGCCGTGCGAATCATGGCCTCTTCCAATCCGCGAACGAGCCGGCCCACATCTTCGCGGCCGCCGCGCAGGTTGCAGATGGGGTAGGCCACGATCTGGCCCGGGCCATGGTAGGTGACCTCGCCGCCCCGGTCCGTGCGGTGCACGCTCACGCCCTGGGCCCGCAGAAAGTCATCGCTCATGTGGATGTCGGCCGGGGTCGCATTGCGGCCCAATGTGAAGACGGGATCGTGCTCCAGGATCACCAGCTGATCCGGCCGGCCATCCTCGTTCACGTACTCGGCGAGAGCCTTCTGCATCCGGAGGCCCGCAGGATAGAACACCTGTCCGAAGCGTCGGAGCTGGGCAGGATAAGGGTCGGAGAAGCCGAATTCGGACATGGATCGAGTCTACCCGGATGGCGGACCCTGACCCTGGGAGGGCCTCTTGGGTGACCAGGCGGTCTCGCCTCGGCCATCATGAAGCCATGGCAAAGGTGGTGGTGGTTGGTGGAGGAGCAGCGGGGCTGGTGGCAGCCTGGCGGGCGGCGTCGTTGGGCCACGGAGTCACCCTGCTGGAGGCCAACGGACGTCTGGGGGTGAAGCTGCGCATCAGCGGTGGCGGCAAGTGCAACATCACCCACGACGGACCGCCAAAGCTGCTGCTCGAAGCCTTCTCCAGGCCACAGGCGCGGTTTCTGAAACCCGCCCTGCTTGCCTTTGACAACGAGGCGGTGCTGACCCTGCTGCACCGAGAGGGGGTCGAAACCTATGCCCGCGACAATGGTCGTGTCTTTCCGTTGGATCGACCGGGCAGCGCCACGGCCGTGGTGGCTGCCTTCGAAACCCTGGCGCGTGGGGTGGGGGTTGACCTGCGCACCGGAGTCCGGGTGACCGGGTTGCTGGGACAGGCACCGCACTTGGGCGGTCTGGTTCTGGATGGGACGCGGATCTCGGGCGATGTTTTCATTCTTGCCACGGGGGGTGCCAGCTATCCCGAGACGGGAACCCGCGGCGAGGTGTTGGGCTGGCTGAAAAGTCTGGGCGTGCCCACCCGGCCCTGGTGTCCGGCCCTGGCACCCATCCCTCTCCTCCGTCCCAGGCCAGCCTGGGAGGGCGTTTCCCTGAGAGCTGGCGAGCTGCGGTTGCATGCGGGTGTCGAGGGGCGCCGTCTTACCGCTTTCGCGGGGGACTTGGTGTTCACCAAGACGGGCATCAGCGGTCCATCGGCCCTGGAAGTCAGCCAGGCTGCGGAACAGGCTCGGCGCGACGGGGCGGCCTGGTTGGTCTACGCCGCCGTCATGGAACCACCTGAAACCGTGGATGCCTCTCTGCAGGGAGAACAACAGACGAACCCGCGACTGCTGGTGGCCACCTGGCTCCAGAGACATCTGCCCGAACGCCTGGTCGAGCCCTTGCTCCAGGACATCGGGTTGGAACGGTCCCTCATGCTGAAGGACCTTCCAAAGGCCGCACGAAAAGCCCTGGTGGCCCTGGTCACCGCGTTGCCGCTGGGAGAACCCCACCCGGTCCCCCTGGCCCGGGGCGAGGTGGCCGCAGGGGGTGTGGACCTCAGGGCCGTGGATCCCAAGACCATGGCCCTGCGCGGCTGGGACAACCTGCGCGTCTGTGGCGAACTGCTGGACATCGACGGCCCCGTAGGCGGCTACAACCTGCAGGCGGCCTTCAGCACCGGCTATGCGGCTGGTTCGATCTAGTGGTGCCCGCGCGAAATAGCTGGATCATTTGGGCCATTCATGGGCACCACGTGGCGGGGGTCTGGGGTCACGGCAGTGTCCCCAGCGGGGTGACGGCCCCAGCGCGTCCGCGCGTTGGGGCGCCAGAGGGGCCTTGCCCCGATGGGAGTGCGCCTCGCCATCTCTACCTTGGTCCAGGTGTTTCAGGCGAGGTGCACTAGTCTGATGGCGAGGGTGCCGCATGATCTCCATCCGCTCCGTATCGAAGACCTTCCTGTCCCCGTCCGGAGAACTGCTGCGGGTGCTGCAGGACGTCAGTCTTGACATTCCGGCG
>JANYAZ010000181.1 GCA_025361045.1 Geothrix sp. | reverse complement strand
CGCCTTCGGCACGGTGGCGCCGCTCGTCCACGGCCTGCTCGGCGTGTGGCTGGGCAGCCTGCGGGGCTCACGGCCGGGGGCGCCACGGTGCTGGGGGCCATGGCCGCCAGCGCCTCCTACATTGCCGCCCCACCGGCGGTGCGCACCACCCTGCCGGAGGCGAACCCCGCCTTCTCGCTGGCCCTGGCCCTGGGCATCACCTTCCCCTTCAACGTGGTGATCGGCATCCCCCTCTACTGGCGCTTCGCCAGCTTCCTGGGAGGCCGCTGATGCAGCCCCTGGTCGGCATCATCATGGGCAGCCGCAGCGACTTCGAGGTGATGTCGAAGGCCTGTGACACCCTGCAGTCCCTGGGCGTGCCCTTCGAGGCCCGGGTGGTCTCGGCCCATCGCACACCCGCCTGGATGGCGGAGTACGCCACCACGGCCCGGGACCGCGGCCTGAAGGTCATCATCGCCGGGGCCGGGGGCGCCGCCCACCTGCCCGGCATGGTGGCGGCCCACACCCTGCTGCCGGTCCTGGGCGTGCCGGTGGCCGCCACGGGACTGAACGGCCTGGATGCCCTGCTGTCCATCGTCCAGATGCCCGGAGGGGTGCCCGTGGGCGCCCTGGCCATCGGCCGGGCCGGAGCCCGAAATGCCGCGCTGCTGGCGGCCCAGATCCTGGCCCTGTCGGATCCGGCGCTGCACCAGCGCCTCCAGGAATTACGCCAATCGGCGGAAGCCGCCGTCCTCTCAGAGGTGCTGCCATGACCATGCGCGGAGACATGCAGCCCATCCTTCCGGGTGCGACCATCGGCCTGCTCGGCGGCGGCCAGCTGGGGCGCATGACCGCCCTCGCGGCCCGCAGCATGGGCTACAAGATCGCGGTGCTGGACCCCGATCCCCACTGCGCCGCGGCCCCCCTGGCGGACACGGTCATCGTGGGCGCCTTCGACGACGCCGAAGCCGCCCGCCGGCTGGCCCGGTGCTCGGCCGTCGTCACCTACGAGATCGAACGCATCGCCCCCGCAGTGCTGCAGGCGGTGGCGGAATGCGGGCTCCTCCGCCCCGGGGCCCACGTGCTGGCGTGCATCCAGGACCGGGCTCGCCAGAAGCGCTGGCTCTCCGACCACGGCTACCCGGTGGGACCCTGGCGGGAAGTCCTCACCAGCACCGACTTGGAACAGGCGCTTTTCGACCTGGGCCCCTGCCGCGTGAAGCGGACCCAGGGCGGCTATGACGGCCGCGCCCAGGTGCGCGTGGGTCAGGTGGACGACGCCGAAGCCGCCCTCGCCCAGCTGAAGGGGCCCGCGGTGGCGGAGCAGGAGCTGCAGCTGCGCCTGGAGCTCAGTGTGCTGATGGCCCGTTCCCCCCGGGGCGAGGTGGTGGCCCACCCGCCCGCCGCCAACTGGCACGACGACGGTGTGCTGGGCTTCTCGCTCTTCCCCGCCCCCATCCACCGGTCCCTGGCCCGGGAGGCGACGGACCTAGCCACCAGCATCGCCGTAGAGCTGGAGGTCGAGGGCCTGCTGGCGGTGGAACTGTTCATCACCCAGGCCGGCACGCTGCTGGTGAACGAGCTCTCGCCCCGCCCCCACAACACCTTCCATGGGGCCGGCGCGGCCTGCGCCACGGGACAGTTCGAGCAGTTCGTACGCGCCATCTGCGGCCTGCCCCTGGGCGCCACGGAGCCACGGGGCGCCTCAGTCCTGGTGAACCTGCTGGGCGACCTCTGGCTGGGCCCGCAGCCGCCGCTGGAATCGGTTCTGGCCATTCCCGGGGTCTCCCTGCACCTCTACGGCAAGAAGCCCAGGCCCCTGCGCAAGGTGGGGCACCTCACCGTGTGCGGCGCCACCGCCGCCCAGGCCCTCGCCCGCGCGGAAGCGGCGGCCTCGCTGCTGGAGGCGCCGCTGCCCTCGGCCAGCTAGGTTCTGGGCCCGGGCCACGGATGGTCTATGCTGAGAACCCTCTCAGGGACTGCCCCATGCGCCTGCTTGCCTTGCTGCTCGCCACCACTGGACTTCTGGCGGGTTCCCCGGTCAAGGTCACCATCGATTCCGCCCAGGTCATCATTGGTCCCGGCAGGGAGCCCCTGCCGGGTGCAGCGCCGTTCCAGACCCGGCTGCGGGCCCGATTCAGCCTCCAGGGTCCGTCCCAGGGTGCCCACTTTGAGTACCGGTTCTGGCGGGCCCAGGGCAGCGTCCTCACCAGCCTTCGCCGGGGGCAAGCCATCCACTCGGGCACAGCCGGTTTTCTGCGCCTGAAAGGGGAGGTCACGCCCCTGGAACCAGGGCGGAGCTTCCTGCTGAGTGCCCTCATCCAGGAGCCCTGGCATAGGCCTGAATCACTGGTGGTCGAGGTGATCTCCAGGGGGCGACTGTCAGCTCGGGGGACCCTGCCGATTCTCGAACGAGACCTGCCGGCCGCGTTGCCCCGCGACGGCATGAGGCCCTAGCCCGCCGTGTCCGCCCGCAGCTGCTTCCACACCGTGGGCTCACTGAGCCGGCGATGTTCATCGAAGCGGCGGCTTTCGATGAGGTACCGGTAGCCCTGCTCGGTGAGGAACAGCTGCCGGTTCCGGGCGAATTCCTGCTCGGTGGTTTCGCTGCTGATGAGGGAATAGAAATAGCTCAGGTTCCGGTTGCCCTTGGGGCGCAGGATGCGGCCCAGGCGCTGGGCTTCCTCCTGCCTCGATCCGAAGGTGCCGCTCACCTGGATGGCCACCGAGGCGTCCGGCAGATCGATGGCAAAGTTGGCCACCTTGCTCACGATGAGCACCCGCAGCTCGCCATCCCGGAACTGCCGGAACAGGGTCTCGCGCTCCTTCTCTGGGGTCTGCCCCGTGAGCACCGGCGCGCCCAGCCGCTCCCCGATGATGCGGAGCTGCTCGAGGTACTGGCCGATGATGAGGATGTTGTCGGTGGGGTGCCCCGCCAGCAGCTCGTCCATCACCACCATCTTCAGGCTGTTCTCCGAGGCGATGCGGAAGCGCTGGCGCTGGTCCGCCACGGCGTATTCCATGCGCTCGTCCGTGGGCAGGGGGACGCGGATCTCCAGGCAGTGGGCGGTGGCGATGAATCCGTCCTTCTCCAGCATCTTCCAGGGCACGTCCACCCGCTTGGGACCGATGAGGCTGAAGACGTCCTCCTCCTTGCCGTCCTCGCGCACCAGGGTGGCCGTGAGACCCAGGCGCCGCTTGGCCTGCAGTTCGGCCACGGCGCGAAACACCGGGGCCGGCAGCATGTGCACCTCGTCGTAGATCACCAGGCCCCAGTTGGCCGCCTCGAAGAGCTTGAAGTGCTCGAAGGGGCCCGTCTTGCTGCGGCGGTAGGTGAGGATCTGGTAGGTGGCGATGGTGACCGGCTTGATCTCCTTGGTATCGCCCGTGTAGAGCCCCACCTGGTCCTCGGTGAGCGTGGTCTTGTCGAGCAGCTCCTGCTTCCACTGCTTCACGGCGGTGCCATTGGTGGTGAGCACCAGCGTATGGGTTTGCAAACTGCCCATGCAGCCGATGCCGATGACGGTCTTGCCCGCGCCGCAGGGCAAAACCAGCACCCCGGCGCCGCCATCGGGCCCGCCCCCGGCATGAAACACATCCACCGCCGCCTGCTGGTAGGGGCGCAGGCCGAAGGGCCGGCCGTTCTGCTTGGTGGTGGGCGCCAGCTCGAAGGGCAGCGGGTCGCCGGGCTTGTAGCCCGCCATGTCCTGCACCGGGTGGCCCAGCCGGATGAGCTGCAGCTTCACCTCGCCCCGCATGCCGGTGTTCAGGTAGATGCCCCGCTCGTCCGGGTAGGGTTCCGCCAGCAGGCCCTGCAGCGACTTCTGGTTCTCCAGCTCCCAGAAGAGGCCCCGGTCATCCATTTCCAGGGCCAGGCGCTCGCCCTTGGCCACCAGGCGCAACTTGCCATAGCGGGTGCCGTGGTCCTCGATCTCCTGCAGCAGGTTCTGGGGCACCGGGTACTTCGACCAGGTGTTCAGGGTGACGATCATGTCCGTGCAGCTCACGCCCGAGGCCGAGGCGTTCCACAGGCTAAGCGGCGTGATGCGGTAGGTGTGGATGTGCTCGGGGCTCTTCACCAGCTCCGCGAAGCGCGCCAGCTCGTCCCGCACCTGCTCGAACGCCGGATGGGCCACCTCGAGCAGCAGCGTGCGATCGCTTTGGACGATCAGGGGATTGTCAGGGCGCATGGCGATCACGGTGGCGGTAGACCCAAACCTTTGAGCGTAGATGGGCGGGCGGGGACGGTCAACGAAGGCCCTCCCAACGGTCACATTTGCCCACGCCAGGGGCGCGGGTGGATTAAGGAAATGTCAGAGGATCGAAAACCGCCCTAAGCGTATAGTTGGAGACCTTCGAAGCCCCTGTCCCGCCTCGCCGGGAACCTTGTTTTTGGAGCCCCCATGGGCAAGCCAATGACCCGAATCCTCACCGCGCTCGCCCTGCTCGTCGCCAGCGGGCTCCAAGCCGAAGAGCCCAACCTTATCGAGCAGCGACGGAGCCTGCCGGCGCGGGTGGGCCCCCATGCCGTCAAGGGCCACGATCGGCCCGATCTCCGCAGGGCGTGGGACCTCCTGTGGTTCGGGGGCCGCCTCAGCCCCGAGTACCTGGACTACAAGAACCAGCTGGCCGACCGGGAAGTGCGTCTGTGGGACCACCTGATGCCGAAGGCGACCACCGCCAAGCCCCTCCTGTCGTCAAAGGTCGGTGCTGCCCCCGCGGCCCCAGCTCCCTTGACTTGGGTGAACCTCGGCCCCACGGCCAACCTCACCACGGCCTCCTTCCCCGACATCGACAGCGGCCGACCCGTCGCCATCCTGTCCGACCCCACCACGCCGACCACCCTCTACCTCGCCACCAGTGGCGGCGGCGTCTTCAAGTCCACCAATGCCGACACGACCAGTGCCAGTGACTGGACCTGGACCTCGATCACGGACGCCCTGCCCTCCAGCAGTTCCAGCGGAAACGTCTCCGTGGGCGCCATGGCCATGGGCACCGCCAGCCCTTCCACCCTGTACCTGGGATCCGGGGACGCCCACGATGCTGAAGGTCGGGGCTTCTTCACCAGCACCAATGGTGGCACCTCCTGGGTCGCCGCCACGGGCATCGGCAGTGCGACCCGTTCCTACGCCATCCTGCCCCTCAGTGCCACCATCGTTTTCTGGGGTACCAACGATGGCTTGAAGATGTCCACCAATGGGGGTCAGAGCTTCAGTGCGGTCACGGTCGGCGGAGCCACCACGGGGAGGATCTGGTCCGTCCAGATGGTGACCAGTACCGATCTGGTGTGCTCCCTGGAGCCCGGTACCGGAGCCGGCACGATTCATTACTCCACCACCGGAGGGTCGAGTTGGACCCCGGCGACCATCTCGGGCGTGACGGTGGCCAACATCGGCCGGATCACCGTGGTTGCGGCCAAGGATGGGGCCACCCTGTGGGCCATCTACGAGGACACCAGCACCGCCAACATTGCCCGGGGTGTGCTCAAGAGCGTGGACAAGGGCCACACCTGGGCCTGGATGGCCGCTCCAACCGCCACTGGTGGCCTCTTCCAGGGCATCGGTGCCCAGATGACCGGCGATGGTGGGCAGGGCTTCTACAACCATGGGCTGGCCGTGGACCCCAACAATGCGAACAACCTGTTTGTGGGGTCCAACCTGGCCCTCTACCGCAGCCTGACTGGGGGGGCCTCCTGGACCCAGCTCACCCACTGGTACGGCAACCGGCATGTCTACGCCCATGCGGACTTCCACACCACGGCCTGGTCGGCCACCGGCGGTACCTTGTACGTGGGCAATGATGGTGGCCTCTCGGTGGTCCGGGATCCCTTCCGAGCCAGCGTGCCCACGGGTGCCGGCTCGGTGAACTCGGATCCCACCTTCATCGACAACCGCCGGAACAAGAGCCTGGCCACCCACCTCGTCTATAACATCGGCTCCACCCTCGCCTCCACTCCACCCGATTCCAAATACCGCATCAGCCTGGGCCTCCAGGACAACGGCACCCGGATCCGCAAGCCCGATGTCACCGGGGCCGCCCTCACTGGCGCCGAAGGCACCTTCGAGGACGAGATCGGCGGCGACGGCTTCGGCACGGTGATCCACCCCAACAACGGGAACCTGATGCTGGGGTCGATCTACTACACTGCCATTGGTCGAAGCACTGATGGCGGTGCAACTCAATTCACAGTAGCGCAGGACGCTTCTGGGAACTCGATCACGGTAGGAATCCCCGAATCAGGCAACCCGGCACTAGACGCCACCGGTGCCCCCTTCGCCCCCAAGATCGCCCTGGGCGCCAGCAGCACCCCGGACACCGTCTATACCTTCGTCAACGCCAAGGTCTACAAGAGTACCAATTTCGGGACCAGCTGGACGGCCATGACCATGACTGGGTACGACACCACTCGACTCCTCCGCAACGTGAATGGCTCGCGCAGCTCAGGCGCCGTCGGTGCCGCGAGCAGTGGCGGCCATTTCTGGGTCACCTACAACAATGGCGCCTCCTGGACTGACTCGACCGACCTTACCGGTGGCACTTTCAACACCAGCTACATCTGGTTCAACACCGAAAACGACCAGATCGTGTACGGTGCCACGGTCGCCCCCAATGCCGCGGCCCACCACCTGTTCAAGAGCGCCAATGGCGGCGCCACCTGGACCACCCTCGATGGCAGCGCCACCACCAGCAATGGCCTGCCCTTCGGCGTCCCGATCCACGTGATCCAGAACGTTCCAGGCAATGCCAACACCCTGTTCGTCGGCACGGATTTCGGCGTCTATCGCAGCACGGATGGCGGCGGCACCTGGGCTCGCTACGGCAGCAACCTTCCCATGGTGGCCGTGCGCGACCTCTACCTTGCCCCCGACGGCAGCTTCCTTCGCGCCGGCACCTATGGCCGGGGCGTGTGGGAACTGCAGACCGGCACCGGTGCCGTGAGTGTGTCCCTGGACAAGGCCACCGCCACGGTCAATCCATCGGCCACCACCACCTTCACCGCCACGGTCACCAACTTCACCACGGACAACAAGACCAACTGGACCGTCTCTGCGGGCGGCGGTTCGGTGAGCCCCATCCAGACTGCGAGCGGCAGTGCCACCACCTACACGGCGCCCGCCGCGCCGGGGGTGTACACCGTGACGGCCACCAGCAATGAGTCCGCGGCTGCCAGCGCCACGGCCACGGTCAACGTCTACAACCCCGCCGCTGTCACCGTGTCCGTGACCCCGACCCCGAAAACCCTGCTGGCCGGGGCGGCCTTCACCTTTACCGCCGCCGTGGCCGGTGCGCCCTCCCAGGCCGTGACCTGGTCCGCCAGTGGCGGAACCATCACCAGCGCGGGGCTCTACACCGCCCCGGCCACTGCCGGAACCTACACCGTCACCGCCACCAGCACCTGGCCTGGCACCACGCCGGGCACGGCCACGGTGACGGTGAAGACCCTGGACCTGAACGGCGATGGCGTCGTGGACCTGCGCGACCTGCTCACCTTCGCCAAGTTCTATGGCCAGACCGGCGCCGCTGCGCTTCTTGCGGCTGATCTGGACGGCAACGGCGTGATCGATGACGCCGACCTCATCCTTCTGCTCCCTGGCCTGTGACGGAGACGACCATGACCCTGACCCATAAGCTCTGCTCCGGTTCGGCCTTCCTCCTGCTCGCGGCGCTCCTGGCCTGCGGGGGTGGCTCCACGCCACCCCCCCCGCCGCCGCCGCCGGCCACAGCCCTCGCCTACACCGATCCCACCACCGGCACCTACAAGCTGGTGAAAAACGTCTCAAGCTCCGGCTCCCACCTGGTGCTGGACCTCGTGGGGCCCAGTACCGGCACTGGCTCGGGTGTTTCGATCACGCTCAGCGCCGACCCCAGGGTGACCTGGGTGGATGTCCCCCCCGGTGGCACCACCGCGTTGCTGATGCAGAACGGCACCCAGTTCACCCTGGGAAGTGGCACCCCCATTCAGAAGGCCAAGGCCACCGGAGGTGTGCTGCAGGTCACGGTGGCGCAGAAGGCTCCCACCGCTGCCGCCTCCCTCAACGGCCCTCTGCTGAGGGTCGCCGTGGATCTGAAATCCGGCCTGGGGCTTGCCCAGGGCACCACCCTTGCGATCACAGCGGACCCCGCCAAGTGCCAAGTGCTCGATGGCACTGGTGCCATCACGCCCATCACCGTGACGGTGGGCACCCTCACCGCCCAATAGGAACCGCCTCCCGCCCACCTGCGCCCGGCACCCTGCCGGGCGCTTTTTGCGCGTGAGCGGATTCCACTATTGTGGGATACTGGAAGATCCTCTGTACCCGGGTGCTCATGCCGCACACGCACTTCCAGCTTCTTTCGAACTGCTCGGATGAGCAGCTCCGGACCATCTGCGAGCGACGCCGCCTGCCCATTCCCATCCGCTGGGAGGATTGCGGCGAAGGCCGCATGCGCCTGCTCAAGACCATGGTCTTCCACCTGGAGGACCATAAGCGGTTGTCGGACTCGCTGGCCGATCTGGACAGTGAATCCCTGGTGGCGCTCAAGCATTTCGTCAGCGACGAGACGACGCCGGATGCCCAGGTGATCGAGATCCTGCGGGACCTGGGGTTGATCCTGCCGACCGGCACCGGCTGGGCCGTGGCGGAGCGGGTGACCGATGCGCTCGAAGATTTCGATGAGGGTGCGCTGAGCTTCCAGGCTCCCGCCGAGGTGAAGCTCAAGGCCGCCGAACCCTTCCGCTTCTCCCTGGCCCTCACCAGCGTCCTGCTGCGCTGCGTGGCGGGGCTGCGCGTGCTCAAGGGGGGCCTGCCCGCCAAGAAGGAACTGGGCCAGCTCATGCAGCGCAACGCCATGCTGCAGGAGGAGCACGACGCCACCCTGCTGTTCACCCTGCTGCATCGCCTGGGCCTGCTGTGGAACCGCGACGGGCGCGTGGAGACACTGCTGCCCGCGGTGACCAGCCATCCCCCCCGCTGGGTGGCGGAACGCGCCTTCGCCAGCCTGCTGGAGCATGATCTCAAAGGCTGGGGCATGCCTCCCGCCGAGGACCGGCACTTCCTCATGCAGCACCTGCTGGAGCGCCGGGGGCAGACCCTGGCCGTGCAGGCCTTCCTGGCGTTTCTCAAGACCCTGCATCCCCTCGACGAGGATCGCACCCGCACGGTGTTCCTGCCCTTCCTAGGTCGCATGGGCATCATCCAGGGGGATGAGGCCTTGGCGCATCTCCGCCTCACGGAGCATGGCGAGGCCCTGGCGCACGAGTACCTCCTGCGCGATCTGCAGGGCACCGCCGCCCATTGGCAGCCGCTGGAGCTGGATCAGCCCATGATCATGCAGCCCACGCTGGAGCTGCTGACCCCGCTGTTGCAGAACCCCCACCGCCTGCTGCAGCTGGCCCAGCTGGCGGACGTGGAGTCCCTGGACGCCATGGGCAGCTTCCGCGTGAGCCACGCCACCCTGGTGCGCGCCATCGATGCCGGTGTGCCCCTCGAGGAACTGGGCATGCGGCTCGGTGCCACCACCCAGACCCTGCCCCAGCCCCTGCTCCAGCTGCTGGAGGATCTGTCCCGGCGGGTGGGCGAGGTGGAAGTCCACCAGGGTGTGCGGCTTGTGCGAGCCCGCACGGCCCACCTGGCCGAAGAACTGAAGCTGCGGCCCGAGCTGGCGCCCCTGAAGCTGGGGTCGCTTTCCGACACCGTGCTGGAGGTGCGCGGGGATGGCAATGCCCATGCCCTGCTCAAGCAGGCGGGCTTCATGCCCAAGCCGGGGCGCTTCCTCGCCCTGAGTGTGGATTCGGACGAAAAGCTCTATCTGTGGGCCCTGGCGGCCCTGGCCTTCGTCGACGAGAAGGGCATGAACCATCACCTGGAACCCGTACAGCAGATGGTCCGTTCGGCCATCCAGCGGCTCCATGATGAAGATCCCTCCCTCTATCAGGAAGTGCAGCGGCGGATCCCCATGCTGCACCTAGGCGGGGAGGATCAGCTGGCCGAGGAAGTGCAACGGATTCTCGAATACGCCGCGGGCCACACCCTGATGGTGGAGCTCACCTACCTGCCCCCGGCCGCCCACCGGACCCAGCTTAGACGCGTGTCCCCGCGGACCATCCAGGAGGACCACCTGCTGGCCTTCTGCCACCTCCACCAGGAGGAGATGGCCTTCCGGCTCACCCGCATCCAGGGTGTGAAGCTGCTGAACGAACGAGGCTGGACACCGGCGAATCACAGCCAGGCCGGGTGAGGGCCAGGCTTCAGGCTTCAGGTAAGAGTGGTGGCGGCCCGAAGGCCGCACCTTCTTTATTCTTTTGGGCCATGCCTATCTGATACCAATCTGCATTCAAAAATAGAGATTCACCACGGAGACACGGAACCCACGGAGGTGGCACGGAGGCCTCCGTGCCCCACCCATCCAGCTTCGCGGGCGCGACGCGCCCAGGGGCCGCAAGCGGCCCCGCCGGCGGTT
>JANYAZ010000178.1 GCA_025361045.1 Geothrix sp. | reverse complement strand
CAAGGCCGCCGAACCCGGACTTACAGACGCTTTTATACACAACCCCCCCATCCAGCGGCTATCGGCCCTCCGCTTGGATGGCGATATGTACGAATCGACCATGGATGAATTGGTGAACCTGTACGAAAAAGTGTCTCCGGGCGGGTTCGTAATCGTGGACGATTTCGGAGCAGTGCTTGCTTGCCAGAAGGCCGTGACAGACTTCCGAACTCGCCATGCCATTTCAGCCCCGATCGTCAACATCCCCAACCACTTCATCGTCCCATCAGCCTGCCTGCGGGGAGGGTCGAGGTGCTTCATGTTTGGTTATGACACAGTATTACTAGCGATGGAGCTGGGTCCGCTCCACCACCAGATCCACACCCAGCCGCCTTGCGGTGGCGTAGAGGGCGGGGCGGGCGAGGCCGAGGATCTCGGCGGCGTCGGCGACGCGGAAGTGGCAGGCCTGGAGGGTGTCGAGGAGCAGGCGCCGCTGGAAGGTCCGGGTGGCGTCATCCCAGGTCCGCGCCTGCAGGGCCGGGGTCTCCAGCTCGGGGAAGTGGCGGGGTTTCAGGATGCCGTCTTCGCAGCGCAGGATGGCGCGCTCCAGGGCGTGGATCAGCTCCCGGACATTGCCCGGCCAAGGCAGCCTGGCCAGGGCCTGGGGCAGGCCAGGGGCCAGGGCGGGGATGGGCCGCTTGGCGGCCTGGGCGGCGCGGATCGCGAGGCGGGGCAGCAGGTAGGAGAACTCCTGGCGGCGGTCTGAAAGCGCGGGCAGGTGGAGCACGGCCCCCTGCAGCCGGAACAAGAGGTCGCGCCGGAAGGACCCGGCGGCAGCCAATTCCTCCAGGGAGCGATGGGTGGCGGCGAGGAAGCGGACATCCACCTTCACGGTGTGGTCGGAGCCCACGCGGCGGATTTCACGCTCCTGCAGCACCCGGAGCAGCATGGACTGGATGCGTGGGGACAGATCCGCCACTTCATCGAGAAACAAGGTGCCGCCCCGGGCCATCTCGATGGCGCCCCGGCGGTCCTGGTGCGCCCCCGTGAAGGCGCCCTTCAGGTGTCCGAACAATTCGGATTCTAAAAGGCCTTCTGCAAAGGCCGAGCAGTTCACGGCCACCAGCGGCCCCGATCGGCCTGAGCGTCGATGCACTTCGGTGGCCGCGAGCTCCTTGCCTGTGCCCGTCGGGCCCAGGATCAACACCGGCAAGTCCGAGTCCGCCACGCGGTCCAACTCGCGCAGCACCGAGGCCATGGGCTCGCTGCCATCGGTCAGCAGGAGGCCGGACTCAACCATGGATTCGGCGGGCCTTCTCGCCCGAATGCGAGCCAGCCAAGGGGCGATGAGCAGGGGCTCCAGGGGTGAGTGAGGCGGCGTCTCCGCAAGCTGAGCCAGCAGCACCGCGCCCACCGGGCAACCTTCCCAGACCAAGGGATGTCCCCGCCAGACCCAGTCGTCATGGAGGAAGGGGGCCAGCGCCCCATCCTTCGCCAGTCGGCTCAGGGCGCCCTCGGGTGGTGCCGCTCCGGTGCCGAGGGAGTGGACCTTGCCCTCTTCTTCCCAGGCGATCCAGGTCGGCGTCGTCCGTTGGGCCAACCAATCTTTGAAGAGCAGGGTGGGTGCGGGATGCTGATCGGTATCTGGCTGGGGCCAGAGGGCGGCCAGGCGCCGTTGATGCCGGGCCGAGTCCGCCCGATCGGCGATGGCCTGGAGGGCGAGCAGACGGGTGGCCGTGCACTGTTCCGGAAGACGCTCCAGTACCTGGAGCCCCAGCTCAAGCCGCATGAGCTGATTTGGACAATCCCGCCAAGCCGCCCAGACGGCCTGGGAATCTCCGGTGCCCCGGAACAGCCGGTGGGCTTCCCAGCTGAGGCGCGTTTCTGGATCGGCTCCTGGCGGTGGAGCCTCGGTGAGCGGGCCCAGGACGGCTTCCAGGAAACTGGCGTAGGGGTGGTCGCGCACATGCACCAGGCCTTCGCGCACCAGGTCCCACCGCCCCCCATCCACACCGTGGCCCGCCAGCAACCCCCAGGCCGGCGAAAAATCCGGGTGGGCTGCCACCAATCCCCGAATGCGGATCAAGGCGGCCGGGGGCTCGAGATACACCTCCGCCATCTGGGCCTCTTCGTGGTCATGCCACGGCTGCGGCAGGGGCCCACGCAAGGCGGCCCAGCGGCGGTGAGCCGGGAGGTCTGCCCACTGCAGGGCCATGTGGGCGGCGTTGGAGGCGGCCCGGGAGGCCCAGCCGGGGGCGTTGAGGCGGAGGAAGTGGGCGTGGGCCAGGGTGAAGGCCCGCAAGGCGGTTTCGGGCTCGCAGGCCCGGTTGGCCACTTGCCCTTGGGCCATCCAATGGAATGGGTCAGCACAGGGGTGGGCCGGGGTGCCCCAGTATGGATAACCGGACTCCGCCTCGGGCGGTTCGCCACCCCAGCGCATCCGCAGCCGATCCCAGGTGGGATGGCCAGCCGGTGGCGGGGGTTCGGGGCGGTGAATCAGCTCCCGGAGATCGGCCTCCAGAGAGGCCGTCCATCCCGAGGGAGGCATGGCTGGCATCCGCAGGTTCAACACATCGCTCAAGGCGGGATCTGGCGGTAGGCCCAGGCCCAGGTTTCGAGGCATCCAGGGCTCCAGGCCCTCGGGAGAGACCCCGGCTCCCCGGGCCCAGGCCCGGAGCTTGGGGTCCAGCATCCACGATCCGTCAGGCAACTCGTACAGCCAGTCGGCCCCGAGGTGAGGTGCCAGATCCCCGGGCAGGCTGGCGAGGATCAGGGCCTCTGCATGCTGCTGGATGGCAGGCCAGGGCAGCCCCGGATCCAGCGGCCCTTCCGGCAACAGGCGACCGTCCGCGTCCTGGGACCGCAGGAGGGTCTCCCACCAACCCACGGGCAGGGTGCGCCAGGCGTCTGGGACCAGGTCCAGGAAGGGCGGCAGGTGGAGTGCACCGCTGGCATCCACGGCGCCGAGCACGGTCACCCACCGGAGCCGCTGGGGCAGCTCCAGCAGCACCGAACCCGCGGCCATCCAGGGGGTCCCGTCGCCATCCAGCAGGGCCTCCCAGGCCCAGGCGAGCAGTTCATCCTCCCGGCTCCCGCGCTGGGTGGCGGGGACGCCGACGCTGCCATGTCGGAGGCGGGCCACCCAGGCGGCCTCCGGCCGGGCTTCAAACACCGTGGGGGCCAGCACGACACGGGGCCCCTGAGGACGACGCGCCTCCTGTTCCAGGCGAGGCCAGCGGCCCTCGCGCCCACCCAGAAGCCAAGCCTGGGCGATGCCGGCCAGGGCCCAGGCCGGATCGCCCCAGCGCCGTCCACGATCCAGCCCCCACGGAGCTTTCCAATCACCCAGCCAGGCGGCCCTCAGCATCCGAGCATCCCCCGCCAAACCTCCCAGAAGTTCGGAAAGGTCTTGCCCACGCACTCAGGGTTCAGGAGGTCGCCACCCCAACGCAGCCCGCCCAGGGCGGCGGCAAAGGCCATGCGGGGGTCGTTGCGCGGATCGACGGGAGCCCGGTCCCTGGAAGGGGTGCCCGGGGCGATCCGCAGGGTGTGGTCCCCGAGCACCTGCGCCTGCCCACCCAGCCAGCCCACCAGTTCGGCGGACGCGTCGAGCCGGTCGCATTCCTTGAGGGGGAGGGTGTGGAGGCCCCTCAGCTCGGAGGGGCCGGGCGCCAGCGCTGCCAAGGCCGCCAATACGGGCCCCAGGTCGGGACAGTTGGTGAGGTCGGCATCCAGGCCGCGCCGCAGGTGACCTGATACCTCGAGGGTCTGAGCCTCGATCCAGCGGGTACTGCAGCCCGCGGCTTCCAGGAGGTCGACCATGGCCCGATCACCCTGGGCGTCCTCGCGATCCAGGGGCCCCAGCCGCAGGGTTCTTCCGGTGGCGGCGGCGGCCGCGAGAAAGGCCGCCGCGCCACTCCAGTCCCCAGGCAGGTCCAGATGTCGTGGACCAAGGGCCCCACCCGGGATCTGCCAGTGCCCAGGCTCCAGGACGGCCTCGCAACCGAAGCGCCGGAGCCACTGGGTGGTGAGGCTCAGGTAACTGGGACTGGCCACCTCGGTCCACGTGAGGAGGCTGGCTTCAGGCAGGGCCGAAGCGGCAAGGGCTAGGCCTGAGAGGAACTGGCTGCTGAGGCGGGCATCCACGGCGAAAGCCAGCCGGCGGTGTGGAACCGGGCTCGGATGCAGCCAGGCCCCTGGCCCATCCGGTATCCAGCGGGCGCCCAAGGTTTCCAGTGGTTCGAGCAGGGGGCCGAGGGGTCGGGCGAAGAGGCGGGGATCGCCCTCCAGCCGGATGGGGCTCTCTGCGGCAAGGGCCAGCCAAGGGAGGAGGAACCTCAGCGTGGTTCCCGACGCCCCAAGCCAGAGGGGGCTTTGAGCCCGAGGTCTCCCACCCCCTCCAACGCTCCAGATCCCTGCCTGCTCTTCCACCGTACATCCCAGGCCTCGCAGGGCCTGCCGCATCCAGTGGGTGTCTTCGGCCTCAAGCCCCCCACTGAGATGGCTGATGCCCGGCGCCAGGGCTGCCAGGAGCAGGGCCCGATTGCTGACGGACTTGGAACCCGGGATGCAAACGGGCTGCAGAACCTCGCCCGGGACCAGGGAGGTGTCTTGGGGAAGTGACAGATGCATCAGGGCAGGGTGCCGTGGGGCGCCCCTGACCGCAAGGGCGAATCAGCTGATGTTTTCAAAAATGGGCTTGGTGATCCGCTTGTCCGTCACCAAAGTCCACTTGTAGGCCCCGTAGAAATCGATGGTGCGCTTGTAGCGCAGGGTAATGGTGCAGGTCCCCGCATCACCACCACCGGTCTTGGTGATCCGGATGGCGTTCTTGTCGGTCAGAACTTCGATGACCCCCAGCTCGCGGGCCTTGTCCTTGACCTCCCGTTCCAGGGTCTCGATGGGTTTCTTGCTGGCGCCGCTGGCGATGAAGTCGCAGGCATCGGTCAGTTCACTGTTGCCGTAGTAGACCGGAACGGCCTTGACGGCTGCTGCGCCCAGGATGCCTAGGACGAGCATGGAGATGATGCATCCGATCTTGCCTTCACCGCGCTGCTGTCGCATGGATTCCTCCACCTCACTTCAGGTCTTCGAGGGCCTGTCTGGCCAGGGGGGCGACCAGGGGACCATCGGGACCGAGAAGGGTTGACTGAGGATACTTCAGTGCCTGCCGGAATGCCTGCCCGGCTTCGGATTGGTAGCTGGTGCCCAGTTGGAGGAAGCAGCGTCCCATGTGGTAGTCCAGGGTGCCCTGGCTGACCCCACGGACCGTGCTGAGCCGCGCGTCTCGCAGCAGTTCGATGGCCTTGTCGAATTTACGGAACTGCATCAGGGCGAGGGCCAGATTGAGTTTGATGAGATTTGCCTCGTCCCCCTTGGCCCCGGCGTAGAGCAGGCGGAGATGCGCCAGCACCGCCGGATAGCAAAGCTCCGGGGAACCGAGCTGGATCTCGAGGGCCTCCATCTGGATGGGCACAGGGAACGTGGTGCCCTCTTGGCTCAGGGAAACCGATTCCTTGGCGCTGGCCACCAGCTGTCTTAATTCAAGCACCGTGGCCAGGGGCTTCCCCTGGACCTGCAGGATGGGTCGACCGACCTGGAGCCCGGCTTTCAGGGCTGGCTCGGTGGCGGCCAGTACCCATGGGCCTGGCTCACCCGGGAGGTCCAGCACACTGATGCCGAGGTCCGGCTGCTGGAGGCTCGGAACCGCATTCAGGCGGGCCGCCAGGGAACCCAGGGGATCCTGCTCGAGGGGCTTCACGAAGAGGTGTTCCTCTTCGCCATCGAGGGTGGCCACCACGAGTTCCACCTGATGGATGACCTGGCCCGGGACGGGCCTGGCGATCAGGAGCAGTTCGGCTTCCTTCGAGGCCTTGAGGCGGGCCAGGGCATCCGTGGGAGGTTCATCGGGTCGAGCGGGCAGGTAGGCCACCGATTGCAGCCGGTCGCCGAGGGATTGGAGCTGATTCAGGAATCGGCTGCGACCGGTGAACTCTCCGCCCTCCAGACCCACAAAGGCCAGGCGGGGTTTCGGGCGGGCCTCCAGGCTGATGGACTTGCCGTCTTCCACGACGATGCGTTGCGAGAAACCACCCGCGGGGAACCGCACCAGCAGGTCGTAGGATCCGGAGCAGACCGGGAGGTTCGTGAGGGGGAGGGGCCCGCGACTCTGGCCGGAGAGCAGCAGTTCACCACCTGGCCAGGCCGAGATCACCGACAGGGTGCCCCTGGAAGGCTCCATGCGGATGGGCTCCAGGGTGTGATCGGCCGCCGGAGAGGCAAGGTCCGCAGGAAGTTCAAGCACCCTGGCCCTGAAACAGGGCGCACGCAGTTCGAGTTGGTGCTTGCCCGGTGCCAGCTCCGGAATGACGAAGGCGGACGAGAGCTCCTCAGGCCGAAGGCCCAGGGGGATGGCCACGGCAGCGGCTTCCGGGCCGGCCTTCCCGATGGCGTAACCGAGGCTCTGTCCATCCAACAGGATCTCCACGTCACTCGGTTGGACGTAGAGGGTGATGGTGGAGGCAGTGCGGGTCAGCTTGAAGTCGGCCGCCTTGACGTCATGGGGCCCCAGCTCCAGGACAATCTCCGAGCTGGCGTGACCGGGTCGGGTGTAGGACAGCTTGTGGGTCCCGAAGGCGAGGTACTTCCGTGCAAGCGATGCCGAAGGCCTGCCGTCGACCACCAGTCGTCCGCCCTCGGGCAGGTAGGTCAGCTTGATCAGAGCGTATTTCTCGCCCTTCAGCCGGTCGAACAGGGCGGAGAGGCGCTGGGAGGTGAGGGTACGGTCCAGTTCGAAATCCGGATTGAGGTCCATCAGGGCCTGGAGGCGGACCTGGGCGCGGGCCTTGTTCTGGGCGCTGCGGTCGTCCAGGACGGCCAGCCAGTTGTAACTCTCGCAGAGCACCTGGGTCCATTCAGGTTCAAGGCCGGCGGCCCTGGGGCCGAGGGCAGCCACCACGGTATCAAAGCGCACCGTGGCGCCTTCCCGATCACCCTGGGTGGCCCAAAGGGCCTTGGCCTGCAGGAACGTGTCCTTGAGGGCGGCGTCCTGGCCCCAGAGGAGACCGCAAAGGAGGGGAATGTACAGCAGGTGTCGGAAGCGCATGTCAGTTCAACCGGATCAGCAGATCGTTGCGACGGTCACAGAGGATCAGGCCACCGGAGCGGTCCATGACGAGTGAAGTGATGCGGCCGCTGATGCCCAGGGCCTTGAACGTGGCGTGGCGGAGCACGGTGCCATCGGGCCCGTAGATCACCACGCCTTCGCCGAACTCGCCACCATCCACCAACGCGGCGATGTGACCGACCCCATCCGTGGACAAGGCCGTCACCGTTCGGAAGGGTGCCGGCAGGTCCTTGCCGTAGGGCACGACGATGCGCGGTTGGCCGTCGGCATCCAGGAAGAGCAGCTTCCGATCCGCATCCGCGGAGATGACCACTCCGCCCGTGGGGAGCGATGCCAGGGCACTGGCGGTCGGGGACGCCATGGTCCGTGAGCCCCCTTCGGGAGTAAACAGGGTGAGGGCGGGGGTTTTGGCGTCGGCCACCCAGAGGTTGCCCCACCGATCCAGGGCGGCACCTGAGATGGCGCCCAGGGTACCGAGGGGTAGGACGGCGGGAGCATCCTCTCGAACCAATCCGTTCTTGGATAGCATCCAGAGGGTTCCTGTGGGACCAGCAAGCAGGGCACGGGTGCCGGGGGCTGCGGGCCCCTGGGGAACCAGGTCCTCACCATGCAGACGGAAGACCCGATCGAGGTCGTTCTGGAAGATGAGCAGCTCCCCATCTTGCGCGAGGGCAAGCAGGGTGGGTGTCTTCAGCCACTTGACCCGTCCGGCGGGCCAGGCCCCGGTGTTGCGGAGCGGGGGCTTCTGGAGTCGGTGCTTCACCAGGGCCGCCATGTGCCAGGCAGCCTCCTTGGCCTCGGGGGCCTGGGGGGTTTCGATCCGCAGGCGTTGGAGCATGCGGAGGCAACCGGGCAGGTCCCCCATCAGATCGAGGGTGCTGGCGGCCTCGAACATGGCCGGCGCAACCACGGTTGATCCGGCATGCAGGCGGAAGGCATCGATGAACTGCTGCAGGGCGCGGCCCCACTGACCCTGATCACGCCAGGCCCGGCCAAGTTGCAGGCGGGCCTCCGCGCAGGTTGCGGCGTCTGGAAAGAGGTCGAGAACGCGGTTGAAATCCGCAACGGCGTCCTTCAGTTCAGCGGGGCGGCGAGCCTGCCGGGCGAGCAGGATGCCCCGCAGAAGCAGGCCATCGGCGGCCTCGGGCGACTTGATGTACTCGCCTCGCAGTCGGTCCAGGTACGGCATTGCCGCCTCGGGTTTCCGCTCGATGTCCACCTGGTGCTGGGCAAGCCGGAGCAGAACCCGGGGGGCGAACTCACTGCGCGGACTGGATTGGAGCAATTGCCCCCAGGTGTCCAGGGCTTCCTTGTAGGCCTTCGAGGCATAAGCCCGTTCACCACTTCGATACAACCGTTCCGCCAACCCGCTGTCTGGTGCCGGGGCCTGAGCCAGGACCGGCAGAACGCACAGAAGGGCGGCTGGGCGTCGGAACCAGGGAGACAAACCGTGCATGGAGGCCTCAGATCAGAGGGAAAGCATAGCCGCCTAGGACCCGTTCAGGGCTCCAAGGCCTTCAGGAGTGCCTCGGGCGCGTAGGGTTTGTAGAGCGCAGCCATGAGCCAGGGTTCGCTGGGGCTGGTGTCGCGGGCGGCGGTGGACAGAAGGATCTGCCGGCAACGTCGCGTCTCGAGCTGCAACCTGAGCCAGGGGCGAAGGTCCCCAAGGGCATCGGCCTGTTCGGAGATGAGCAGATCGACTGGACGTTCGGATAACAACGGTGCGGCTTCCGTGCGGCTCCCCGCTTCGCGGATGTCCCATCTCTGGCCCAGGGCCGCCAACAGCCGCTTGCGAAAGAAGGCACTGGGTTCCAGGAGCAGGATCGTCTGGATCGGGGCCCTGCGGGCAATGTCCGCCTCATCCAGCCCCAGCGAGAGAAGGGCTTCCTTCGCCGCGCTTCGCAGGCCCAGCCCGGAAGCTCCCTTGAAGATGTCCTTGAGGGGTTCGACGAGTTCCAGCTGGCGTGTGAGGCCACCGATCTCGCACAACCTCGCCAGCTCTCGCCAGTCCTGCTCATGGCGATCAAACTCTTTCAGGACAAACGTCGAAAGCTCTTGGGCCATCTCGGCCCGCAGGATGAATTCGGGGTCCTGCAGAACCTCGCGCAGGGCCAGGAGGGCGGGCGCCCGTCCCGGTCCCTGGTGCGGGATGCCGCTCAGCATGGCCCGGACTTTCTCCTCGGCGCCCGCGATGTGTCCGAGACTGGCGCTGCGCCGACCCAACTCCTTCACCACGGCGGCCACCCGATCATTGCTGTCGCGGTCCCAGTCGCCCTTGGTACGAAGGTCGAAGAGGAAATCAGAGAAGGTGTCCTTCAACCGGGAATACAGCGCCTGGTCGAAGCAGTAGAGGTTTTGCGTGGCGAGGATCGCCCGCAGCCGTTGGCCTTCCCCTTCGCGGTCATCGCAGCAGCGGGTGATGAGCTGCTCCAGGGCCGGCAAGCAGTCCTGAGGGAGGGGACGTTCAAAGCCGGGGAAGGCCGCCAGGAGACCTTCGAGGGCCCTGATGAGCACCTGGGAGAGTTTGAGGTGGGCGGATTTTTCGAGCAGCCCGAGACCGGCCTCGGGGGCAGAGAGACCGGCGAGCGCCTCCACCAGGGCTTCCTGCAGGCGGGCCGGCTTGCCATCATGCAGCAGGTCCAGCAGGACGGCACTGGCACCGGGACACTGGGTGGCGCCGAGGGCCTCGACGCCCTCCACCACCAGGTCATCCCGCACATCGGTCTTGAGGAAGCCCATCAGGGGTTCCGCCGCAGCCCTGGTGTGGTTGACGGTGAAGATCCGCAGAGCCGTGCGGACCTGCTCGGGGTGGCCCGACTGGAAGAGATCCATGACCGCCGGAAAGCTGGAAGGCAGCTTCCCCAGGTGGTGCATGGCCCGATGCCCCACTTCGACAATGGCATCCTGCATGGCGCTCATGAAGAAGGGCACCAGCGCATCGTCCTCCCTCGCCCCGAGCACATCCAGGCAGGTCAGGCGACGCTTGGGGTCGGTGACGGCCAGGACCCGTCCCAGGGCCGTTTGATCGGTGGCGGGGACCAGGCGGCAGAAGGCGAAATCCAGGCCTTCGCTGTGGGAGAAGCGGTCGAAGGCCTCCTGGAGGATGGGAACGGCCTCGGCCTGGGTGAGGTCCCCCCGCGACACCTGGCGGACCAGGCCATCGCAGACCTGGTTCAGGGTGCTTCCCAGGGCAACCTGCTGCTTGGCGGTCGTGTCTTGGGCCTCGGTCACCATGGCACTGAACCGGGCCACCTTGCCTTCCACCAGAACGATCAGGGATTCAGTGAGGAATCGCTCATAGGTTCCCTTGGCCTGCTCTCGGAGCAGGTCGAGGTGAGGAATCGGGTTGCCGGCCTCGCCGGCGGCGAGGGACTGCTGCAGGGCGCGGATGGTGTCGCCGTGGTGCTCACCCATGCGTTTCGCCAGAGCTTCCGTGAGGACCGGTCGGGCTGCTGCGCGGCCGGTGACCTGGATCTGGTGGGTCAGGGCCTCCAGGCATTCGAGGTCCCCAAGGGTATGCAGGGTCTCCTGGAACAGCCTCAGCAGAAGGGGCCCCTGGGCCTCCCCCGGCAGGTCGGCCACGGCCCGAAGCAGGAGGCGGAAGGTGAGCGCATCGGCTCCGGCCAGGGCCTCCCAGAGGGTGGGGAGGTCTTCAGGTTCAGCCACGGCGGCCAGACCGCGGGCGCCTTGATGGGCCAGACGCGGATTCGCCTCACCTTCAATAAGCCGCCCCAGGTAGAAGGAAAGGGGCTGCAGGGAATCCTGGGTGCCGAGCTCCCGACGCAGGATCAGCTGCCGATCGGGATCGATGCGCTGGGCTTCCAAAGTCTGGAGGGCTTCCCTGGCCGACCGAAGTTCCAGGCGGCCAAGGGCGGCGCAGCCTTCGTCGAACACGCCGAGATCCGCTTCGTGTTGCAAGACTTTGAGCAGCCAGGGCACCCACTCCGGCCAATCAAATTTGGCCGTCAGGCCGAAGATGAACCGCTTCAGGGCAGGGGGGGTCGAGGATTTGATCAGGTGGTTGCCCAACTCGGGCAAGGCCATCTGGCGAAGCTGCTGCAACAGGTGGATGAGGTGTACCTGGGCACTGGCGTCGCTTTCCATGGGATTACCCAGCCACGCTCGGAGTTCATCCAGCGGGGTCATGGGCATGTGTCGGAGCGGCGCGGCCATCAGGTTCCCATCGGCCTGAGAGGGCTCGGGGTCAAGAACCACCATTTATTCACGGAAGTGTTAGCGTTTTTCCATGCGCGCCCTGATCCCGATCCTATTGGCCGTTGCCCTCCAGGCCCAGGCCCCCACCTTTCTGGATCTGCTGCCGCCTGCCGCCAAGGCGGAGGCCATGGATATCGTGGACCGCGCCGATTTTGTCTTCGAAACCAGCACTCAGCCGAAACACGTGCGGTTGGGCACGATGGAGAAGCTCTTCGACCACCCGGTGCTCGGAGCGGCCATGTGGCGACACTGTCAGTTCGTGCCGGTTTTTTACGCCTTCATCCATCCCGATGGTGCCTGGAGCATCGACGATACCAAGGGCCTCAAGGGAACCCTGCGTCTGGCCTATCACCGCCCAGGTCATCGGGTGTACCTGGTGGAGGGACGGGCTGAGAAAGGCCGGCTGAAGGCCCCCTTTTCGATTGGGGCCCGCATGTTGACCTCGTACCGGTACTGGGAGGGCAAGAACGGCTTCGAAAGCCACCTCCAGACCTGGACGGCCCTGGACTCAGCCGTTCTCGGAGTGGTGTCCCGGCCCTTCCGTCCGTACATCAGGGGGCGCCAGGACGAATTCATTGCCTACATCAATGGGAATGTGGCCATCTTCGGGGAATTCGCAGACCTCAGTCCCCGGGACTTCCACGGACCCATGAAGCGAGACGGGGACCTGGTGGCCCTCCGGGAGTTTGAAGCCCTTTTCATGAGGAAGTGATGCGACTTCCGTTTGAAGCATCCTTCCGGGCGCTGCTCCGGCCCAGTGCTGCCTTCGCTTCGCCTCCGCCAACCTTGCCCCGAGCCGTGCTGAACATGGCCCTGGTCTGGGTGCCCCTGGCCTTGGTGAACACGGCCGGGACAGTGTTCCGGTCGCTCCAGGGTTGGGCCTCCCTCCGACACGGCGCAATTCCTCCCTCGGTCCTGGACTGGTTCGGGGTGGATCCCGCGGACCTTCAGGCGTTTCTTCTTTCCCTGCCCGTCCCGCCGCCCTTCGGCCGGATCTGGCCCTGGTTGCTCTTGCTCGTCCCCCTGGGTGTGCTGGGGACGTGGCTGCACCACGCCGTTTGGGACCATGCGGGCCTGTGGTTGGTGGGGGGCCTGAAAGAGAAGCGGGGATTCCGGATCAGCCTTCTGGCCGAGGCTGAAGCCCTGCGCATCACCGCCGTGGGGACCTTGCTGGGCTTGCTGGCTTTTCTGCCCGTGTTGGGCCCGGTGCTGGCCTTGCCCCTGCTGCTGCTGGACGGCTACCTTTGGCTGTTCCGTGGCTTTGCACTGGCGGCCCGGCACGGCTGTGAGCCTTGGCGGGGCCTGGCGGCCACAGTGGTGCACGTGGTGCTGCTAAGCGGTTTTGCCCTGGGCCTGTTCGCCCTGATGCTGTTCATGGTCCGGATGGCCGTATGAGGCGGATTCCCTGGGTGGCTCTGGGGACCCTGCTGGTCGCCTTTGGGGCCTGGGCGTCGGGCTTTCTTCAGCCCTTCAGCGACCTCCTGCCAGGCTGCGCCTTCAAGCGGCTGACGGGGTTCGCCTGCGCCACCTGTGGCCTGACCCGCTGTGTCATGGCCCTGGGCCGGTGGGATTGGGGGGCAGCCTTTCATTGGCATCCGGTCGCAGCGGGCGTCGCTGTGCTGCTTCCGGCGATGGCGGTCGGGGATCTCCGCCGGGCCTGGCGCGGAGATCCCTACCCGAGCCTCCCGGATTCTCGGGTGGCCCGGGTATCCGTCTGGGCCATTCTGCTCGCGGCCTGGGTGCTGCAATGGGTGCGAGGGATTTAGGGGCTGTTTTGAATCCGGGCGGCCTTCGGTCATGCTTTGGGCACGCATCACCGGAGTCCCGCCATGTTCCAGCAAATCCTGGATCAGCTCATCGAACGAGTGCCCGAGGCCCTGGCCGCGACCTTCAATGACCGGGACGGGGATCCCATCTGTTCGCGCACCATCCAGGTATCCAACGAGGGATTGCAGCTGCTGGGGGCCTATCAGCACGTGGTGAAGCGCCACCTGCAGCAGGCCGTGGAGGAATTCGACCGGGGCGAAGTCAAGCAGGTGGCCTTCGCGACTGACCAGCACTGGATCCTCATGGTGGGTGCCGCGGAACAGTGCACCCTGGTGCTGGTGATGCAGCGGGAGGGCCTGCTGGGCCGGGCCCGCTTCCACATGGACCAGGCCATCGAGGCCCTGAACAAAGAGCTTTAGGAGCTACAGATGGAACGGTTCATCGGACTGGCCGGAATCGTGGCCTTTGTGGCCCTTGCGTACCTGCTTTCGCACAAGCGCAGTGCCATCCATTGGAAGACCATCGCCTGGGGCCTTGGACTCCAGTGGATCTTTGCGCTCATTGTTCTGAAGGGAACGGTGATCTCGGGCCTGCTGTCCTTCCTCCCCTTCCCGAAGGGCACAGGCTGGGTGGTGCTGGTCCTGATGTTCACGCCCATGCTGTTGCGGCGCTTGGCGTCTTATGAGAACAAGACCCTCAACTGGGGTCTCTTCGGCGTCATCATCCTGGGCCTGCTGCGGGGGAATCTGGTCGGCTCCTCCTTCGACAAGATGCGCATCGTGGTCGAACACCTCATGGCCTATGCCCACGAGGGCGCCAGCTTCGTGTTCGGCTCCCTGTCGGATGGCCCAGGGGGCAAGGTGGGCATGGTCTTCGCCTTTGCGGTGCTACCCACCATCATCTTTGTGGCCTCGATCTTCGCGGTGCTCTACTACATCGGCGTCATGCAATGGGTGGTCAGCGCCGCGGCCCGGGCCATGGGGCGCTTCCTGGAAGTCTCGGGCGCGGAAAGCGTCAGCGTCGCCGCCAGCATCCTCATGGGGCAGACCGAAGCGCCACTCACCATCCGGCCCTTCCTGGCGAAGATGACACGCAGCGAGCTCATGGTGATCATGACCGCGGGGATGGCGCACGTGTCCGGCAGCATCATGGTGGCCTACGTCCAGGTGGCCCACGTGGACATCGTCCACCTGCTTACGGCCGTGATCATGACGGCGCCCGGCGCGGTGATGATGGCGAAGATGCTGGAGCCGGAAACGGAGATCCCGGTGACGGCCGGGGAGATCAAGGTGGACATCCCCAACCACGATGCGAACGTGCTGGATGCGGCGGCCCGGGGGGCCTTCGAGGGCGGCCAGTTGGCTTTCAACGTGGCGGTCATGCTCATCGCCTTCATCGCGCTTATCTACCTGCTCAATGGGTTGATGAAGGCCATTCATCCTGGCTTCAGCCTGGAACTCATCTTGGGCTGGGTGTTCAAGGTCCCCGCCTTCCTCATGGGCGTTCCCTGGGGCGAAGCCGGCCTGGTGGGTGGCCTGCTCGGCAAGCGCATGGTCATCAATGAATTCGTGGCCTTCCTGGACCTGGGGAACATGACGGGGCTTTCTGCCAAGGCCAAGCTCATCTCCACCTTTGCGCTCTGCGGTTTTGCCAATTTCAGCAGCATCGCCATCCAGGTGGGCGGCATCGGGGCCCTCGTCCCCGAGCGGCGGGGGGATTTGGCCCGCCTGGGCCTCCGGGCCATGCTGGCCGGCACCCTGGCCAACTTCCTCAGCGCTTGCATCGCGGGAATCCTGACCTAGGTGGGAAAAAACCTCACATTGATCCGAAGCTCCAGCCAGAGGGGGGGCGTGCCGATGAAGGATCCATTGGGAGGTGGTTCCATGTCGAAGCTTCGTACCGCGTTCATTTTTCTGGCCCTGGCCACCCCGGCCCTGCTGGCTGGCGACTACGATGCGATGTTCAGTGCCATGAAGAAGTCCTGGCCCACGTGCGAAACAGTTGCGGTGGTGTGTGATGCCAACGGCAGCAAGGCTGCCCTGAGCGCCCTGACCGGGGCTGCCAGTGGCATGAAGGTGATTGTGGTGGATGTCAAGGGCCCCCAGGACATGGGCAAGGCCATTGGCACCCTGACCAATCGAAAGCCGGATGCCATCGTCCTGGTGGCGGGGGACCATGTGGCGGGGGATGGCTCCTCGGCCGCCAGCTTCCTGATCCAGCGCATGGCCGGCATCAAGATCCCGACCGCCGCCACGACGGAAGCAGGGGTCAAGCAAGGTGCAGCTTTGGGCATCGGGCCCGGCACCGGCGGCAAGCTGATGTCCAATGCCAAGGTGGCAGCCGTGGCCGGCGTGGCAGTGCCCGCAGGCGCCACGGCGATTTAAGTCATCCGACCTGGACTCAGAACCGTCTTTCGACTCGCCCCATTCCGTCCAGAACCCTGCAGGCGCCTTCCCAATAGGTGCGGCCGCTGCGCAGTTCATGGTCCTGAAGCAAGGCCATCCTGAACCACTCGCCCCAGCTAACACTAGCGGGGTCATAACGAAACGGCATTAGTATCTAAAAAATTTAGTGGACGATTTCGGGTTCTTCCACCCCGTCCTGTGGCGGTTCCACCCCTCGCCAACCGGCCTTCCAGGCCAGGTTCATGGCCAGCATCAAGGCGATGTAGCCGGCAAAGAAACCCATGAAGAAGCGCTGCTGGAAGAGGATTGCCAGGGCCAGGAGCAGGACGATGCTGAGGTTGGTGACCATGGCTGCGCGCGGGCTGGTGGCGCTTTTCTTGAAGCTTGAGAAGCGGATGGTCGACACCATCAGGAGACCGACGAGGAAGAGCTCTGCGGCGAACCAGTAGGCATGTCCCGAGGTGGCGGGCGGTGTGGGGTGCCAGATGATGACAGAGGCCACGCAGGCGGCTCCGGCGGGAATGGGCAGCCCCACGAAGTAGCGGGAGTCCACGGCACCCACCTGCACGTTGAAGCGGGCGAGGCGCAGAGCACCACAGGCCGTGAAGACAAAGCAGGCGGCCCAGCCGACGGCGCGGAGTTGGGAGTCGTGGATGCCCAACTGGAAGAAGCCATAGCGATAGGCGAGGATGGCCGGGGCCATGCCAAAGCTGATCACGTCTGCCAAGCTGTCCAACTGCACCCCGAATTCCGTGGCTGTGTTGGTAGCACGGGCCACGCGGCCGTCCAGGCCATCAAAAATGCCCGCCAGGACCAACAGCCCTGCGGCCCAAAGGAAGTAGCGCTCCGGGGTGGCACCGGCTGCGTTGATGGACATCACCACGCTGGAGAAACCGCAGAAGACGGAAGCCATGGTGATGCTGGAAGGCAGGACGAACATGGACCGACGCATGGCGCGCTGGCGCCGGGCTCGGCGTTCCTCGGGACTCAGACGGGGTCGCATATCGACAGTTTCTCACATCCGGGGCATTCGGGTGTGCCGAGGGGGCAAGGGTATCCTTGCTACCTGTGGAGGACGGGATGAAGCATGTGGTGGTGATTGGCGGCGGGCATGCCGGGATTGTCCCGACTCCGCGATCCCGCGCAGCGGGACGCGGGAGCGTGGGGCTGAATGCCCCATGCGATAGGAGGGAATCCTCAATCCCCGAAACGGTGAACGGGCTGAGGGGACGAGGATGAAGCATGTGGTGGTGATTGGCGGCGGGCATGCCGGGATTGAGGCCGCTCATATCGCGGCTCGGATGGGCATGCCCACGACGCTGCTCACCATGAACCTCGACCAGATCGGTCAGATGAGTTGCAACCCCAGCATCGGCGGAGTTGGCAAGGGTCATATGGTCCGGGAGTTGGACGCCCTTGGTGGCGCCATGGGTCTCCTGATCGATGCCACGGGCATCCACTTCCGCATCCTCAACGAAAGCCGCGGTGTGGCGGTGCGGGGTCCGAGGGCGCAGGCCGACAAGGTGAAGTATCGGAGCGCGGCTCGGCGCATGCTCGAGCACCTGGAGCACCTGAAGCTCCGACAGGGCATGGCCACCGCCCTAGTCTGGCAGGGAGGGACCAGGAACCTCCAGGGGGTCGAGCTGTTGGATGGGTCCATGTTGCTCTGCGACGCGGTGGTGGTCACCAGCGGCACCTTCCTCAATGGCTGCATTCTCATCGGGGATCGGCGCCTCGAGGCTGGGCGGGCGGGTGAGCCGGCCAGCACGCATTTGGCCGAGCAACTGCGGGCCCTTGGGCTTCGCCACCGCCGCTTGAAGACCGGGACCAGTCCCCGTTTGGCGCGGGCCAGCATCGATTTTTCGAAGTTGCAGATCCAGCCCGGTGACGATCCACCCAGGCCGTTCAGCTTCTTCAGTCCCAGCATTCCACAGCCACAGGTGCCTTGCCACATCGTTCACACCACCCCGGCAACCGAGACGATCGTTCAGGAAAACCTCCCCAAATCCAGCCTCTACGGAGGCCACATTGAGGGTGTTGGGCCCCGCTACTGCCCCTCCATCGAGGACAAGTTCGTGAAGTTCCCCGACAAGGGACGGCACCAGATCTTTGTAGAACCCGAGAGCCTTGAGACGGACGAGATCTACCTGGCCGGCCTGTCCACGTCCTTGCCTCCAGACGTGCAGCTGCGGATGGTTCGCAGCCTGCCGGGCTTCGAGGTCGCCGAGATCCTGAGGCCGGGTTATGCCATCGAATACGACAGCTTCGATCCGCTGCAACTCCACCGGGACCTCTCTGTCGAAGGCTTGGACGGCGTCTGGTTCGCGGGACAGATCAACGGCACCACGGGCTACGAGGAGGCCGCGGGTCAGGGACTTCTGGCTGGGGTCAACGCCGTGCGCTCCCTGCGGGGCCAGGAGGCCATCGTGCTGGGCCGCGAACAGGCCTACCTGGGGGTGATGATCGACGATCTCGTCACCAAGGGGACGGACGAGCCCTACCGCATGCTTACGGCCCGCGCCGAGCATCGCCTGGGCCTGGCTTGCGATCTGGCCGATGGTCGCCTGCTGGCTGTGGCCCGCGAGGTGGGTGCCTTGGGTCCGGAGGCGTTGGCCCAGGTGGAGGCCAAGGTGGCCCGCCGTGACACCCTCAAGGCCCGGTGCGAGGCCGCCTGGGTGACCCTGACCAGCCCCTTTGGTCCCATCGCTTCGGCCGCGGGCATCCGGTTGGATGCGGGACTGAGCCTATCGGACCTCTTCCGAAGGCAGCACATGGGCCCAGCTGAGGCGGATGCGTGTCTGGCACTGCTGGAGGGTTGGAACCAGGAACAACCCGGATGGAATCCCTCTACGGAACGGGACCTGCTCCTGTTCGACCTCCGCTACGCCCCCTATCGGGACCGGGAAGCCAAGCTACTGGATGGTCAGCGGGCCTGGGATCAAGTCCGGATCCCTTCGGACCTCCGGATTGAACACCTGCATGGCATTTCAAGGGAAGTTATGGAAAAACTAGTGTTACATCGTCCCGAGACCCTTGGCCAGGCCAGTCGCATTCCCGGCATCACCCCGGCGGCGGTGACCCTGCTCCACCTGCTGCTCCATCGCTCGTGGAGCATATAGTTGAGGTGTGATTTTAATCCTTGAGCCTCCATGTAACTGGAACCTTACTCTTGGGAGGTCCGCTACCCCAGGGGGTTCCCATGGCGACCGAAGTTCACGCCTCAGTCACGCACGCTGGTTCCTCGAACCGGATGCTCAAGATCGGACAGTTGGCGGCGCGTTCGGGCATCACGGCCCGCAACCTCCGCTTCTATGCGGATGCTGGGGTGTTCGGAGAACTCCCGCGCTCGCCGAAGGGATACCGGCTTTTCCCCCAGGAGGCCATCCATTGGGTGGGCATCCTTCGGGCGGCCCAGGCCGCCGGGTTCAGTCTGGAGGAAGTCCAGGAGCTGCTCAGGGCCCTGCGCCAGGACAGCACGCCCTGTGAGCATGTCCGCGAGGCCCTGGGCAGCAAGCTCCAGGCCCTGGAAACCAAGCTGACTGAGATCCGACTGCTGGTGGACATCCTGCGCATCACCCTCGGCACTCCGGACGGCCAGAGCAGCGACCTGGGCTGCAATCTGATGGAAACCCTGCTGATCGAGGCGGCCCGCCTGCCAGCACTCACAGCACAGAGGGCCTGAGGCCCGTTGGAGGCAGGTATGGACACAAGGGTTTTCAAGGTGGTTGGCATGACCTGTGGTGGCTGCGCGAAGCACGTGGAGAAGGCGCTGCGCTCCGTTGACGGTGTACTGCAGGTCGCCATGGATGTACCTGGAGGTACGGCCACCGTGGAGGGCGATGCGCCCTTCGAGCTGCTGTCGCAACGGGTGGCCGCAGCCGGCTATGAGTTGGTTGGACTGGCCTGAACCAGACGACCCACGTTGCAGTGCCGGGAGGATGCATGAGCCAGCAGACCTATGCCGTATCAGGGATGACCTGTGCCTCCTGCCTCCGGCATGTAGAGAAGGCCTTGACGGGGATCCCGGGCGTGACCTCGGCGGTGGTAAACCTCGCCACGGCTGCGGTGACGGTGGAAGGTTCTGCCACATTCGAGGCGATGGCGCGGGCGGTGGAGGACGCAGGATACGGCCTGAGTCGCATCGACCCAGATTTGCCGGTCGAGGCGGACCTTCTGGCGCCAGCCCGGCAACGGATGGTGGTCGCACTTCTGCTCACCCTGCCCTTGCTGGTGATGATGGTGCCCGGGCTGGACTGGCACCTGCCCAGTTGGGTCCAGGCCCTGCTCGCCACCCCGGTGGTGTTTGGAACTGGGCTGGGGTTCTTCAGCAGGGCCGGAAGGCAGGCCCTCCATGGGCAGGCCTCCATGGATACACTCATCGCTCTTGGCTCTGGCATCGCCTGGGCTTTTGCCATGAGCGAATGGCGGCGAGGGGCCCATCACCTCCCGTTCGAAACAGCCGCTGCCCTCGTGGCTTTTCTCCTGACGGGGAAGTACCTCGAGGCACGCGCGAAGGCAAGGGCCACGGATGCGCTCAAGGCCCTGCTTGCCCTGGCACCGCCCACGGCCCAAAGGGTGGAGCCCGATGGTTCCACGCTGGAAGTGCCGGTTTCAGCCCTGCACCCTGGCGACCATGCCCGCGTGCTTCCTGGTCAGACGGTCCCCGCGGATGGACGCATCAGTTCCGGCCAGGCCGAAGTGGATGAATCCATGCTGACGGGTGAGCCTCTTCCCGTGGCCAAGGGGGTCGGGGAGTCTTTGATCGCTGGGACCGTGGTGCACGGCTCTGTCTTGGAGATGGAGATCCTTGCCTTGGGAGCCGACACTCAGCTGGCGCGCATGGCCGCCATGGTCGCCCAGGCTCAAGGGTCGAAAGCCCCTGCGCAGGACCTGGCGGATCGGATCAGTGCTGTCTTTGTCCCGGTCATCCTGATGTTGGCCCTGCTGACCTTCGCAGGCTGGTGGTGGCTGGGGGGAGGGTTCGACCAGGCTTGGCGTCCCGCGGTGACTTTGCTTGTCATCGCCTGTCCCTGTGCCCTGGGCCTGGCGACTCCGGTGGCCGTGATGGTCGGCATTGGTGCGGCGGCCAAGAAGGGCGTGCTGGTGCGTGATGCCGCAGCCCTGGAAGCGCTGGGTCAGGCCACGGATCTCGTTTTGGACAAGACGGGGACCTTGACGGAGGGTCGGCCCCGAGTACGACGGGTGATGCTCTGCGGACACCGAACCGAAGCTGAGCTCTTGGCGGTGGCGGCCAGCCTGGAGCGCGATTCCGAGCATCCCATCGCCCGGGGAATCCGGGCCGCTTATCAGGGCGACATTCAGGCCGTCCAAGCCTTCAGGACGCACCCCGGAGGGGGTATCTCAGGGCAATTGGAAGGCGTTTTTTGGCGACTCGGCAGCGAATCCTTCCTTGGCCTGTCGTTCCCCCCGGTCGACGAAGACGGGATTGCCGTGGGTCTGGCGGATGAGGGCGAGCTCCAGGGGGTGCTCATTCTGGGGGACCGTTTGCGCCCCGAGGCTGCGGGCGTGGTGGCCAACCTGACGCGGCAGGGACTGAACCTTCACCTGCTCACGGGGGATCGGGCTGCACCTGCCCGCATCATGGCTGCGGCGGCGGGCATCACCACTGTGATTGCAGACGTCCGGCCCGAGGGGAAACTGGCCTACTTGAAGGAGCTGCAGGCCGCGGGTGCGGTCGTCGGATTCGTCGGGGATGGCGTCAACGATGCACCGGCGCTGGCCCAGGCGGATTGTGGCATTGCCATGGGCTCAGGTGCGGGCGAGCAGGGCACCGGGGCCGCCATGGCGGCTGCGTCGCTGGTGCTGTTGCGAAGCGGTCTGGAGCCGATTCTGGCGGCCCGGGACCTGGCCCTGCGCACCCATCGCGTGATCCGCCAGAACCTTGGATGGGCCTTCGGCTACAACCTGGTCCTGGTACCTCTGGCGGCCTTTGGCCAACTCGAACGGTTTGGCGGGCCCATGCTCTCCGGCGCGGCCATGGGACTGAGCTCCTTGACGGTGGTGCTTAATGCGCTTCGGCTGCGGCGCTAGAGGCCGCGGGAGAGTTCCTTCAGGTAAGCGGTGAATTCCGCTCGAAGGTCCTCACGCTTGAGGGCGAATTCGACGTTGGCCTTCAGGTAATCCAGCTTGTTGCCGGTGTCGTACCGCTTGGCCGGAATGGGTGCGGCCACCAGTCGGCCCTCCCGGGCCAGGGCCGCCAGGGCGTCGGTCAGTTGATACTCCCCGCCCACGCCCGGTTCAAGGGCGGCAAGGTGATCGAATACGCGCGGTTCCAACACGTAGCGGCCCACCACGGCCCAACGACTGGGGGCTGCTTCAGGGCTCGGCTTTTCGACAATGGTTGTCACATCCCATGCGTCGCGGTTCTCGCCCGGCGCATTGACGATGCCATAACGGGAAACATGATCGAGAGGTACCTCCTGCACGCCCACAACTGATTTCCCGGTGTTGTGGTGGGCGGCGATCAGGGCCGCCAGGGCGGAATCCCGCTCATCGAAGACGTCATCTCCCAGGAGCAGAGCGAACGGTTCATCCCCGACAGCATGGCGGGCGCAGAGGACGGCGTGGCCGAGACCGAGGGGCTCGCCCTGACGCACATAGGCGAACTGGGCCAGGTGGCTGATGCCTCGAACCAGGTCGAGGTCCTCCTGCTTCCCTCGACGGCGGAGGACATCTTCCAACTCAAAGGACACATCGAAGTGATTCTCGATGGCTGCCTTCCCCCGTCCAGTGACCAGCACCAGGCTTTCGACGCCTGCGCGAATGGCCTCCTCGACGACATATTGAATGACGGGAGTGTCGACAAGCGGCAGCATTTCCTTCGGTTGGGCCTTGGTGGCGGGCAGGAAGCGGGTGCCGAGGCCCGCGACTGGGATGACAGCTTTGCGAAGCGTCTTCATGGCCTCTCCGATGGCCCATGATGGCCGAAGGCGGGCGCCAGACGAAGCTTTGGGGGCCTGCCCGTAAATTTTTTGTTGCATCAGGGGACGTCGATGTTAGTCTGGATGTCCTGCGCAGTTGAGGCTGTGGGGTGCTGGAGCGGCTGGAAGGCAGTTTCGGACCATGCTGAGGAGCATGGGGGCGTCTTTGAAAACCGGATAGAAGATAGGAAGCCTTTGAGGGTTCTGTTCTG
>JANYAZ010000145.1 GCA_025361045.1 Geothrix sp. | reverse complement strand
CCTCTGCCGAGGCGCGGATCAGATCCTCGGCGTCCTGCTGCACCGAACTGCCCAGCTGAGCCAGGGGCCGCAGTTGCACCAACGCCGACCGACGGTGACCTTCGGCCAGCTGGATCTGGCCATCCAAGAGCCGCCCTTCGGGAGTCTCCCGTGATTCCTTAGGCATCTGGTCCCAGGCTTTCCGGGCCTCCTCCGGGCGCCCGCTCCACAGCGACACCTGGGCGAGGCCCATGCGGGCCTCCGCCAGATCGGGAAACCGGGTCACGAGGCGTCCGAAGGCTGAGTGGGCTTCCTTCAGCCGGCCGTCCCAACTGAGGGAACGGGCGTGCATGAGCAGGGCGTCCCGATCTCCGGGATGGGCGACAGTCCAGGCCGAGGTGCGGGCCAGGGACTCGCGGTACCGCCCGGCCCAGCTCAAATACTTGGCGCTATCGAGCACGGCCCAGCGTTCCCCCTGCTTCACGTAGGGTTCCAGGGTCGTGAGGGAGACCTCGAAGATCCTGCCCCAGCTCGCCATCATGGCCAGGTTCTGGTCGGCCTCCCGGGCCCGCCAGGGCGCGCGCTCCCGAAACAGCCGCCAACCCGCGATGCAGTCGGGGTACCGCTTGGCCCAGCCCAAGGTCTGCGCCCGCTCAAAGAGGGCCGTTTCGTGCCAGGGATCCTTGGCCAACAGGGCGTCGTAGCCCCGGATCGCCCCGTCCCAGTGGCTCTGGTTCCGGGCTTCCCGAGCCTGGCTGAGCAACTGGCCCATCTCGGCTTCAGTGGGGGCCGGAGCCTGGATATAGGCAGGAGCAGGAAGGATCATGGCGCACTCGGCTTGGGCTGGAGAGGCAGGGCGGCGAAGGATTCCTGCACGGCTGTGAAGGCTTTTTTGCGAAAGGCATGCCAGCGCGGCTGATCCCAGGTGGGCCAGGTGAACAGGGGCGGAACCCCTATGCCCTTTTTTTCGAGGGCGGGAAGGGTGTCGACCACCCGAGGCGGAGCTTCCGGACTCTCTCGGCGGGCCCTCAACAGGCTGGCCCGGAAGCCCTCGGTGCTGGCTGAGCTGTGCTCCTGGCCGAGGAGTCCCGGCGGATCCTGGAGGACCTGGCGCGAACTCGGGTCGGTCACATGGATCAATGTCCACGGAATGCGGACCTCCAGGAATCCCGGGGCATCCATCCATTCGCCCTGCGAGTCGAACGCGGGATCCCGGCGGTCTTGCGTGCCCCGGTGCAGGGACCCCACCTCGTAGCGCCGGGGCTCGTACACCTTGAGGTCGCGCCCCACGCGCAGCCGATTGGTTTCGGTCTGCATCTGACGCCACGGGCCATCCTCGTGGGCGATGGTACGGGAGGGGCCGGGATGGCGATGGGGCGCGAACTCGTAGGGCGCATCCACCCAAACCCCGCAGCCCTTCCCAGATAGTTGAACCGTGAATTCCATGCCCGCCTGGCTCCGCACCGGGACGCCGAAGGGGAAGTGGTGGTTGCCCAATTCCACTCCCAGCGTATCCAGGCCCAGCAGGAAGGAATCGTGTTTCCAGTCGATGGCACCTTGCCAGAACAAGGCCACATGCAACCAGCCTTCGTCCGCGAAGAGCTTCACTTCCAGATTGGGGTTCTTCAGGTAGGTGGGGATCCCCTTCCAGTCGTCCGGGCGGCCGTCGATGAGGATATGGGGTCCCTTGGTCCCGGGGTGGTGCCCGATCAACCCGTAGTTCTCCTCCACATCCATGGCGTTGAACCAGAGAGGCTTCCGATCGGCCCGCAGTTCGAGGGGAGAAACTTGCCAGGTCTTCTTGAACCATTCGTCCATCCAGGCAAAGACGATGCTGCCCGCATAGCCCGTGTCGTAGATGTTCTTGATCAGGCGCTTCGTCAGGCGGGCCTGGTCCTTTTCCTCAAGGCCCCCGTGGGTCATGCCCTGGGGCTGCCAATGCGCCGGGATGCGGGAGGCACTGAGGCCGAACTCTGACACCAGCACGGCGTGCTTTTTGTGGTACGCCTTGAGTTCGCGGAGGTAGCCCAGGTAGCTGTTGGGGCCCTCCTCATCGCGCACCTTCGCATAGTCGGCATCCAGGTTGATGAACTCCGGGTAGTTTGGATAGACGTGGTAGCTTGCGAACAGCCCCCCCGGGAACGCGGGAAGGGCCGTGAACTTCTCCATGTCGATGGCCACGCTGTCGTCGTCGAAAACCTCGGCCTTCAGCTCTGCCACGTAGGGCAGGCCCAGCTTCTTCAGGAACCCTTGCTCTTCGAGGAAGGAGGTTTCACTGGGGTGCGTCATGGGGTCGAGCGTGGGCCAGTTGGTGAAAGCCACGGGCCGCTGCGCGTGGTAGGTGTCGTGTTCCAGGCCGATGAAGATGTCCATGGTTTTGGCCATGAAGACCTCGGTGGCGTGGCCTTGGCGAACCTCCACGAAGCGGCCCTTCCAATCCGAGTCGCCAGGATGATGCCGGTTGTAGGCA
>JANYAZ010000138.1 GCA_025361045.1 Geothrix sp. | reverse complement strand
GTCATCGAGTGTGACCACGGAGGTCAGCTCGGCGATGGCCTTGGGCACCCCGGCGCTGGTGGGGGCGCCGAAGGTGATGAGGCCGGAACCGGCCTTCACCAGCAGACCGTCGCTGTGGCCGTGGTAGCAGCCCTCGAACTTCAGGATGCGCTCCCGGCCCGTGAAGCCACGGGCGGCGCGCAGGGCCGACATGACGGCTTCCGTGCCGGAGGAGACGAAGCGCATCTTCTCGATGAAGGGCACCATCTCCTTGATCTTGCGGGCCAGAGCCAGCTCGCGGCGGCTGGGGGCGCCGAAGGTGAGGCCCTCCTGCATGGCCTCGGTCACGGCGGCCAGGATGTCGGGATGGGCGTGGCCCAGGATCAGCGGACCCCAGGACATGCAGAGGTCGAGGAAGCGCTGGCCGTCCTCGTCCTCGAACCAGGCGCCGCTGGCCTTCTTGAAGAACTTCGGCGTGCCGCCCACCGCGCGGAAGGCACGCACGGGGCTGGAGACGCCGCCAGGGAAATGCGTCAGGGCTTCCTGGAACAGGGTGTCGTTGCTCATGAAATCCAGCCCTTCTCAACCGCCTCGCGGCCCGCATAGGTGACGATCATGTCGGCCCCGGCCCGACGAATGGCGAGGAGGTGCTGCAGCATCAGCTGGTCCCCATCCAGCCAGCCCAGGCGATCGGCGGCCTTCACGCTGCTGAATTCGCTGGACACATGGTAGGCGCAGATGGGCGCCAGTTGGGCCTCGCGCAACCGCCAGATGAGGTCGAGGTTCGGCAGGGCGGGCTTGACCATGAGCATGTCGGCGCCCTCATCCACATCGAGCAGCGCGTCGTTCAGGCCTTCGCGGGCATTGCGGGGATCCATCTGATAGGTCTTGCGGTCGCCGAACTTGGGACTGCTGTGAGCGGCCTCGCGGAAGGGGCCGTAGTAGGCGCCGGCATGCTTGATGGCGTAGCTGAGGATGCTGGTTCGGGTGAAGCCGTTCTCATCGAGCATGGTCCGGATGGCGGCCACGCGGCCATCCATCATGTCACTGGGCGCGACCACATCGGCACCAGCCTCGGCGTGGCGCAGGGCCATCTCCGCCAAGATGGGCAGTGACTCGTCATTCAGCACCACGCCTTCGTCGTCCACGAGGCCGCAGTGGCCGTGGCTGGTGGCACCGCAGAGGCAGATATCCGTCATCACGATCAGGTCCGAACCAAAAGCCTTCTTCAGGGCCTTCACGGCACTGGGAATCACGCCTTCCCGGTCGCGGACATAGCCGGCATCGGGAGTCTTGGATCTCTCTTCCGGCACGCCGAAGAGCAGCACGCTGGCGAGGCCCTTCTTGAGATCCTTCTCCACCTGGCGCACTGTGTCCTCAACACCAGCATTGAAAATGCCCGGCATGCTGGAGATCTCGCTGCTGCCCGCCTGGGGCTGCACAAAATGGCCCTGGATGAGATGGCGCGGGCGCAGGTCCGTTTCGGCCACCAGGTTGCGCATGGCGGCACTGGTGCGGAGGCGGCGGGAACGGTTCAGCATGGGGACTCCTCCTAGGGGTTCGATTGAGCGTTCAGGTGCTGGGCAAGCATGGCCCAGAGCAGACTGGGTTTGGGTTCGCAGTGGGCGTGTGCGGGCGCCCCGGCCCTGGTGAAGGCCTCGGCCGTGGCCTCGCCCCAGGCGAAACGCTGCAGATCCTGGGCCAGCGGGGCGAGAATCTCGGCCTGCATCGGGCTCATGGCCAGGACACCTTCCACCTTCGGCATCGGGGGAAAGGGCTCCCGGGCCGCCTCATGGTGGGTGACCCAGGGATGGATGCGCCAGGCGGAGCCCCGCGCCGCGACCTCGAGGTATTCGCGACTGCGCTCGCCTCGCACCAGCACGAATTCCCCGCCGTGTGGGAACCGCTGCTGGAGCAGTTCCCACAAGGCCTCGGCGCAGGCCTCGGAGGGCAGGTGGACCTCCAGGTCCTCCCGTCCCAGGGCATCTGCGGTTCCCGCACCCTGAACCAGGCAGGTCAAGCCCTCGGGCAGGTTGGGCGAGGCGACCTTGGCCCCGGACGGACTCAGCACGAGCAGGGCCTGGATCCGATTGAGCAGGATGGGCGGTGCGGCGCCGGTCACCCTCAACGAGGTGAAGGAGTAGGGGACGGGTTGCCAACCAGCCTTGCGCACGGTGTCCGCCAGCGGATGCTGGGCGGGCCGGGCCAGCGCCAGGCGGGGGTGGTGGACCGAGGGCGTCATGACAGGCCGATGCCCTTCAGGACGGACGCCAACAGAGCCGCGTCCTCGGTACCCCGGGCTTCGGCCCGGCGCAGCTCGCCATCCGGAGCATAGGCAGCCTGAAGCAGGAGGGATCCGTCCGCTTGCGGGGTGGCCAGGGCGCCCAGGGGCTGCTGGCAGCCCCCGCCGATGCCTGCCAAGACCTGGCGCTCCAAGGCCACGCAGCGGGCGGTCATGGCATCGTGAAGCTCAGACAGCGCTTCGATGAGGTCGGGACGATCCGCCCGCGCCTCGGCCAGCAGCGCCCCCTGCCCCGGCGCGGAGGGCAATTCCTCCGGGGCGAGGGGCCGGACGACGAGCCCGGACAGGTCGAGTCCCAGACGCTTCAGACCCGCCGCCGCGAGCATGGTGGCGTGCAGGGGTTCCTCCCTGAGCACGCCATCGCGTACCCGCTGCAGGCGCGTCTGCACGTTGCCGCGGATCCAGGTGAACCGGGCCTTGGGGAAGAGCTGGCTGAGCACACGCTCGCGGCGGACGGCACTGGTCCCAATGACCAGATCCGGCGGCGCATCGGGGCGCATCACCAGCCAGTCGGCGGGATCCTCGCGGAGAGGGATGCAGGCGGAAACGATGCCCGCGGGTCGTTCCAAAGACACGTCCTTGAGGCTGTGGATGAGGAGGTCCGCCCCCCCCAGGGCCATGGCTTCTTCCAGTTCCTTGGTGAAGAAGCCGCCGCCCACCTGCTTGTCGAGGGGTCCCTGCAGCCACTGGTCGCCGGAGGTGGTGAACTTGCGCCAGGACACTTCGTAGCCCTTGGCTTCGAGGAACCTCACCATGGGTTCGGCCTGGCCCACAGCCAGTGCGGATCCCCGGGTGGCGACCGTAACGTGCTTCTTGCTCATGCGGCACCTCCGCCTATCGCACGCAGTGCGTGCTCCTGCTCCGTTCTCATGGCTGGGCCGCCTCTCCGTCTGCAGTGGGCTTGGGCTGGGTCTGGATCAGGGCCCGGAAGGCCAGGGTGCGGCCCCGGGACAGGATTTCCTTGAGGGCTTCCCGCTGGGCTTCATCCAAGCCCGCCATGGACACCTCGAGGGTCTTTGCTTCTTCCTCGAGGGCGCCCCAGGCAGCGTCCAGGCGCTCCTGGGCGGAGACGAGGTGGCGTTTGCGGGCCCGGGCCAGGGCCCGATGGCGCAGGCGGCCGGCAGCGCCGATGAGGTAGGGTTCCGCCTTGAGCGCCGCCTCGGCCCTCTGGGCCCGGGCCGTGGTGGTCTGGGCCAGAAAGGCGTTCAGGTCGATGCGGTGGACCCAGGGCAGCTGTTCCAGTCCGGGCTCCGAATCCGGCGGCAGGGCCAGGTCGAGGATGCGGAGAATCGGGCGCTTGAGGGACTGCCAGGCATCCAGGGTGAACAGGGGTTCCGGGGCTGCGGTGGCACTCACAATGGCGTCGAAGCCGGCCGGGTCGTGCTGCAGTTGCGCCAAGTCCACCGTGGGGAGACCCAGGGGATCCGCCAGATCGTGGGCTTTGCTGCGGGTGCGGTTGGCCACGGCGACCTTGAACCCCCGCTCCGGCAGCCGCTCCGCCAGGTACTGCGTCATCGGGCCCACGCCCACCAGGGCCACGGAGGCACCCTGGGGCAAGCCCTCGGTCAGGTGCTTCAGGGCGACCGTGGCAACGCTGACATTGCCATCAGCGAGTCCAAGTCGGGCTCGCAGTCTCTGGCCTTCACGGATCACATCTTCCACCGCCGTCTGGGCTTCGTCGCTCGCTACACCCACCTGCCTGGCCTGGACCAGGGCATCCTTCAGCTGCCCAGGGATCTCCCGATCCCCCAGGTTGGCGGATTCCAGCCCCGCCGACATGGCCAGCAGATGGATCCAGGCTTCTTCGCCCTCATAGCGGCGCACCCCAGGACCCGGATCGATGGCTTCGGCCTCCCCGCCCCAGACCATCCAGAGCACGCGCTGACAGGTCGCCAGGTACACGATCTCGCGGGCGCCGGAGCATCGCTGCCAGTCCCTCAGGTGAGCGGGAAGCCCATCCCGGATCACATGCTGCGCCACCAGGTCCAGGTCGTGGACGGGCGCGTGAAAGCTGATGAGGACGGGTTCCATATCGGATCCCATCATCGGTTGGCAGGACCGTGCCTCCGTCATCGCTTCGTCATGCCCCCACCGAAAGTGGTGGTCATCACAACCGCTTCCCCTCCGGGGGCAGGAACAGGCCCTCGATGGCCTCCCAATCCCAGGTTTCCGCCCTGGACACGCTGCTGTCCCTCAGGGCCTGCTGGGTGAGCCAGGCGTCGTAGATGACGATGGCGCACATGGCCTCGGCCACGGGCACGATGCGCGGCGCGATGCAGGGGTCGTGGCGCCCCTGGGTGGAGATCTCCGCCGGGTGACCTTCGCGATCAATGGTGCGCTGGGTTTTCGAGATCGAGCTCGTCGGCTTCACAGCCAGGCGCACCACCACCGGCGCCCCCGTGGAAATGCCGCCGAGAGTACCACCAGCATCATTCTTGGCCGGACCATCCGGTCCCAGCGGATCGTTGTTCTCACTGCCCCGCCGTCGCGCGCTCTCGAAACCAGCCCCCAGTTCCACCCCCTTGACGGCCCCGATGGACATGCAGGCCAGGGCCAGCAGCCCATCCAGCTTCCCGAAGGCCGGATCGCCAAGCCCGATGGGCAGGCCTTCGATCCACACCTCGCAGACCCCGCCCACGCTGTCACCTTCTGCCCGGGCGGCCTCCACGGCGGACTTCTGAGCCTCGAAGGTAGCTGGATCGGCCACGCGCAGGGGGTTCCGCTCCACAAAGGCCCAGTCCACGGTCGAGCCCGCAATCCCGGCGATCTCCCGGTTGAAACCCCGTACGGTCACGTCCAGGGCCGCCAGCTGCTGCTTGGCCCAGGCCCCTGCGGCCACCCGGGCCAGGGTCTCGCGACCACTGCTGCGGCCCCCGCCCCGCGGGTCGCGGATGCCGTACTTCCGGTCATAGGTCAGGTCCGCGTGGCCCGGGCGGAAGAGCTCAGAGATGGCCTTGTAGTCGCCGCTGTTCTGGTTTTCGTTGAACACCACCATGGCGATGGGATGCCCCGTGGTCTGGCCCTCGAAGACACCACTCAGAACCTGCACGCGGTCCGCCTCGCTGCGGGGTGTCACCAGATCCGACTGGCCCGGGCGCCGCCGGTCCATCTCCCGCTGGATGGCCTCCAGATCGAAGGGCAGACCGGGCTTTACGCCATCCATCACCACGCCGACCGCAGCCCCATGGCTTTCACCAAAGGTGAGGATCCGGAAGGTCCGCCCAAAACTGGAAGGGGAGTCGAAAAGCATTCCCCATTGTGGATCAGGATCCACTCCCGGTCACCGAGGGATGCTTCCTCGCTGCATTTACTGAACCGGGCTGAAGTCCCACTTCAGCGGAGCCACCGCGCGGAAAGCTCCGCGAACCAGCGGAACCCATTCCCAGGATGGCCCAGGATGTAACCAGCGGCGGAGTGTCCCTCCCAAGCCCAGCCCAGGCGTAACGTACGAGCCGCACTGAGCTTCCAGGCCAGGTCACTTTGGACCCCCGTGAACCGGTCCTCGGTCCAGGCGGCACCAGGGTGGTCGGCCAGCCACATGCTCGGATTGTCGCGGAAGGGCCGAGCTCCGCGGTAGAACCAGAACGTCCCACTGAGGTTCGAACGAAGGTCACACTCGAGTCGTACCGTGGTGGTGTCAGTTTCACCCCCCAGGGCTTCCCCGAGGGGATCTCCGTCCCGATAGAAGCCCGTGGCATAGATGCCATTCACGAAGGATCGGAAGGATACCTCGGGAAGGTTCGAAGTACTGCGGCGTTCGATCCCCAACCGCAAGCCCGACCATTGGAACATCAGGCCAAAAGCATCGTTGGGCACGACCAGGTTAGGCACAAGGTGATTGTCCACGTCGTACCAGGCCCGCCGGAAATTGGCCTGCAAGGTATACCTTCCAGCCCTTTCGAGGTCCTTGCCCATCCAGTAGAGGGGCTTGTGGGCCAGCCCGGCCCACCCTGTCGACACGCCTTTGCTGCCCCGGCTGATGTAGCCCCAGACCCGATCCGCCGCGAGCATCCTCTCCAGGGGCTGGAGTTGGAAACGCATGCCCAGGTCGAAATTGGTAGAGCTCAGAGCTTTGTTTTTCAGCCGTTCACCAGCACGGCTTGGGTCAGAAGGATCGACTGTCGTCTCAGCCAGTGGATCTTTCAGACCCGTTACTGCGGTCAGGTATTCACCGAGGTTGTACCCGGAGGTCATGGCCTGACCGCGCCGATTTCCGGCCCAGAGGACGCTCCAATTGGCATAGCACTGTATCTTCCGTTCGAGGAAGGCGCCCTCAATGCGATAACCGGTCAGTAAGGGCGCCTGAGGCTCTCCAGTGCCCTCGATGATCCGGCTCTGAGAAGAAGGAACCTGGGAGCTATCGGGAACCCTCCTGTCATTTTCAAGTTTGCCCGTGAACCACTGTACCTCCCAGGTACCCAGGGAGGCCCCGAAGAGGTGAATGGGGGTCGGAGGGCTCTCGATCCGGAACCGCGGGAAGGGACGGGCGGCTTCGCCAAGGAGATAGCCCCCCATCAGACCGTACCCCCAGACCAGGGGTTCATCCTCGATGCCCAGTTTCCAACCCCCTCGACTTTGCCAAGAGAGGTGCCCCTGGTGCAGGGTCAGTCTGGTGGCACCCTCCCTATCCCGGAAGGCCAGCGTCTTGAGGGCGAAGGACCAGGCCCCTTGACTGATGCCGCCCTCCAGGGAGATGCCGGTGCCGGTGAGGCTATTGCCCAGTCCAAGCGAATCGATGAGGGTGGCCGGGGGGCCACCCTGATGGGCCGACCAGACGCCACCCCCGAGCCAAGTGCTGCCCATTGGAAGGTCAGCGCCTAGCCTGGTCCGGGTGGTCCAACTTTCCGGTGATTGCCCCTTCAGGCAGGCACAAACGATCGGAAGGACCAGGAGACCAATTCGACAAGCCTTTCGAGGCGATCCCACTGCAGGCATCCACGACGAAACTGTATTTGAGTGCTGGAGCGTGGGTCGGCCTATGCCCGCCATGTAGGATTCTGAAGGGTGTGTAGCATCGCGTGGGGGCCTTGTGGGAACCGAGGCTGAGGATGACGGCACAGGCCAGGGCGGCCCAGGGCCCAATTGGGCGATCCCGTGGTCACAAAAAGGTGATTGGCCGCTTCATCGAACGAAACAAAGATCCTGGTGACTGTAATCGGTCCCCTTGGAATACTGGATGATTTCATCTGTGGAGAGAATCCGATCCGGCGCACCGGCGAAGTACCGGTTTGGGAAGCGGCCTAGGATGGTGGCCAGCCGCGGGTAGTCCACAGCCGGTTTCTCGATCCTCCAAACCTCCATCACACCTGCATGGACCCGCTCCCAGAATGAATCAGGAAGCGTCGTCACAATGGTTTCATCAAATCCCTGAGTATCGGATTTCCAAAGGATCGGGTAACTGATGGTACCCGGAGAGAAGGCGCCGAGGACATTTTCAGCGGTAGCCGTCAGACATTTGACCTTGCTGGTTCTGAACGAAGAGCCATGCATGGCTTTTTCTACCATGGAGTAATTCCCAAAATTTGTCGTGTCCTCATAGAAATCCAGAACCCCATCTTCCGACCCGAGGGCCGCCTGGATGGCTGTGCATTGGGAAAGGTGGCGAAGGTTCTGGCATAGCAGCCGGTGGTTCTCCGGATTGGGTTCGAAGCAGACTGCGGAGTGGATGGACGGAAGGCCATGAAGCAGCTGCCGCGTGACCAGACCGATATTGGCGCCAACATCAACGAGAATGCATGGGCCGGCCGGAAGGTGGGTTTTGAAAAACCCCAATTCCTCCAGTTGCCAGTGGCCATTGGCCAGCACGAAGGGAGTCATCACCTCATCCATTGGCAGGCTGACCGAGGAGGCGTCGTCGCTGTACAGTGGGCTTTCAGTGGACAGTCGCAGGGTAATGGAGGTGATTCCAAGCAATTTGGACGAAATTTCGAATGCCTTCTGGGGCTTTCGCCTCACGAGGTAATCCAGAAGGAATTTCCGCAGCGTAGTCATCGACTTCCTCTATTGCTGACACGACTTGTCCAACACATGACCGAGATAGCTCAAACCTTCGCGACAACAGCATCAAACCATGGAAAGTCGATTCTGGGTCAACCCGATGTGACCAGATTCATCAGCTGCGGCCCCACTGCAGCAAGGCTGAACCGACTGCGGCAGGCCCGATCGGCGGCTTCCCGTCGTTGATCCACTTCCGAATCGTCGAGGGACCAGATCTCCTGCAAGGACTCGCTGAGCGCCTCTGGGGAGAACGCATCGATGGCCCAGCCAAGCCTGCCTCCGTCCAGGATCTCGAGGGGACCCCCGTGGTCTGGCCCCACCAGCAATAATCCTTTCGCAGCTGCCTCCGGATAGACCATGCCGAAGGGCTCGTCAAGGGTCAGGAGGGCGAACACATCACAGGATTCATAGACCGCCTTCAGATCCTGATCCGAGAGGTAGCCGTGAAATCGCACCGACCCCTCAGCACAGGTTTCACGAGCCAGGGCCTCAAGGCTGGCGCGAGAGGGTCCTTCTCCGACCACATGCAACTCACAAGGGACCGTGCTTCGCCTTTGGAACAGGCTGAATCCCCGCATCACCGTGTCGATGTTCTTCATGACCTCGAGCCTGGAGTGGACCAACACCCGGCACACGCTCCGGTCAAGGCCCCGCCGGCCGCGCCCACCTTCTGGAAAACGCACAATCGGATAAATCACTTGTTCATCGCACCGGCCATAGATGGTCCGGGCATTGTCCCGGGAGAACGCGCTAATGGCGTAGATCTGATCCAACTTCCCGATGGAGTCCAGATCATAGGTTTTTCGTGCCCTCGCGCTGGAGGACCGGCCCATTCCCTGGTCATGCTTGGCGAGGTTCTTCCCGAACAGCTTCGTGGCCGCCTCGAGACCGGTTCCGCCGGTGGCCTGGAGCCGTGCAGTCACGATCGGGTTGGCTTCCCGCATGTGGATGCCCCGTGGGGGTTCGTTGCACTGCCAGACCTTCCGCCCGGGGATCAACGCACTGCCGAGAAGAGCGCTGGCTGGAAAGTTGTGCGCCACCACCAGGTCATAGTCCCGGAGGACCTTCGCGGCCCGTTCTCCCCGCTGCCGCAGCTTGGCCATGCGGGTCCAACCGGCAAAGGGGTCAGTCCAGTGGCGTTTCTCGACCACCCGAACCGGGATGCCGGTCAACTTCGGAGCCCAGCGCAGCGGATCGTAGCCCAAGGTCACCAGGTCGGGGGCGACGCCCTGATCGCGGTAGAAGCCCGCCTGGCTGGCGGCGAGGATCTCGGCTCCGCCCACCGTCGTGAAGGCCGGATGGAACACCGCCATGCGCATGAACACCCCGTGAATGCTCGACTGTAACAGGTCGCAGCACGGTCAGGCGTGTGCCCCGGGAAGGTCCAAAATACATCGATAAGGTCGACTGGAAGGTCGAGGTGAGATGGCCGTTGAAGCTTCGGTCAGCTCGCGGAATCGATCCCACCGCCACTCTCCACGGGTCAGCCCGGGCGTTCCAGATGGGGGTTCTGACATACTGGTGACCCCTCTGGGAGTTTGCATGTCCTTTCCCCGCCAACGTTCGTTAAAGGCCGAACGAGATGGGTACCTGCCCTGGGCCTTGGCCCCGAGTCTGAGATGAGCCAGCGCCGGATCCTCTTGACTGGGGCTTCGGGCTTCGTGGGCCGGCACATGGCAGATGCCCTGGTCAGGCGAGGCGACCATGTGGTGGCCCTGGACCAGGGCATCGCCTTCGACCTGCCGCCTGGCGTCGAGCCCCTGGTCATGAACCTCCTGGATCCAGCCTCCGTGGTGGATCTGCCCCGCACCTGGGATGCCGTCATCCACTTGGCGGGGGCCTCGATCCCCAGTCTCTTCAGCACTCCCGCGCCCGTGGTGTTCAACCTGGAACTCACGCTCAACCTCCTGGATCATCTCCGCGATACGCGGGTCCTGCTGGTCAGCAGCTGCCACGTCTATGCGCCCTCGGGCCAGCGGCGCCAGGAGACCGACCCCATCGTGCCCCAGGGCCGCTATGGCCTATCCAAGCATCTGGTCGAGCAGCTGGCTCCGCACTACCAGGGTCAGCTGGATGTCCGGGTGGCCCGCCCCTTCAACCACCTGGGCCCAGGGCAGCGCCCCGAACTGGTGGTGCCCTCCCTGCTCAGGCGGCTCGCCTCTGCCCCACCCGGCGACCGCTCGCCGGTGGAGATGGCTGGTTGGAACAGCGTCCGCGACTTCATCGATGTCCGGGACGTGGTGTCGGCCTACCTGGCCATCCTGGACCTGGAGTCTTCGGAGCATGCCACCTTCAATGTCTGCACCGGACGCGCCACCAGCATCCAGGACGTGGTCCAGACGGTGTTGGAGATCCAAGACACTCAGCGAGCAATTCACTTCCTGGACCGCCCCAACTCCACCGATGACATACCCTACCTGGTGGGTGATCCCACCCGGCTGACCCGGGCGTCCGGATGGTCTGCCAGCCACTCCCTGTCCGACAGCCTCCGCACCATGCTGCAGGCGCTCCATTCCTGAGAGGATTCCATGACCCGCACCGCACTCATCACCGGCATCACCGGCCAGGACGGCAGCTACCTGGCCGAGCTTTTGCTCTCCAAGGGCTATCAGGTCCACGGCATCGTCCGGCGCTCCAGCCTCTTCAACACCGACCGCATTGACCATCTTTATATCGAGCCCCACCGGGATTCGAACCTGCACCTGCACTACGGGGACCTCTCCGACGCCGGCGCCCTGCGCAATGTGCTCGATGATGTCCAGCCCGACGAGGTCTACAACCTGGGCGCCCAGAGCCACGTGCGGGTGAGCTTTGACCAGCCGGAGTACACCGTCGATGTCGTGGGCGTGGGCGTCATCCGCCTGCTGGAGGCCATCCGCAGCTACATGAAGCACAGCGGCAAGCGCATCCGCTTCTACCAGGCCGGCAGCTCCGAGATGTTCGGCAGCGCCAAGCCGCGCCAGCATGAGGGCACCCGCTTCGAGCCCCGCAGCCCCTACGCCTGCGCCAAGGTCTACGCCCACTACCAGGTGGTGAACCACCGCGAGAGCTACGGCCTCTTCGCCTGCAACGGCATCCTCTTCAACCACGAGAGCCCCCGCCGCGGAGAGAATTTCGTGACCCGCAAGATCACCCGCGCCGCCACGCGCATCAAGCTGGGCCTGCAGGACGAGCTGTTCCTGGGCAACCTGGACGCCAAGCGGGACTGGGGCTTCGCGGGCGACTACGTGGAGGCCATGTGGCGCATGCTGCAGCAGGACCAGCCCGACGACTACGTGGTGGCCACCGGGGAGAGCATCAGCATCCGGGATTTCCTGGGTCTCACCTTCGGACGGGTGGACCTGGACTGGCAGAAGCATGTGGAGATCGACCCACGCTACTTCCGTCCCGCGGAGGTGGACCACCTTGAAGGCGATCCCGCCAAGGGCCGCCGCATCCTGAGCTGGGAGCCGAAGACCGATGTGCGCACCCTCGCGGCCATGATGATCGACTCCGACCTCAAGCTGGCCCAGAAGGAGCTGGTGCTTCGCGAAACCGGCCACGCCGAAGCCCCCCGCTCCGGCTACCGCTGATCCCATGGCGGCCTGGCTCAAGAACCTCTCGCGTCACCTGAGGAAGCTCGGTTCCACCCAGCAGAAGCGCCGGGTGGCCCACATCAAATCCGAGGTGGCGGTCCTGCGTCGGCAGGTCTGCGCCAGCCTGGAACTGCTGGGAGCGGCCGAGGCCCGGAGGGTGGCCACCCTTCCGCCCCAGACACCCTTGCGAGAAGCCGAATTCAAGGTGTATTCGCAGTTCGGGGATGACGGGATCATCCAGTACCTCGTCGGCCACATCCCGGCCGCCCCCTCTTTTGTGGAATTCGGGGTAGAGGACTACACCGAGGCCAACACACGTTTCCTCCTGGTCCACAACCACTGGCGCGGCCTCATCCTGGATGGGCGGCCCGACCTGGACGCCGTGGTCGCCGCGCAAGGGCTGCCCATGCTGCATGAGCTAGAGGTCCGCAGCGCCTTCATCACCGCCGAGAATATCGACGTGCTGATCCAGACCTCCGGCTTTTCAGGCGAAATCGGGCTCCTGAGCGTCGACATCGACGGCAATGACTACTGGGTCTGGAAGGCCATCACCTGTGTGCAGCCCCAGATCGTGGTGATGGAATACAACGCCGTGTTCGGCTCCGAACGAGCGGTCACCGTTCCCTACGACCCGGCCTTCGTCCGGCACCAAGCCCATCCGTCCTGGCTGTACTTCGGAGCCTCCCTGGGCGCTTGCTGTCAGCTGGCCGAACAAAAGGGCTATGCCTTCGTGGGGTGCAACCAGGCGGGCAACAACGCCTACTTCGTGCGCAGGGACTTGGCCGGGCCCTTTCAGGTGCTGACCACCAAAGAAGGGTTCGTCGACAGCCGCTTCCGGGAATCTCGCGACGCGCAGGGCCGCATGACCCGCCTGTCCGGACCTGCCCGCCTCCGGGCCATCGCCGCCATGCCGGTGGTGGATCTGGACACCCAGAAGACCATCCTCATCCGGGACATCTGACCACGATGAGCGTCGCCGCCTCCCTCCTCCTGCTCACGCTGCCCCTACAAGCCCACCCGGCACAGGCCAAGCCTGGGAGCCGGCCTCCGGCCACCAGGTTCACCGTTCGTGATGCCATCCAGGCCGAGTGGGCACGGCAACCGCTGACCTGGACCGAGGCCCAGAGGGCTGCCCTGCCGCCGCCGGACCGGGCCCAGCTGGAGCGGACCCTCATGAGGATCGGTGCCCCGAGTACACCAGCCCTGCTGCCGCCTGAGTTGGAGAAGCCCACGCTGGACATCTGGGAGGCCAAGGCCAAAAAGGCCCGCTCGCCTCAGGAGCGCTTCACTGCTCTGTTCATGCTGAACCGGCTAAAGAGCGCGAAGGCCTTGACGGCGTTGGAGGGCCTCACCGCTACCGATGCGCCTGCGTGGCCGAAGCACCTGCACCTGGAAGCCTCGCTCGCCACAGCGCGGCTGAACGGCGCCGAGGTGTCCCCTGCCTTGCAGGCCTTTCTCGACGCACGCCAGAAGGCCGGCAAGGTCGATCCCGTCCGTGCCCAGGCCGCGCGGCTGAGGCTGATGATGGCGGGGAAGGAGAAGGAGAAGTTGACGCTGGTGGCAGCCACACCTGGAAGCGTGCTGGCGTTGATGGATGCGTGGAACCGGGCGCCGTGGAAAGAGCGCGTCAAGCAGCACCTTGCTCTTTGGTGGGATGTGGCCAGTGTCAATGTGCCTCCCCCAGCAGGCGAGAAACGGACAGCGGTAGATCTCGGTCGAATTGGCCTTGGAAAGTCCTTCCTGGATTTCCAACCTACCAAGTGGGCTATATGGAGTCGGATCTGGGATGGCATCCCCGATGACCTAGGCGAAGAAATGAGCCCTCATTCCTGGCCAGCTGGTGGCCCCGGTGGCCCGAGAACGATCATGGTGCACTGGGCTTCCAAAGATCCTTTGATGCCGTTGAGTAACGATGATGTCCGCACCACCTACCATCAACTCCTTGCCGCTGTGAAAGACCCGATCTACTCCTCAGCGATCCTGCCTGGGCTGCGCCGAAGCTCTCCAAGCAATGCGGACATCATGCGGGAGCGGCTACTCAAGGCACCCGACGCCACCGCCCGCGCCGCCGCCATCGAGGATCTACCGTCTGCCCCCACCGACCTCGCCGCCCTCACCCAGCGCACCTGGGCCGACACGCAGTTCGAAGCCCAGCAGACGCTCATCCAGAGCTACGCCCGCTGGAAGCTGGCACCCGATGACCAGAAAGCCCAGCTGCGGCCCTGGCTGCAGCACCCAGACTGGGCCTGCCGCTGGGAGGCCTACCAGGCCCTGGTGAAGTTGGATCCAGCGACGCCTTGGCCTGCCGCACCGAAGCCCACCAAGACCGATGAAGCCATTCTGAAGGAAGCCACGCGCCTCGCCGAGCGCGGCAAACCCGTACGCCTTCGCATTGCCTTCAGCGGAACGCGCAGCGTTACGCTCCGGCTCGATCCCACGGTGGCCCCCATGAACGTCGCCAACCTGGTGCTGCTGGCGCGCAAGGGCTACTTCAACGGTCGTCTGGTACCCCGCGTGGTGCCTGACTTCGTGGTGCAGATGGGCTCGCCCTGCGACACCATGGACGGCGGACCGGGCTACACGGTGCGCTGCGAGAACTCGCTGGCCTGGTACGGCCCCGGCAGCGTGGGCATGGCGCTGTCGGGGAAGGACACGGGCGGCAGCCAGTTCTTCATCACCACCAACGCCACGCC
>JANYAZ010000095.1 GCA_025361045.1 Geothrix sp. | reverse complement strand
CACCTTCGACAGGTCGTCGAAGTCGATGATCATGCCCGTCTCGGCGTTCACCTGCCCCTCCAGCAGCACGAAGAGCTTGTAGCTGTGGCCGTGCAGGTTGCGGCACTTGCCCGGGTGGTTGTAGATGAAGTGGGCCGCTTCAAACCAGTACTCTTTGCGCAGGATCATGGCACTCACGATGAAAAGGCCCCGCAGCGGCGGGGCCCTTGATTCTACCAGCAGCATCGCGCCCAGACGCCGCGTGACTGCTATCCTGAATGAGTTGGATACTCGACCCCAAGGTAGGGGGAATGAAACCAGTGCCCCCGGGCCCTCCAACTGGAGATTCATCTGATGCCAGCGATCACCATGCGATTCATTCAAACCCGTGGGCACGTGGTGACCTTGTTGCTGGCCCTTGCCTGCGCCATGGCCCCGGCCCAGACGGCCCCGGCAGCGCCATCGGTCCCCGCGGCCCCTGGCCTGCCTGCCTTGTCGGCCCCAGCTCCCCAGGCCCAGCCCACAACGCCAGCGCCTCCCACCGCCGACCCGTCCATTCCCTCCGCCAAGGACGTGCTGCAGACCCTGCCACCGGAAACCAAAACCGAACCAGGCGGGCCACGCGAAGGCGAACGGGAACTCAGGGAACTTCGGCAAGCCTACAAAGGCCCCTTCATCCTGGGCTCCGACCTGTTCGCAGGAACATCCTCCTTCCGTCAAAGCCCCCTTTCCAGCGTCACCGACGACTACCGCCTGGGTTCCGGCGACGACATGATGCTCTACGTGTTTGGCAGCGCCACCTTCGAGGTGCCCCTGCACGTGGATCGTTCGGGCAATGTCACCGTCCCCAAGGTGGGTACGGTCCATGTGGCCGGCCTGCGCCTGGGTGACACCCGCCTGGTGCTGCAGAAACTTGTGAACAGCATCTTCTCCCGCTCACGAGTGGACCTGCAGTTCCTCAAGACCCGCGATGTGCGCATCTTCATCCTGGGCGAGGTCTACCGCCCCGGTTCCTACGTGGTGCCCAGCCTCACCTCCCTGCTCAACGCCCTGTCCGTCTCGGGCGGTCCCACCTCCTTTGGTACCTACCGCAGCATCCAGCTGCTCCGCGATGGGAAAGTGGCCCAGCTCCTGGATCTCTACGCCCTGCGCCTGCACGGCCTGGGCATGGAAAGCCTCCTCCTCCGCGACGGGGACACCCTGTTCGTGCCCGTTACGGGCGTGCAGGTACACATGGATGGCGCCTTCGTCCGGGTGGCCACCTCCCCCACCAGCAAGGCTTTCCCCGGGGTACTGGTGGAACTCAGGCCCGAGGAATCCGCCTGGGATGCGGTCAGCTACATCGGCGGTCTGCTCCCCTCGGCCTTCCGCAGCCTCATCACCCTGCAACGGGTGGATCCCAATGGCGTGATCTACGTCGAGAACCTGACCTTCGACACCACCCAGCTCAAGGCCAAGAAACTCTTCCCTGCCGATCACCTCACGGCCCTTTTCCGCACTGAGTGGCGCGAGGGCGTGGTGGAGGTAGCCGGTTACGCCAAGGTGCCCGGCGCCTTCGCCCATCATGTCGGCATGAAGGTGTCGGAGCTGCTGCTCAACCCCGGCCAGATCCAGCCCGACACCTACATGGGCCGGGGCCAGATCCTGCGGACCCGCGATGACCTCAGCACCGAGCTCCTGGCCTTCGATGTGGCCAAGGCGCTCCAGAAGGATCCCGCCCAGGACCTGGCGCTCCAGCCCCGCGACAAGGTGGAACTCTACAAGGTGGATGACCTCCGCCTGAAGCCCACCGTCAAGGTGCTGGGCCCCTTCACCAAGCCCGGCGGCTACGACTGGCACGAGGGCATGCATGCTTCGGATCTGATCTTCATGGCCGGAGTGCCCCAGCTCAATGCCGACCGCTTCTACGCGGAGCTGGCCCACCTGGGCCCCGACGGCCAGCCCGGGCAGGTGGAGAAGCTGGAGCTGTCAAAGCTGCTCTTCACCGCGGGCACCACTGCCACCGGGCTTCAGGATCCTGTGATCAACCCCGTCCTCAAGCCCTACGACCAGATCACCCTGTACGAGCTCCCCGACTTCAAGGTGCACCGCACCGTCACCATCTCAGGGCAGGTGAAGCGCCCCGGCCCCTACGTCATCACCGAAAAGCACTTCACCCTGCGGCAGCTCATCGCCCGGGCCGGAGGCCTCACCGAAGACGCCATGCCCAAGGGCGGCATCTTCCTCCGCAGTGCCCTCAAGGACCGGGATCTTGTCCCCACCGAGCTGGGCAAGGCTGGGGTGAGTGCCATCGATCCGACGGGCCAGGGCCTCAATGAAGTTCTCCAGCGTCTCAGCGAAACCAAGCGCACCAAGGACACCGGCACGTTGCTCCCCAGCCCCGTGCTGCACGGGCTTGCCACAGGCGCCACCAACCGCCTGGTGGTGGATTTCGAGGCCGCCCTGAAGGGGGACGCCCGCCGCGATGTGGAACTGCTGGATGGCGACCAGATCGTCCTGCCCCGCAAGGCCGAGAGTGCCTACGTGGTGGGCGAGGTGGCCAGCCCCTTCTCCACCTTCCGGGTCCAGAAGGGCGACACCGTGCGCGAAGTCATCAAGCTGGCCGGCGGCTTCACCCGCAACGCCGATCAGAACCAGGTGCGCCTGCTCAAGGCCGATGGTCGGATCCTGGATTCCTGGGTGGAATCAAAGGATGTGGAGCCCGGCGATGCGGTGCTCGTGCCTCAGCGCTTCCGGGTCAATACCACCTGGCAGGACAACCTCACGGCCCTGACGCCGCTCGCCCTCATCTGGAATGCCATCCGGCGATAAACCAACCAAACGCCCTTCAGGTGGGTTGTGCCCAAACTGACTTGGCCCCTGGGCTATGATCTTGTCTCGGTTACCTCGGCCCATCCCGGTCGGGGGTTCAGCCAGGACGTGACATGCCTCCAGTTGTTGTTTCAACTCTGTCCCGAATGAGAAATCCGCTGGTCCGCAGGTTCGTGAAACTGGGGCTGGACACTTTCCTCTCCGGCGCCGCCTGGGTGATCTGTGTTCATGTCTTCACGCCTGATGACCCGCGGCCCGGCTGGGCGGTCCTATGGATGGCCCTCGCCCTATTGGTGAACCTGCTCTTCAAACTCAGCTGGCAGCACTACCGCTTCATCGGGTTCAGAGACGCCATCCGGCTGGTGGGTGCGACCCTCGCGCTGGGTTTAAGCGGTGCCGGCATGTCCCTCATCGCCCCAGCGTTAAACACCCATTTCGACATGGAAGCGGTGGTCGCCGCCACCCTGAGCACCGGTGGGGCCTGGATCCTGCTTCGCGGCGGCATCCGGGCCTGGCACGACCAAGGGCTCGCCAGAACCACCCTGACTGAAGGTTCGACCCGCCACCGCACCCTGATCGTCGGCGCGGGCCGCGCAGGCCTGCTGATCTCCCAGGAGCTCCATCGCCATCAGGAGCTGGGCAGCCAAATTGTGGGCTTTGTGGATGATGCGCTGGATAAGCAGGGCATCCGCATTCAGGGCATCCCCGTGCTGGGCACCTCCTTTCAGCTGGCCCAGATCATCCAGGAGGAAGGCATCACCCAGGTCATCCTGGCCATTCCCAGCGCCTCGGGCGAGGTGATCCGCTCCCTGCATGACATCCTCCGCCCCACCGGGGTCCTGCTGAAGACGGTGCCGGGCATCTACGATCTGCTGGGGCCCCGAACCTGGAAGCCCGAATTGCGCAGCGTCTCCATCGAGGATCTGCTCCGGCGCGACCCCGTCCAGCTGGACCAGAGCTCGCTGAGCGTGGCCCTGGAAGACGCTGTCGTGCTCATCACGGGCGGGGGCGGCTCCATCGGCAGCGAGATCGCCCGGCAGGTGGCCACCTTCCGGCCCGCGCGGATCATCCTGCTGGGCCGGGGCGAGAACAGCCTGTGGGAATCCGAGCGCGCCCTGCGGGCCATCTTCCCGGCGCAACCCCTTGCCCTGGAGCTTTGCGACATCCGCAACCCCCACCGCCTGGCCCAGGTGTTCGATCGCTGGCAGCCCGATGTGGTCTTCCATGCCGCCGCCCACAAGCATGTGCCCTACCTGGAAGTCCATCCCGGTGAGGCCGTCGAGAACAACATCTTCGGCACCCAGAACGTGGTGGAAGCCTCCCTCCGCGTGGGTGTGCAGAGCTTCGTGAACATCTCCACAGACAAGGCCGTCAACCCCACCAACGTGCTGGGCGCCACCAAGCGGGTGGCCGAGCATCTGGTGACGGCCGCCTCCGACCGTGCGCCCAAAGGGACGCGCTTCGTCAGCGTCCGCTTCGGCAATGTCCTGGGCAGCCGGGGCAGCGTGGTGCCCATCTTCCGCGAACAGATCCGGACCGGCGGCCCCATCACCGTGACCGATGCCGCCATGACCCGCTATTTCATGACCATCCCCGAGGCCAGCCAGCTGGTGCTGCAGGCAGGCATCCTGGGAGCCAACGGCCAGGTCTATGTCCTGGACATGGGTAACCCCGTGCGGATCGTGGACCTGGCCGAGGACATGGCCCGCCTGTCGGGACTGACCCCCGGCCAGGACATCGAGATCCAGTTCACGGGCATGCGCCCGGGCGAAAAGCTTTACGAGGAGCTCTTCACCGAGGGCGAGCAGTCCCGCACGGATGTGCATCCCAAGGTCTTCGAGGCCAGCCCTGGCCCTGCCGGAACCTGCGACCTCGCCACCTGCATGCAGAGCCTGCGAGCCGCGGTCCTGCTCCCCGACGGCCAGCGCCAGACAGAGGTCCTCCGCCTGCTGCGCGACATCATCCCCACCTACGTGCCCTCACCCATCGGCCTCGGGCGGTTTGGCGAGGATTTCCTGAACCGGCGGAAGTCCGGTTCCCACCCGGTCTATGCCGCCGGCAGCCGAAAGGGCTGAATCTGCCCCCCGTGTTACACTGACCAAGCCGATTTTCACCTGCTCCCCTTCGGCGGCGACCTCTGCAGGAAGCCCACCTCCCCCTCCTGATCCAGGACTCGGCGGACGGGTTTCATGGAGCGATCGCAGGAGACCTGGGTCGGTACCCGGGATCTGGGGGAGCCACCGCGGGCCCGAGGGCCCGGGAGACTGCATGAACGCTTTGAAATTCACTCCCACCACCGTCTCGGTGGACCTGGGCGGTACGCCCATCTCCATCGAGACCGGCCGCATCGCCAAGCAGGCCCACGGCGCCGTCGTCGTCCGCCAGGGCGACACCATGGTCCTCGTGGCCGTGTGCTACGGCACCCCCCG
>JANYAZ010000053.1 GCA_025361045.1 Geothrix sp. | reverse complement strand
AAGAAGCCCGAGCCCTCCCGCACACAACCCCGCTCCCCGCGGGAAGGTCGGCGCGTCGAGCGGCAACCCAAGCGGGACCGCCACGACAACGGCAAGCACAAGGGCGAGGAGAAGCGCGAGAAGCGTGACCGGGACGAGCACGACGAGCACAAGGGGCACGACAAGCACTAGGCAGCACCAATCCAGGGCCCTTCACCACGGGCAGTTGTCGTGGTGGCTTTTGGCCTGCGTATCCGAGTGTCCATACCGTTGATCAAATATAATGAAGGGCGGGATCACTCCCGCCCTTCTTCATGATGTTCCTGACCTCTAAGAGAATCGATCGCCTAGCTGCAGCCCGTCGTGGCTCCGCAGGTCTGGCACTTCATGCAGGCGCCGTTGCGGACCAGGGTGAGGTGGCCGCACTCAGGGCAGGGATCGCCGGTGTAGCCCTTTTCGCGGGCGGCCTGAGCCGCCGACACTGAAGCCCGGGCGCCGGAAACGGCCACCAGGACTGGGACCAGCTGGGGGACCGGAGCAGCAGGGGCGACCCCCGAGCCGTGAGGCGTGGACTCGGGGAAGGGCAGGGGCGTGCCTGTGGGTAGGCTGGGCAGGTTGGTGAGGCCCGGCGCCTGACTGTTGGGACGCAGGCCGGTGGTCGCGTTGGTGAGTTGTTCGGGTTCGACATGGGCCAGGTCGTAGCGGCCCAGGTAGCTGATGGCCAGCTCGCGGAAGACGAAATCGATGAGGCTGGTGCTGAGCTTGATGGTGTCGCTGCCCGTGACCATGCCGCCTGGTTCGAAGCGGGTGAAGAGGAAGGCATCGCAGAACTCTTCAAGTGGCACGCCATGCTGCAGCCCCATGCTCACCGCGATGGCGAAGCAGTTGAGCACGGCCCGGAAAGCGGCACCCTCCTTGTGGATGTCGAGGAAGATTTCGCCAAGGCTGCCATCTTCATATTCGCCGGTGCGCAGGTAGATCTTGGTGCCGCCCACGCTGACGGCCTGGGTGTAGCCGCCGCGGCGGTTGGGCATGCGCCGGCGATAGGTGCGCACCAGCTGCTGGGCCAACTGAGAAGTCATCGCCTGGGCGACAGCCGGAACCTTTTCCGTGGCGGTGGCCTGGTCGTCCATGAGCGTATCAACGCCGTCCAGCAGGTCCAGGTTGGTGGCCATGGCCTGGCTCATCTTCGAGCCATCCCGGTAGAGCGCTACGGCCTTCAGCATGAGCTGCCAGCTGGCTTCGTAGATGCTGCCAATTTCGGGCACGGTGGCTTCGGCCGGCAGGTTGATGGTCTTGCTGATGGCGCCGCTGAGGAAGGGTTGGGCCGCGCCCATCATGCGCAGATGGCCCATGGGGGCGATGTAGCGGCGACCGGTGCGACCGCAGCGGTTGGCGCAGTCGAAGATGGGCAGGTGCTCGTCCTTGAGGTGGGGCGCGCCTTCCACGGTCATGCTGCCGCTGAGGGCCAGGAGAAAGGTCTCCACCTGTTCGGGAGTGAAATCGTTCTTCAGTCGATCGACGTCGACGGCGTAGGCCGGATCGAAGGCGGTGGGGAGCTTCTGCTCCACGAGGGCGATCTCCTCATCCGCCCAGCCGTTGCCCTTCAGCATGCTGCGGGTGATGCCCGGGGTTTCGTCCGTGATCTGGAGCCAACCCACCACATGACGCTCGATCTCCTGGATCTGTTTGGGGGAGTAGCCCAGGCGGGCCATGGCTTCGGGAATGGCGCGGTTCACCAGTTTGAAGTAGCCGCCGCCAGCGAGCTTCTTGAACTTCACCAGGGCGAAGTCAGGCTCAACGCCAGTGGTGTCGCAGTCCATGAGCAGGCCGATGGTGCCTGTGGGCGCCAGCACGGTCACCTGGGCGTTGCGGAAACCCCACTGCTCACCATAGGTGAGGGCCGTGTCCCAACTCTCGCGGGCGGCCTCGACGATGCGTTTGGGCACACCGGCGCCGTGGAGGCCCTGAGGGCGGATGGAGAGCTGCTCATATTCAGAAGCCGGAGCACTGTAGGCGGCGCGGCGGTGGTTGCGGATCACCCGCAGCATGTGGTCGGCATTCCTCTGGTAGCCGGGGAAGGGCCCCAACTCGCGGGCCATCTCGGCACTGGCGGCGTAGGCATCGCCCGTGAGGATGGCGGTCAGGGCCGCGCACCACTGGGTGCCCTC
>JANYAZ010000044.1 GCA_025361045.1 Geothrix sp. | reverse complement strand
AAGGGCATCGAGGCGGCCTTCCCCGGGTCCATGTGGCAGGAGTGCCAGACCCACTTGGCTCGGGCTTCGCCCTCGGGCCTCCGGCCCCGCCATGCTTCGCATGCGGCCCTATTGGCCTTCGGCCAATGGTCATGCGGCGAGCCCTCGACTTGGCCCGGGAGATGGACAAGGGCGCCCTCTGCGAGGACCTGCGGATGATCCTCCAGGCCAGCAGCCGGGAGCGGGCCGAGGAGGAGAGGGCCCTGCTGGAGAAGCACTGGGGGAAGAAGTATCCCAAGGTGGTGGCCTATCTGGAGGACCACTTCGACTCGGTTCTGGCCGTCCTCAACGTCCCCGCCGGCCACCGGAAGCGCCTGCGGACGACCAACCATATGGAGCGGGTGAACCAGGAACTGAAGCGCCGGGGGCGGACGGTCCGCATTTGGCCCAACCCTGCCAGCCGGGACCGCCTCTACGGGGCGTTGCTCATGGAGCAGCACGAACGCTGGACCGGCATCACATGGCTGAAGCCGGAGGGAGCATGAACAACGCGCCGCAGGGGGTCAGCTTCGGTCGGGCTCCGCCCTCCCTTCGCTGACCCCCTGCATTCACTGCGATCCACCTACCATCGAGGACTTACAGAAACTTCTGGACACTACTGATGGGGGCGGTTGGCAGTGTGTCTTCATGTCTTCAATTGATCAATTCAATACCGATGATGTAACAGGGCGACAAGAGGGTGGGATGTCGATTAACTGAAGACCATGCAAGAAGTTGCCACAGGCATTCTAGGTGCCCATTTTTCATGGAATAGTTGCGCGCTCTGGCTGAAAGCCTTGGGCAGGCTGCCGGCAGTCCTGGAACAATGGAAGCAAGGTGCATCCAACACAACGGCCGCCCTCCCTTGTTCCCGGGCCTGAAGGGCTAGGTCTGCCCCATACAAATGGAACCCCAGGGCAGGATCAAGCCTGATGCCGCTATCCACCCGAAAAGCCAGAACCACTTCATCAAGGGTTTCGGCCTGAGCCGGAAGGTTGGGAGCCTCCCACAGCAACCTCTGGCGATCGACCACACGACCGAAGCGAAGCGACTGGCCCGGATTTGTGTCGTCAAAGGATACGCCGTATACCCCGGCCACACCGATGTCACCGAACCGGGCTTCAGCCTGATCCCATTGCTGGAAAAATCGGGAATCCCACCCATCAGGAAGATATACATCTTGATGCACCAGTACGACAAGTTCGTGACTCGCACGTTCAAGCCCGGCCCTCAGTCCTTCCGCGGCACTCGGGGCGCCTCGGACGAGAATGAGCTCCTGAGGGCGAGAGCCCTGGAAGCAAGGTGAAGCGGCGAGATTTTCCATGAGCTGGCATTCGTCGTTGACGCAAGCGATGAAGGAAATCCTCCTAGGCTCTGGATTCTTGTCCCAACCCAGAAGCCGACCCTCGAAAATCCATTGATAGGCCGACAACTCGCCGCGACTCCGCTCTATGTCGGTCCCGAGGGCCTCCAGGAGCGGCCGGTAAGCATTCATGAGCGCATCGGCAATAGGGCTGGTAATCGCCTCCAAGATGTTCGGCGCAAAGCCCGCGTCTAGTAACAAGCGGGTGAAGCTCGCCCAAGTGAAGAAGCGAAGGTGAGTTGAATCCAGGAGACCGGCCTTCTGATATTGGAATTCCCCGCAGATAAGCGGCGTCACTACGGAATGATGCTGGACGTTTGGGATGCAACAGTAAATCCGTCCATCTGCACGCAGGAGCGGCAGCATCCCCTTGAGTACAAAGGAGGGATCCCGCAGATGCTCCAGGACATCCCCGAACAAAATGGCATCCAGGCTTTCACGTTCGATCCCGATCAAGTCCTGTTCCAAATCCATGGTGTAGACCTGGTCCAACCGCTCAGCCGCACGGGCAGCCACTTCGGTCTCTCGCTCGATCCCATACACCCGCCTCCCGGGCCGCAATTCTTTCAGTGCTGCACCAAGCCGCCCCTCGGCACATCCCACTTCGAGAATATCCATGGCGGTATCGGGTACCGCCCTCAAAAGGTAGTGATTCAGCCCGCGATAATATGAGGCCTCCGAATCAGCGACTGGTCCTTTTTCTGGTTCCTTTCCATTTCAGGTGGGTAGGCCGTAGCCGGGCTTGCCTGCCAACAGGGATGATGGAGGGATGGATCCCAACGCCCTCTTCACTGTTGCACTCGGTCTGACGCCGCCATGGGAGGTCCGCGATTTGCGGTTCTC
>JANYAZ010000290.1 GCA_025361045.1 Geothrix sp. | reverse complement strand
GAGAAGACGGGCCCTTCCCGACCGGAATGAACCTCTGTCAAAGGTGAACGACAGGCCAGAAGCATCAGTAATAAGGCCGAGATCAGGACTCCTTGAAACCTCATTCTGCGAGGTCCTTCTCCTGCCGGAATAGCCGCCAAGCCACTGCTCCCAGCACCAGCAGCGCCAATCCTGCCACCCACGGCATCCAGGGCCGCGCGCGTTGATCAGCACCTTCGCGGCGGGGGAGGCCCTGATCATCCGATTCACGGGGGCCAAGGCTGAGGGGCGCTCGACTGGCCAGGGTGCGGATGGAGGGCAGGGCGCCGAGGCTGCCAGGGGCTGGTTTGGCTTCACCACCGAGGTGCAGGGCGTAAGCCTGTCCAGCCTCCGCGGGGAAGATCAGGGCCTCGCGGCGCACGAGAACCCGCAGGCTCTGGGGCGTGGCACCTTCGGGCAACGTGAGGGTGAGGGTCTTCGCCTGCACGGGCGCGAGGGCCAGGCGGGTCGCCCTGGTGTTCAGCGCCGGGAGGTTCCACACCAGGTCACTGCAGCTCCAAACACGATCCTCCTCGGGGCTTTCACCGATGCGGATGTCCGGTCGCAGGGGTGCCGCGGGAGGCGCCAGCAGCAGGTCCAGGCCCACGATGCGATCGGTGTCAGGCAGGGTCAACCGCCAGGTACGGGGCTTGCCGGGCTCGGCGGTGAGCGTGCCCTCGAGGGCCAGCTCCGCTTCCAGGGCTTCGGGTCGCGTTTCCGCGCGGGCCGAGAGGCCGCGGATCCGCGGGGCTTCACCCTGGGACACGAGCAGGGTCAGGCGGTAGCGCTGGCCATCCCAGGGCAGGTCGAGGCTGCGGCGGCTGCCGGAAGGCGACAGGTCGTAGAGATGCAAGGGCGATGCGGGATCGTAGGCGATGAAGCCACCCCCCTCGCGCTGCCGCTCGGCTTTCACCTGCGTGACCCAGGGAGCTCGACCTTCGAGATCAAAGTCGAGCTTCAGCGATTCCCGCTCGCCCACCTGCCAGCCCTCCGGCAGCTTCAGCGTAAACTCCACGGTGGGACGGCCTTCCGGGTCCCTGCCTGTGAGCAGGTTTTCCAGTGGCAGCGTACGCGATTCCCACAGGCCTTCGCGGGCCTCCAGGAAGGGGATGCTCCGGCCGGCGGCATCCCCGATCCAGGCCCCCCGCTTCTGACGCTGGGCCTCAGCATCGAAATTCAACCGCGCCCATCCGCTGGATTGCGCCGGTGCGATGGGGCGCCGGTGCAGGGAGGCGCGGTCCTCGCGTGAGCAGGCCAGGGCGAGCAAAACGAGCAGGGCGGCAGCTCGTTTCATGACGGATCCTCGTGGCGCTTGCGGTTGGCGAGACTGGCCGCGGCCATGCCGATGCCGCCGACGCCCAGGAAGGCCAAGGCGCGCAGCGGCGTGTCGGCGTGGTCCAGGTCCGCCACGATGAGCTTGAAACTGGCGATGCCCATCCAGGCATAGCCCGCGATCATCAGGGCCTGACGCGCGGCATCCCGCTGGCCGAGGCCGCGCATCCACTGCCAGGCCCCGGAGAGGGCCCAGACCAGGGTCATGGCGATGGAAGCCGCCCGGGAGGGGCCGTAGCCGTAGGCTCCCGGTGCCTGGAACCGCTGTATCAGCCGGGCCGCTTCGAAGGCCAGGGTCACGTTGGCGGTTACCTCCAGGTCCAGGAAGGAGATCAGACCAAGGGGACCGCCACGCCGGGTTAACAGCCACCAGGCCGCGGAGGCCAGAGCCCCTTCTGCGAAGGCCGGGTTGAGGAAGGGGGTGAAGGTCTGGCTGCGGAAGAAGAGTCCATCGAGGCCATGGAAGGCCCAGCGCAAGGTGGTGGCCAGGGCCAGGGCCGCGGCCAGCCAGCGCAAGGCGGCGGCCTCTTCGGAGAAGGCGCTGTCTTCGGCTTTGAGGGAGGCCCAGGCGAGACCCAGGGCGAAGCTGCCCCAGAGGGGTCCCACCCAGCGCCAGGCCAGAGCCACCGGCACCGCGAGGGCCAGGTGCCCGGCCGCCAGGGCCAGCAGGCCCCAGTCGGCGCGGCGACTGTCCATGCGCCGCCGCAGGGGCTGCACCAGGGCCAGATTCAGGGCCGCCATGACGATCACCGGCAAGGCGAAGGTTTCAACGGCGAGCCCCATCTGTTTCCAGAGCAGCCAACCGTAGGTGGTGGCCAGGATGGAGGCCACGAGCCACAGTACGGTTGGTGTGCCCGGGACCTCCTCGGTACCGGGTAACCAGGCCCAGAGTCCCGCGAGCACCAGGTGGACGAGGAGGAGGATGGCGAGGGTGGCGGCGTCGGCCTTCATGACCTCGGCGCAGGCCGGCAGCAGCAGGAGCCAGACGCCGATGAGGGCCGTCCAGCGGGCTCCATGCCAGGAGCCGCCCGAGCGGGCGAGGTAGGGCACGGCCAGTGCGGCCGCCATAAGTACGGCCAGATACACCGTCAGGGCCACCTCGTGATGCCCGCCCTGGCTGAAGACCAGGGGCGCGACCAGGCCCGACACCAGCGCGACGGTGAGGGCACTCCCGCTGCGAGCCCGGGCGGCGAGACCGCCCGCGACCAGGGTGACGAGGGCCGTGGCCGCGAGGCCCAGTGGCGCGGCGTAGAAGTGGTACTCCATGGCGCCCGCGCGGAAGGTGAACTGCAGGGTGCCGAGTCCCGCCAGCAGCAGGGCCACGCCCAGGCCGCGGCTGTCGCCCAGGATCAGCTTCGCAGCGAAGGCCGCGATGGCGCCACCCACCAGCAGGCCGAGGATGAAGCGCAGCTCTGCACCCACCCAGCCCTGCTGGATGGCCCAGCGGAAGAAGAAGATGGTGCCGAGCAGGAAGATCGAAGCGCCGATGCCGGCGATCCACACCACGGGGGAGATTTCCTTGCGGGGGGTGGCTGGGCGGATGATCGGGCGAGGCAAGGGGCGAACCGCGGCCTGGGTGGGGGCCGGCGCCTGAGGGGTGGGAGCCTGTTGCCGCTGCAGCAGCCAGGCCACCTGGGCTTCCAGACGGGCCACGCGTTCAGCGAGCTCTTGCGGGGCGAAGGGATCCTGCGGGACCTGGGGTTCCATGGCGACTCCATACGGAAGCGTATGGAATCATGTGATCGTCGCCCAGGGCCTGTCAAGGGCCTGGATGGGCTCAGCCGACGACGCGATTCCGTCCCTCGGCCTTGGCCCGGTAGAGCGCCTTGTCGGCTCGGGACAGCAGGCGTTCCGGGGTGTCTTCAGGTCCTTCCCAGCTGGAAAGGCCGATGCTCAGTGACACCCGGTCACTCGCGGGCAGGCTGGGAATGGGATCGATCACCACATGCTCACGCAGGCGTTCGGCCATGGCCCGGGCCCCCTCGATGTCGGTCTGGGGGCAGTAGATCAGGAATTCCTCGCCGCCGATGCGGCCGAGCTGATCCACTTTGCGGAGCCCGAAGGCCATGCGCTGAGCCAATACGCTCAGCACCTGGTCTCCGGCGGCGTGACCGAAGCGGTCGTTGACGGCCTTGAAGTGGTCGAGGTCCACGAGCATGATCGACAACCCCTGCTCGAAGCGCCCGCACTGGTCGAGTTCCATGCCCAGCATGTCGAGGATGTGCTTCCGGTTGTAGAGGCCCGTCAGCGGATCACGAATGGCCTGGTGGTAGAGGCGCAGCCGGGAATCCTCGAGGCTCAGCAGGCGGCCGAGTTCCTCCGCGGCAATTTCGAAAAGGCGTTCGAAATCCTCTGCCGCTCGGCGCTCGGTGAGAAAGGCCAGGGCACCCACCACCGGATAGCCGGGAGTGGTAGCCGGGAAGACCCGGAGCAGGGGATCCCGAAGGCTGCGGCGGCGTTCATCATCGTCGGCCGCGGGATGCCAGTGGCAATCGGGCGTGGACTGGATGACGCCCTGCTCGGTGATGGCCTTTTCGAGCGCCTGCCGGTCCTCGGCGCTTGCAGAAGATCCGTGAACGCCATGGCACCAGAGGCCTTCCTCTCCGAGATAGGCGACCAGCAAGGCACCCGGCAGGACGAGCTCCTGGAGGATTTCGATGAAGCCCTGGATGAGCCGCGAGGTGTCGTGATCCGCCGTGTAAAGCCGGGCGATGGAGTCCCGCAAAGCGGTTTCGATGAGGCGTTGCTCAAGGGCCAGGGCCAGCCGCCGTTGGATGGCGTCCACCCCGAAATTCTCCTGGGCCAGCTTGGGCACGGCGTGTGCGGTATGGGGGCGGGAGGACTGCTCGGCCAGGGCCACGGCCACTTCCACCACATGATCGAGATCCCGGCCCTTCACCAGGAATCGATCCGCGCCACAGGTCTTGGCCCAGAAGCGGGCGAGCCCGGCCCCTTGGGCGGTGAGAAGCAGGACGGGCAGGTGGCGGGTGGCCCGATCATCCTTCACCAGACGGCAGAACTGGTAGCCATCCAGCAAGGGCATGACGCAGTCGCTCACCACCACGTCCGGAAATTCCGTGGCCAGGACGATGAGGGCCTCGGCACCGTTGCGGGCCTCGATGGTGAGGTGGCCGTGGCGCTGGAAGAGGTGCCGCAGGAGGCTCAGCTGGATGGGGTTGTCATCCACCAGGAGGACCTGGAGCGGTTGGGGACCCTTGGGCGTGGCAGATGTCATAAGTACCGTTTATCGATCAAGGTGGTCCGCAGCATGAGTTGAAGGGACCCTCGGGGGAAGGCATGCCCATGGGATGCTGAAGCAAGGAGTACGCCCCATCATGACCGCTGACCTCGGAAATCGACAAGGGAAGAGCCTCTGAGCATGGAGAAACGATAGCCATGGATGCCCCACTGCTGCTCGCCCTGACCCGTGCCTGGCTGCGGGAACGCGGGGACCTGCCGGTGGAGGCCATCTGGGCCTCGGGCCGGGCCCTGGGCTTGCGGTGGGCCGGCCGGAAGGCTTCGGAAGGCTGGGTGCTTCTGCTGCAGCCGAAGCCGGAACTGTGGCTGCTGGGTACCGATCATGTGGCCTGGAAACGGCTGCAGGCCGAAGCTCCCAAAGGCAGCGAAAAACTCTGGAGTCCCTGGTTCCAGGGGGCCCGACTGCGGGCCGTGGAGGGGGATCCACGGGAGCGCTGGCTTGGGCTCCACTTCCAGCGGCGCGCCATCACGGGACGATTGGAGACGCTGCGGCTGGCCTTCCAGGCCATTCCAGGCCGACCGGGCATCCGCGTGGACGGCCTGGATACTCAGGTGCCCCGGCTGGGATTGGGCACCCCTTTTCCGATGGCTGCGCCCACCCCCAGCGAGGATCCACCCCCCTTCTGTCGCTGGCGGGAACGGTGGGGTGAGCAGCTGGACGCCGCCCTGGCGGGAATCCTTCCCGAGGTGCTGGAGGGTGAGGGGGGGCTGCTGGCCAGGCACCGCACCTGGTCCGAAGGACGGGCCGAGGCGCTGATCCTGGGACCCGCCAAGGCCGCGGCGGAGCGCCGACGGCAGGCCGAGTCCGGACGCTTGGACCGGCTGGCCCAGGCCCTGACCCGGGACCGTGTCAGGCACGAGGCGCTGCTCCCGCTCAAGGAGCAGGCGCGACAGGTGTCGGCGGAGCTCTACCGGCTGAAGGGGGTCACGCGCGAGGTGGTCTTGCTGGATGGACAACGGATGCTGCTGCCGGATGGGACCTCCATCGAAGAGGCGGTCCAGGACTGGTTCAAGGCCGCCAAGAAAGCCGAGCGTGGCCTGGCGAGGGTCTCGGAACTCGAAGCCGAGCTGGCGCGGGAGCGAGTTGCGTGGCTCCAGCGGGCGGCCTTGGAAGCGGAAGGCCTTGCACCGGAGTTGCCGCCTGCGAGACAACCAAGGGGGAAGGCTTCAACCAAAGACAAGGGGACGAAACGGATGGGGGAGGAAGGACAGCAGAAGGGTGGCAAGCGCAAGGACGGCAAGGGCGTCGCCTTCCGCAGCGTCATGGTGGACGGTTTCGAAGTCTTGATCGGCAAGGGGGACGCCGAGAACGACCAGCTCACCTTCAAGGTGGCCGACAACCTCGACTTCTGGCTGCATGTGGCCAGCCATCCCGGCAGCCATGTGGTCATCCGCAATCCGGACAAGTTGAGTGAATTGCCCCGGACCGTGATCGAGCGCGCCGCGGAATTGGCGGCCTACCACAGCAAGGCCCGGGACGGCGGCAAGGTGGAGGTCCACCTCGCCCGCATCGCCGACATCAGCAAGCCCAGGGGTTTCGCGCCCGGCAAGGTGATCCTCAAAAAGTGGACGGGGCTCCGCGTCTATCCAAAGCCGTAAGCGGAACCTTCATACCGGTTCGCATTCAATCGTTAAGGATTCACCACGGAGGCACGGAGGACACAGAGAGGCCCGTCCGAACGAGCTTCGCTTGGCCAGCGGTTGCGGGCGGACGGCCACGCGATCGCGCGGATCCCGCCCGCAACCGC
>JANYAZ010000239.1 GCA_025361045.1 Geothrix sp. | reverse complement strand
ATCGGGAGTGGCGCACCCCGTGCCCTTCCTCAGCACGGATGTCAGTACCGGTGGCAACCATCACCAGACCCTGACGCTGGCCCAGTTCAACGGGGAGTGCCTCACCTGCCATGACCAGGGAGGCGTCTCCGCCAAGACCGGCCCGACCTGCAACGTCTGCCATACCCTGGCGGATCCCACCGCGGTGGCCACCGGGGCCGGCACCTGCCTCTCCTGCCATGTCGGTACCAACTTCAAGACCCAAGGACCGACCGGCAATGCCTGGCCGAACCTCCAGGGCGCGCACCCGACGCACCTCTCCCTGCTGACCTTCACCCGGACGACACCGGCCCTTCCCGCGGCCCTATCGGCCTCGGTTTGTGAAGCCTGCCATGTGGGCTCGGTGCCCGGTGATTCGGCCAATACCCACTACAGCAATGCCAACAAGCGCCTCACGCCCCACCCCGTGGCCGGTCCCGCCTCGGTGTCCATCATTCCCTCCTTTAACGCCCAATCCGGTGCCGCAGGATTCACCGCTAGCGCCACGGCCTTCACCTGCTCCAACGTGAGCTGCCACGGCGGCCAGACCACGCCAGGCTGGCAGGCGGGCACCAACCCTGTGAATGCCACCACCTACTGCATCGCCTGCCACAAGATCACCTCGACCGCCACCCAATACAACGACGCCACGGGCCGGCACAACAACCCCGGGGCCCACAACACCACCTGCGACTACTGCCACGACATGACCCAGAACAAGCAGGGCGCCATCGACCATTGGAAGTACCTGGATACCTCCGCCGTCCGCATCACGCCGGACCAGCTCTCCAGCGACACCATCAAGTTCGGCGGCGGCGCCCAGCCGGCCACCGGGGCCCTCACCTACACCGTGAACGCCACCATCGGCCGGGGTGGTTGCGCTCTTACGTGCCATGGACAGGACCACACCGCCAGCGGGAATGTCTGGAACTGACAACCCTGAGATTTAACCGCCAGCATGAGCGACAGGTCTGGATCGACCCGCCGTTCATGTTCGTTTGATGAGCGAGCTTCGCGGCGCAAGAAGAGCGCCCGCGAAGGGGCAGCCAAGTCTGGATGACCCGGATGTGGCAACCTTGCCTGGTGATCTGAGCCGCAGACCGGTGGGTGCCTACTGGGATCCCCGCGCGCGGCCATTCGGGGTCGACCGGGGGACCCTGACTGCTTCCTGCGTCTCCGTGGCCCTCTTGAGAAAGGCCTTGGTGGATACGAACTCCAGCATGGCTTCAAAGGCATCAGCCGGGAGCGGTCGCCCCAGCAGGAAACCCTGCAGGCAGTCGCAACCAAGCAACTCAAGCATGTCCCGTTGCCCCTCGGTTTCGACGCCCTCGGCCACCACGGACAGGTGCAGGCTATGGGCGAGCTGGATGATGGCCCGGACGATGTTCTCAGAAGACGTTTTCGGATCTTCATTCTGCAGCATCGAGGTGAAGGACTGGTCGAGTTTCAGGGTCGTGATGGGGAGCCTCTGGAGGTAGCTCAGAGAGCTGTAGCCCGTGCCGAAATCGTCGATGGCGATCTTCGCACCGATCTCGCGCAGCCGGTGAAGGGGGACCAGGTCCTCGTGTCCCTGGCGCATGACCATGCTTTCGGTCAGTTCCAGTTCGAGGCAGGTGGGGTCGAGCCCCGTCTCAAGCAGCGTTCTTGCTACGCAGGTGTCCCAATCTCCGTTGGCGAACTGGAGCACCGACACGTTCACGGCGATCTGCAGGGGATGGGGGCTCATGGTGTTCCACTTGGCCATCTGCCCACAGGCCTCGCGAAGGGCCCACTCTCCGATGGGGAGGATGAGGCGGCTTTCTTCCGCCATGGGGATGAACTTGGTTGGGGGGACGGCGCCCAGGAGGGGGTGATTCCACCGCAGCAGCGCTTCCGCACCCGTGAGACGGCCATCCATCCGGAACTGGGGCTGATAGTACATTTGCAGCTCACCGTTCTTCAGCGCTTCCCGCAGGCAGCCTTCCATCTCCTGGCGCTCGAGGGACACTTCGTTGAGCGTGGTCGTGTAGCACTCGATGCGATCGCCTCCGCGCTCCTTGGCTCGATACATGGCCGATTCGGCGTGGGATTCCAGCTCCTGGGCATCCAGTCCGTCCTGGGGATGGACGCAGACGCCGAGGCTGGCGGTGAGGAACAGCTCACGGGAGCTTAAATGGAGGGGGGCATTGACGGCCCCCAGCAGCTTCTGCCCCACCTTCGCGGCATCCAGGACATCTTTGATTTCCTGGAGCAGGATGATGAACCGGCCACCTCCCATGGAGGCCATGGTATCGCCTTGGCGAAGGGCCCCCTGGAGACGGCATCCCACCTGTTTGAGAACCTCATCGCCTCCGGTGTGCCCGACCAGATCGTTGACCCGCTTGAACCGATCGAGGTCGAGGAACAGAACGCTCACGATGTGCCCATGGCGCTGGGCCAACACCAGAGCCTGGGACAATCGATCCGCGAAGTGCCGGTGGTTGGGCAACCCGGTGACCGAATCCAGCAGGCTCAATTCCTCAACCCGATGCGTCAGGAATTTGATGTTCGACTCCGCCTGCTGCAGGCGGCCGATCGCATCGAGGCGGTCAATCCTGAGCATGAAACCTTTGAGGTCCAGCCCCTTGGAGTGCGGATTCGACAGATAGGCTCCGGTGGTCTGATCAAGAGTAGATGAAGGAGTCAGGCATGCGCCAGCAGGAATGGTGTGCGTCTCACCCAACACCAGATCAAAGGAGGGACTACTCTTCTGTGCGGAGCCGGTAGCCCACCCCAGGTTCGGTCTGCAGGTAGGTTGGCCGCGAGGGTTCCAGCTCCAGCTTGTGGCGGAGCTGGGTCATGTAGACGCGCAGGTAGAGGGGTTGGGCCCCGGCGACGCCCCCCCAGACTTCCTTCAGCAGCTGCCGGTGGGTGACCACCTTCCCGGCGTGGCGGATGAGGGTGATGAACAGCTTGTATTCCAGCGGGGTGAGATGGACCTCCTGGCCATCCACCAGGACCTGCCGCTTGGCCAGGTCCACGCGCCATCGGCCGAGGGTGAACACTGGCTCCTCTGCGGCTCCGGGATCGGCATGGCGCAGGGCGACGCGGATCCGGGCGAGCAGTTCGCTGGTTCCAAAGGGCTTGGTGAGGTAGTCGTCGGCGCCGAAGTCGAGGGCCTTCACCTTGTCCGCCTCCTGGCCCCGGGCGGAGATCACGATGACCGGCGCCTGACACCACTCCCGGAGGTGGGCCATCACATCCAGGCCATCCATGTCGGGAAGCCCCAGGTCCAGCAGGATCACCTGGGGGCGATGCTGGGCCGCGAGATTCAGGCCCTCCTGCCCGGTGGCGGCTTCCAGGTAGCGGTAGCCTGCACCCTCCAGGGCAACGCGGAGGAAGCGACGCATCTGAGGTTCGTCCTCCACCAGCAGCACCTGGGGTGAGGGAGCGGTCATGGCGTTTCTTCCGGGAGCAGGGGGGGCTTGCCGAGGGGCAGGGCGACCAGGAACTGGGCGCCGCCCTGGGGATGGTTGGCGGCCTGAATGGTACCTCCGTGGGCGGTGACGATGCCTCGGCAGATGGCCAACCCCAGGCCAGCTCCGGGTCGGCCTGCGGCGGCGTTGCCGCGAGCGAGCTTCTCGAAGATCCGGTCCTCCTCCCCGGCGGCGATGCCTGGGCCCTGATCGGCGACCAGAAGGGTGAGGAACCGCTCCGTGGCCCAAGCCTTGATCTCCACCGGGGTTCCCGGGGGGGAATACTTCAAGGCGTTGTCCAGGAGGTTCAGAAGCACCTGCTCCATGAGCACTGGATCCAGGGCCACCAGGGGCAGATGTTCTGGAAGCCGGGTGATGACTCGCGAGGCATCGGCCCCCAGCTCCTTGCGGTTCAAGACGGACCCCACCACCTCCTCCATGGGGACCCACTCCTTGTTCAGGTCGATGGTTCCCGACTCCAACCTGGTGATGTCCAGCAGGTTGCTGACGAGGCGATGCAGTCGCTGGGCCTCTTCCTGGGCGGTGGTCAGGAGGTCCCGGCGGGCAGCCTCGGAGAGATCCGGCGTTTCCAGGGCAGTACTCACGGCCCCGGTAATCACGCCGAGGGGGGTCCGAAGGTCATGTGAAACGGAACTGAGCAGGGCGTTGCGGAGGCGCTCTTCGTCGGCCCGGCGCCGATCTGCTTGACCCTGCTCGGCGAGCAGGGTCCGCTCCAGCGCCAGGGCGGTCTGGTTGGCGAAGGCCTCCAGGAGCTGGTGCTGATCTGGCTCGGTCCACTGGGGGCTGCCATCCGGCAACACACCCATGACGCCCAGGGTTCCCGTGGACCCGCGGAGAGGGAGGTAGGTGGCCCGGGCACCGGGCAGGGTCTGGGTGCCGAGACCCGCCGGCTCACCATGCTCGAAGACCCACTGGGCGACGCCACGCTCCTGGTCGTTCAAGGGAAAGCCCAGTTGGTGGTTGGGCATCTCCAAGCGGCCGCTGGAGCCGGGCAGGAGCACCACCGCGTGACTGTGGAATTGGGCGGCTATGGTCTGGATGGCCGAGGCGACCAGGGCGGTGGACCCGGCGCTTTGGGCCAATTCCTGGCCCAGGCGGTAGAGGGCCTGGGTACGCTGTTCCCGGCCCCGCGCCAGGCGGGCCTGGGCCTTGATCCGTTCCGTGAGGTTCCCGATGACCACACCCACGAGCAGCATGACAAAGAAGGTTCCGACGTGGCGGAAGTCCGAGACGACGAAGGTGAAATACGGGGGGACGAAGATGAAGTCGAAGGCCGCCACGCTCAGCAGGGAGGCGAGAAAGGAAGGGCCCCGGCCGAACCGGGTGGCGACGATGAGGATTCCGAGCAGATAGACCATCACGATGTCAGCCAACTCCGTGCGCCGGAACACCACCCCCGCCACGGTGGTGGAGACGGCCACCGCCAGGATGCTCAGCAGGTAGTTGCGGAGGGGGCTGGTGATGCGGGAACGGAGGCTGGGCTTCGGGGTCGGCGTCGCTGCCTCCCCGGTGATGACGTAGATGTCGATGTCTCCGCTGTTCCGGATGAGGTCATCCACCGGGGACCCGACGAACACTTCCACCCAGCGGGGTCTGGATGGCTTGCCCACCACGATCTTGGTGATGTTGCGATCCCGGGCGAAGGCCAGGATGTCTTCGTCCGTGCGACCACCTCCTTCGATGACGACCGTCTCCCCGCCGAGCTTCTCCGCCAGCCGCAGGTTGTCCTCCACGCAGGCCCGCGCTTCTTCGCTGAACCTCAGATGTCGATGAGACTCCACGTAGAGGGCCACCCAGGAGGCGCCAAGGGAACCCGCCATGCGCCGGGTGGCGCGAATCAGCCGTTCGGAGAGGCTGTCGGGCCCCACGCAGACCAGCAGGCGATCCCCGGCGGCCCAGGTCTTCCGGATGCCCTCCGACTCCATGTAGCGGCGCATCTGGGCATCCACGTTCTCGGCGGTATGACGCAGAGCCAGTTCCCGCAGGGCCAGCAGATTCCCCTTCCGGAAGAAGTGGTCCTTGGCATGACGGGCCTGGTCCGGCAGGTAGACCTTGCCCTCCTTGAGGCGCACCAGCAGGTCGTCTGGGGAGAGATCCACCAGCTCGATCTCATCCGCGCGTTCGATCACGGTGTCGGGCACGTTCTCCCGGACGATGACGCCCGTGATCTGGGCCACCACATCCTTGAGGCTCTCCAGGTGCTGCACGTTCAGGGTGGTGTAGACATCGATCCCGGCGTCGAGGAGTTCCAGCACGTCCTGCCACCGCTTGGCGTGCCGGGAACCCATCACGTTGGTGTGGGCCAGCTCGTCCATGAGGATCAGCCCCGGTCGGCGATTCAGGGCCGCATCGAGGTCGAATTCCTGAAGAAACTGGCCCGAGTATGCGAGCTCCTTTCGGGGCAGAAGCTCCAGCCCTCCGAGCAGGGCGGCGGTCTCGCTGCGGCCATGCGTCTCGACCACGCCGATGACCACGTCGAAGCCCTCGGCCCGCCGCTCCTGGGCCTCGGAAAGCATGGCGTAGGTCTTGCCGACGCCCGGGGCGGCGCCGAAGAAGACCTTCAGCTTGGCCCGCTTCGCCCGGGTCTCCGCCTCCTGGACCTTGCGGAGTAGGGCATCTGGATCCGGTCGTCGCTCATCCACGGCCTTAGGCTAGCGCACCTGATCCAGGGCGAGGTTCAGCTTCAGCACGTTCACCCGGGCTTCACCCAGTACGCCGAGCTGGGGGGGCTCGATATGGGCCGCCACCAGCTCGCGGATCCTGGCTTCCTCCAGGCCCCTGGCCCTGGCCACCCGATGGACCTGATAGGCCGCGGAGGTTGGGCTGATGTGAGGGTCCAGGCCGCTGCCCGAAGCTGTGACGAGATCGTAGAGGGTGCAGCGCACCAGATCCACCCAGGCATCGCCCAGCCCCGTGGCGCTGCGGCGGATGATGCCCCGGATGAGCGCCACCAGCACGGCGATGCCCGTGGCGGCGGAGATGAAGTTCTGCACCGTGAGATAGCCCAGCAGGCCCAGACCCAGCAGGGACGCGATGAGAAGGGTGGGACTCATGCGAAGGCTCCTGAAGTGGTTGCGAACTGGGCAATGAGCCAGAAAAGGAGGGGAAGGGCCATGAGCAGCAACAGCCACAGAGCGTTGGTCCGGGCGGCCCCCCCCTCTGAGCGCAGGTCCCGGGCCGTCCGTACTCCCAACCAGGCCACCAGCGTGGCGACGGGGAAGAACCAAGGCATGACGATGTTCACGGCGGCTCCCGTAGGGTCCGGACCGGTGGAACCAGCGGTGGAGCCGATTCACCTTCCAATGACCAGGCGACCCAACAGCATGGCTATGGCGGGCGTTAAGACGTTGTTAGGACTCAGGGCAGATCCGTTAAGTTCTCGTTGGGTCCGGCCTCTGAGTGGATTTCCTAACACTTTCTTAACGCGCCCCCTGGCCATCCTAGGTTGTGAGCTGGCCCAAGCGGCAGGCGCGTCGGCCAAGGGAGTCGGCACGCCACGGCCCCAGTGAAGATGATTTAATCAGACCAGGAAACTGCAGCCATGCTCAACTACAGAACGCTGCTCCTGGGGCGACGGCTCTCCACCGAGGAGAGCCACGAAACCAGAATCAGCAACCCCATCGCCCTGGCCGTGTTCAGCTCGGACGCGCTGTCCTCCGTGGCCTACGGCACCCAGGAGATCATGGCCCCCCTGACGGCCGCCATCGCCGTGTTTGGCGCGGGCGTGCTGGGCTGGTCCTGGTGGGTGGCCCTGGGCATCGTGGGCCTGCTGCTCGTCCTCAACGTGAGCTACCGCCAGACCATCCACGCCTATCCCAGCGGGGGCGGGGCCTACCTGGTGGCCAAGGACAACCTGGGCGAGGTGGCCGCCCAGACCGCCGGGGCCTCCCTGCTCATCGACTACATCCTCACGGTGGCCGTTTCCGTCTCGGCCGGCGTCTCGGCCATCGTCTCGGCCTTTCCGGGGCTCGAGACCCATCGTGTCTTCCTGGCCGAAGGCATCATCGCCTTCATCGCCCTGATGAACCTGCGGGGCGTGAAGGAGAGTGGTCTCATCTTCTCGCTGCCGACCTACGGCTTCGTGATCTGCATCGTGGGGTTGCTGCTCAAGGGCTTCTGGAACGTGGCCACCGGCCATGAAGTGGTCATCGCCCACAGTTCGGTCGTGCACATGGAAGGCACTTCGAAGCTGGCGGCCCTGTGGCTGCTGGCCCGGGCCTACAGTGCGGGCTGCACGGCCCTGACGGGGGTGGAGGCCATCAGCAATGGCGTGACGGCCTTCAAGGACCCCGTCTCCCACAATGCCTCCAAGACCATGACCTGGATGGTGGTGATCCTAGGGACGATGTTCCTCGGCATCACCTACCTGACCAACCACTACGGCCTGACCTACCATCCGGATGCGCCGGAGACCCTGCTGTCCCAGTTGACTCGGCTCATCCTGGGCGGTGCAGAGCACGGGTTCCCCAAGCTGGTCTACCTCACCACCACCGGCTTCACCATGGCCATCCTGGCCCTGGCGGCCAACACGGCCTATGCGGACTTCCCCCGTTTGGCGGCGCTCCATGCCCGCGACGGCTTCCTGCCTCGCCAGTTCACCAGCCAGGGGGATCGCCTGGTCTTCTCCAACGGCATCTTCATCCTGTCCCTGGCGGCGGGCGTCCTGGTCCTGCTCTTCGGCGCGAAAGAGGATCACCTGCTGCCCCTCTATGCCGTGGGCGTGTTCCTCGGCTTCACCATCAGCCAGACCGGCATGGTGGTGCGCTGGCGCCGCCTCAGAGGCAAGGCCTGGCAATGGAAGGCGATGGTCAATGGCCTGGGCGCCGTGACGACCCTCATCGTCATGCTGGTGATCGCCGTGACGCGCTTCGCCCATGGGGCCTGGATCGTCATTGTCCTGGTGCCGATCCTGGTGATGACCTTCTTCAACATCCACCGCCACTACATCCGCATCAAGTCCATCCTGGCCGCAAGCCGCGTGGATTTCATCGGCTCGCGCCGGAACCGCGTGGTGGTGCTGGTGTCAGGCATTCATGCGGGCGTCGTCCAGGCCTTGAATTATGCGAAGGTCATTGGCGAACATGGTGAGGTGGAAGCCCTCACGGTGGACTTCCCCGATGAACATGGCCGGGACAGCGCGGCGCCGGAGAAATTGCAGGCCGACTGGCCCAAGTATTGCGAAGGCATCCCCCTTCGGGCCCTCCGCAGCCCGTTCCGGAAGGTGGTCGAGCCCATCGTTAACGAGCTCGAGCGCATGCGCCGGGTCGAGCCGGAGTACACCATCACCGTGATCCTGCCTGAGTTCATCACCGGGCACTGGTGGGCCAACCTGCTGCACAATCAGACCGCCTGGCGGATCAAGGGCACCCTGCTGCTGATGCCCAAGATCATCGTGATCTCTATCCCCTATCATGTGGAGCCCCTGGTGGAGTAGGTTACTTCCTTAAAGTTCAGCCGGTCGAACCGGCTTCTCACTCACATGAATCAAGGGAGGGTCGGCCATGGGAAATCTGGGACCGATGGAGATCTTGCTGATTGGCGTGGCCCTGCTGCTGTTCTTCGGCCCTTCCAAGCTGCCTGAGTTGGGCAAGAGCCTGGGGAAGGGCATCCAGGAGTTCAAGAAGGCCAGCCGGGAACTCACCGACTCCGTCCACGATGACCTGAAGGACGACAAGGACAAGAAGTAGCGGTTTCTCTGGGTGACGCCGCACTCGAACCCTGCCTGCTCAGCCCGGAGGTCTCGATTGTTACCGGTTCGAGCCCGGCCATTTCAGATTGTAAAACCCCCCAAACGGGGGGCTTTTCAATCTGGGGCGGCTGATGGGGCTCGAACCCACGACATCTGGAATCACAATCCAGTACTCTAACCAACTGAGCTACAGCCGCCGTTGGACCATCCAGATTATCCTGGGCGACGCTGGAAGGCCAGCGGGAACCTTCGGGGAACTGCAGTCATCGAATGGCATGCCGGGGATCCGGTCGAGTGAGGAGTTTCATGAATCGTCAGGTGAAGCAGGTTCTCGGGTTGTCGGTCTTTGCGGCCGGCTGCATGGCGCTGGGCATGGGTCTCAGCCATGGGTGGCAGGCGGCGGCCCAGGAGGAGCGGCCAGTGGTGGTGGACGCGAAGGGGCTGGACCGCCTCCCGCCCATCGCGGACGTGGCCGAAAAGCTCAATCCCACGGTGGTGGCCATCACCAACACCAGCTTTGTGAAGAACCGCCGCTTCGAGCATCCCCAGGTCGGGGGTCAGGATTTCTTCGATTTCTTCTTCGGCCCTGGCGGCCCCCAGCAGCGCCGCACGCCCCGGGGCGGCGACGATGAGCAGCGGGCCGCGTCCTCGGGCTCGGGCGTCATCATCTCCCCCTCGGGCGAGATCCTCACGAACTACCACGTGATCGCCAGCATGGGGGGTGGCGATAACACTCTTGAAGTCAAGACTAGCGATCTCAAAACTTACAAGGCAACCGTGCTGGGCAAGGACAAGGAACTCGACATCGCCCTCATCAAGATCGACGCCGCGCACCTGCCCTTCGCCAAGCTCGGCGAGTCCGATTCTCTGCGCATCGGCGAGTGGGTGGTGGCCATCGGCAACCCCTTCGGTCTGGAACACACGGTCACCCAGGGCATCATCAGCGCCAAGGGCCGCAAGCTCGATACAGGCGTCAGTTCCTTCCTGCAGACCGACGCCGCCATCAACCGCGGCAACTCCGGCGGCCCCCTGCTGAACCTCCGGGGCGAGGTGGTGGGCATCAACACCGCCATCAACCCCGCGGGCCAGAACATCGGCTTTGCCGTGCCCATCAGCCAGGTGAACCGCATCCTCAAGGACCTGCGCAGTGGCAAACCCGTGAGCCGCGGCTACCTGGGCATCAGTCCCGCGGACCTGGACCAGGCCTACCAGGATGCCCTCGGCGCCAAGGAAGGGGTGGTGGTCAGCACCGTCGAGAAGGGAGAGGCCGCCGACAAGGCCGGTCTCCAACGGCTGGATGTCATCACGGCCCTGGATGGACAGCCGGTGCGCAGCCCGGACGAGGTGGTGGCCGTGGTGTCGAGCCGACG
>JANYAZ010000233.1 GCA_025361045.1 Geothrix sp. | reverse complement strand
CCGGTGAACTTGGTGGTGAAGAAGGGCTCGAAGATGCGGGCCTGGGTCTGGTCATCCATCCCCGATCCAGTGTCCTCCACCTCCAGGTAGACGAAGAGCCCTGGATTCAGCGCCTCTGCCACCCGCAGGCCGGTCACGTCCGTCTCTTCCAGTTCGCGGAGGCCCGAGCGCAGCGTCACGCAACCCTCGGCCGTCCCGATGGCCTCCGCCGCGTTGGTCACCAGGTTCATCACCACCTGCTGCAGCTGCGCGGCGTCTGCGGAAATCGGGGGCAGCCCCTCCGCGAGCTCAAATCGCAGGGAGATGGTTTTCGCGATGGACACGGTGAGCAGCTGCGCGATGTCCCGAACCAATCGATTCAGATCCAGGAACTGGACCTGGACCCGCCCACGCCCCGAGTAGGCCAGCATTTGTCTCACGAGATCCGAGGCACGCCGACAGGTCTCCTCGATGTTTCGAAGGGAGGTTTGGGTCACCTCTGGTTCGTCCTTGGCCTCCCTCGCCATGCTGGCATTGCCTTGAATGACCGTCAGGAGGTTGTTGAAGTCATGGGCCACACCACCCGCCAGCAGGCCCAGGCTCTCCAGCCGCTGGGCTTCGAGCAGCTTGCGCTCGACTTTGAGCCGGGCCTCGTTGGCCTTCACCCGCTCAGTGACGTCAAAGGCCGTGCCCAGGCCGAGCACCCGGTTTCCCAGGGTTACCGTCCCGGCCGCGAAATCGATCCAGCGGGTCTCACCCTGTTTGGTCCTGAGCCGGAATTCGTACCGAAGGGGCACAGAATCCCCCCGCAGCCTGGCTTTGGCGCGCGCGCTCACCAGGTCCTGATCCAAGGGGTGGACCAGCTTGGTGAACGGCTCATTGACGATGTCATCCTGGCTGAATCCGGTGATCCTGGAACCGGCTTCATTCATGTATTCGATGCGGTCGGAATAGATGAAGATCGCGCAGGAGGCCGTCTCCGCCACCGACCTGAACCGCGCCTCGCTTTCCCGGAGTTGGTGCGTCAGCACTTCCAGCTTGGAGCGGCTGTAGGCCAGAAAGAGGGTCAGGCCAAAGGCCAGCAGGCTCGCCAGGGCTCCCCCAATCGCCACCATCCGCGGCCGGTTCTCCAGCGCCGTGATGGTGCGGGGGACGAATCCGACCACCAGGGCCCATCGCTTGCCACCGACCATCATGGGCATGTGCCTGGCACCTGGACGCAGTGCCGTGGCCAGTCCGTTCATGGCCAGACACAGGTCCCGATCGTAGAGCAGTCCTTCATCACGGCAGGATGGGTCGTCGTAGATCTCCACATCCAGGTCGGCGATGGGACTGGCCCCAAACATGGACCGGAACATTTCGTTGCCGTCTGCCAGGCAGACCACCAATCCCTGGAAGCTCGACCGTCGCGCCGCCGTATCGACAGGAATGGCGAAATTCCGGAATACCGGGAAGACGAAGGCGACGGTGGGAACCTGCTCGCCGGGGAGGTTCAGTCTCCCGGACACCGCGAGATCGCCAAGGTCACGGGCTCGAGCCGCGACCTCCTGGAAGCCCGGGAGGCTCAACAAACCCATTCCCCTGGACCCCAGGACGATCGCCTCGGCTTCCGGTTCCAGGAAGGACGAACTGCCCCGCCGACCTTCGAAGACCTCACGGGGAACATAGCCCATCAGCCTCGTGCCCGGAGACAGGCGCTTGAGGTCGAGACTCGCCACGAAGGCCCGCCAATCTTCACCGACCAGTTGGGGCCGCCCCACCACCAGTCCCTGTGCGCCGAGCAGCAGTTTGGTCTGCTCTTCGATGCGGTGTTCCACGGCCTCGCGGGTCTGGGCCACGGCGCCATCCAGGCGGCTGGCCTGGAAGGACCGCTCCTGCAGGGTCAGCACTCGCCAGGCCCAGCCCGTCCCGCCAAGCCCCAGCAGGAGCACCAGCCATGGCGTCACCTGACCCAGGATCTGCAAAAACCATCCCCGGCGGGCCCGGGAGGACGACGCAAAAGATGAAGGCATGCTGGCCAGCTTACCTGCCCCCAGGCAAATCCGTCAGACTGAAGCATGGACGCATTCAAGGGGCTGCCCGAAGCCAAAGTGATCTGGGATCCGAGCGAGCTGGAGCCCTTTCGAGTCGATGAGTCCCACCTGCGCGGCGTTCAGCCCCTGGCCGTGGTGAAGCCCCACGGCCCCCGGGCCCTGCGCGAACTGGTGCACCGCGCCAAGACGGAAGGGTTCGGGCTGGTGCCCCGGGGCGCCGGCACGGGCAAGGCTGGGGGTTGCCTTCCCACGGAACGGACCGTGGTGGTGGACTTCTCGGAGTGGCCTGGCGACATCCAGGTCTCCCCTCAGGACCTCTGCCTCAGGGCTCCCGCCAGCGCGCCGCTGCGCGAGGTGAAGGGATCGGCCGAAGCCCTGGGGTTGTTCTACCCACCCGATCCGAACTCGTGGGAAAGCTGTGCCCTGGGCGGCACCCTGGCCACGAATGCGGGCGGGCCCAATGCCTGCAAGTACGGCATGACCCGCCACTGGGTACTGGCCCTGGATGCGCTGCTGGAAGATGGCGAGATCCATACCTTCGGGATCAGCAGCGTGAAGGCCAATGCCGGACCGGCCCTCGGGCAATTGCTCATCGGCAGTGAGGGCATCTTCGGTTTCATCGTGGGCGCCACATTGCGGCTCACACCGATGCCTCGCGAATTCGCCACGCTGTTGCTGCCCGTGAAGCGCTGGGAGGATCTGCTCGACCTGCCGGGGCTTCTCTGCGGGGCCGGTTATCTGCCCAGTGCCTTCGAGTTCTTCGATCCCGCCGTGCTGGCCGAGCTGCGCGCCCACGGTCCGGAAGCGGCCCGGCGCCTGCCCGGTGAGGCCCTGGCCATCCTGGAGTTTGATGAGCGTGGTTGCACCTCGGAGCCCTTCCTCGAAGGCCTGCTCGACCTGCTGGGCCCCCTGGCCGATGGTCTGGAAATCGCCTCGGACGCGCGCCAGCGGCAAGGCATCTGGGCCGTGCGCCGCCTGACCAGCGCGTTCCTGAAGGAGCGTCACCCGAAGAAAATCAGCGAGGACATCGTGGTGCCCCGCAGCCGCCTGCGGGACTTCTTCCTGGGCCTCGATCGCCTTGGCTGCCCCGCCGTCAGCTATGGCCACCTCGGCGACGGCAACCTGCATGTGAACCTGTTGGCCGCCGGTGAAACCGACCCCGTGGTGTTGGAGCATCAGCTCATGGACCTCTTCCGGCTCGCCATCAGCCTGGGCGGTACCCTCAGCGGCGAGCACGGCATCGGCCTCGCCAAGCGCGACGCCTTCCTGGCCCTGAGCGACCCGGCCCAGATCCAGGCCCTGCGCGCCCTCAAGCGGGCCCTGGATCCGCAGAACATCTTCAACCCGGGTAAGGTAATTTAGACCGAATCTCCGCCATCCATGGCCAGACAGATCTTCCACCGGGCGAAGCGCTCGGGGTCGTTCAGCACGTGCGGATGCAGGCCCCAACGCCCATCCGCAAAGATGCCCGCGGTGGCGCCCCCGCCATGCCGGGCGTCCGCCAAATGCAGGGCTGCCGACAGGGGAAAACCCTCCTCCCCGGCAGGGGGGGCGTGGTGCTCCCGGATGGGTCGGCAGAAGGCCGGCGGCAGCCCCCACAGGTTGAGCAGATGAGCACCGACCTGGGCATGGTCCACACCGTAGGTGTCGTGCTCAAGCACCGCCAGGGGTACCCGGCTCGATTGGGCCTTTTCGAGGATCGAACGGTACCGACCCGCCGGGTCCGTGGCCAAGACCACGAGCCCGATGTCATGCAGCAACCCGGCCGAGAAGGCGAGGTCGGCCAGCTGCATTTCACCTTCGGCGACCACCAGCTTGCGCACCCCGGTGGCCACCTCGAAGGAATGGAACCATAGCTTCTCCAGGTCCAGCCCTTGGGGCCGTGGGGAATCGAAGCTGGAGATGAGACCCCGGAACAGCACCAGGGCTCGCAGGGAATCCACACCCAGCATGGCCACCGCCTGGCCGAGCTCGGATACAGGCCGGTCCGAGCCCGCGTGGACGGAATTGGCCAGCTTCAGCACTTGACTGGCCACGCCGAGGTCCCGACGGATGAGGCGGGCCACTTCGGCCATGCCGGCATCCTCTCGCTGCAGCAGGACCACAAGCTCTGAGTAGAGGCTGGGCAGGCTCGGGATCTGCCTCAGCCCGCCAACGAAAGCTCGGATGGCGCGGACATTCGTTTCGTCATCCTCGATGTTCAGGCTCTCCACCGCACCGATGAGGAAGTCCGGTTCCAGGGGTTTGATGAAGAGCCGGTGCAGGTCGCCCTCTGCCTTTTCCGTCCACTCCGCCATGGCGTGGTCCGCCAAGGCGATCCGCACCGCCCCAGGCTGCAGCTCTCGTACCCTGTGGATCAGCTCCGCGCCCTCCATGTCGGGCAGGGCCATGTCCGAGATCACGATGTCCACGGGATCGCGGGCCAGCGCCTGCAGGGCCTCCTCTCCGGTCGAGGCAAGAACCACCTCCCAGTTCCGGTGTCGTTTCCAGAAGTCCCGCCTGATCGTCTGCAGCAGGTCTGCATTCCCGTCCACAAGCAGGATCCGCATGATTGATTCCTCCTCGTGGGCACCCAGGGGCGGGATCGTCTCATCGGCCAGGCACGGCGAAAAGTCGAATCCGGTGCATGGGGACTCCGGTGGCGCCTTTTGCAGGCAGAATCAACGTCTGATCCGGGAGCCCTCATGTCCTCCGCCCGTCCCCTCATCCTTGGCCACCGCGGGCTGTCCTCGAAGCACCTGGAGAACAGTCTGGAGGCCTTCCGTGCCGCGCTGGCCGCGGGCATGGATGGCTTTGAACTCGATGTCCAGCCCACCCGCGATGGCGTCTGTCTGGTGCTGCACGACGAGGATCTGGCCCGCACGGCCAACGGCTCCGGCCCCTTGCGTCAGATGAAGGTGGCCGAGCTGCCGCCCCTGAAGAACGGCGAGAAGGTGCCCCGGCTGGCCGATGTGCTGGACCTGCCCGCGCAGCTCATCAACGTGGAACTGAAGGGTGAGCCCGGCTGGCGGCAGGCCCTGGCCACGGTGGAGGGCGCCGATGCCCTGGACCGCGTGCTGTTCAGCAGCTTCGAACACAGCGAGGTGCTGCAGCTCTGGGCCGCCTGCGAGACCGCCCGCTGCGGCTTCCTCTGGGAGACCGACGAGGCGATGGACCTCACGGCCGAGGAACTGGCCGACCTGCCCGAGGCTCTCTGGCTGCACCCCCCCCTCAAGGCCGTGCAGGCCCGGCCCGAGCTCTGGGCGCCCTACGCCGACCGCCTGGCCCTATGGGGCATGAAGACCCC
>JANYAZ010000215.1 GCA_025361045.1 Geothrix sp. | reverse complement strand
GATCTGGCTGGCCTTCTCCTGGAAACTGGTGGCGCTCTGCGGGGCGCTCTACCTCATCCGGATGTTTGCCGTGACGGCGGGCTACCACCGCTACTTCAGCCATCGCACCTACAAGCTCGACCGTGTCCCCCAATTCCTGCTGGCCTTTGTGGCCCAGACCTCGGCCCAGAAGGGCGTGCTCTGGTGGGCGGCCCACCACCGGCACCATCATCGGTTCTCGGATACCCCCCAGGATCTGCATTCACCGGTGACGGACGGCTTCTGGTGGTCCCACATGGGGTGGGTCCTGTCGGATGCTCACGATCACTACGACACCAAGAGCATCGAGGACTTCGGCCGGTTTCCCGAGTTGCGCTTTCTTGATGCCTACCACTGGCTCTGCCCGTGGCTGCTTGGGACGGCCACCTTCGCCTTCGGGGCCTGGACGGGGATTGGTGCCTGGGAATCCCTGGTGTGGGGCTTCGTCATCTCCACGGTGCTGCTGTGGCACGGAACCTTCTGCATCAACTCGCTCACGCATGTCTGGGGCACCCGGCGGTTCGAAACAGGCGACCACAGCCGCAACAACTTCGTGCTCGCCCTGATTACGCTGGGGGAGGGCTGGCACAACAACCACCACCACTACCAGGCGAGCTGCCGTCAGGGCATCCGCTGGTGGGAGTTCGATCCCACCTACTACGTTTTGAAGCTGCTCAGCTGGGTGCGCATCGTGCGGGACATCCGTTCGTTCCCGGCCTCGGCCACGGTGGTCCCCAAGCCATGAGCCGGATCGCAGTCATCGGCTCCGGCATCGCCGGGCTGTCCTCAGCCTGGTTGCTCAGCCGGGAGCATGAGGTTTGGGTCTTCGAGAAGGAGGACCGGATCGGCGGCCACACCCACACGGTGACCGTGGCGACCCCGGATGGCCCCGTTCCCGTGGACACGGGCTTCATTGTCCATAACCGGGTGAACTACCCGAACTTCATCCGCCTCATGGATGAACTGAACGTGCAGACCTGCGCCAGCGATATGAGCTTTGCCGCCAGTGGCAACGCCTATCCCTGGTCCAGCCGGGGACTGAATGGCGTCTTCACGATGCGTCGGCACCTGGTGGATCCGGCCTTCTACGGTTTGTGGCTGGAGGTGATCCGCTTCAATCGAACCGCCAGGGCGCTGCTGAAGGAGTCCGATGGAGAGGGGCCAACCCTGGGCGACTACCTGGCCGACCATGGCTTTTCGGAGCGCTTCAAGTCGGAGTACCTCTACCCCATGGCGGGCGCCGTGTGGTCAACCACCCTCGGCGACATGGCAGCCTTTCCCGCCGCCACGCTGGCCCGCTTCTTTCACAACCACGGCTTCCTGGGGCTGACCACCCACCACCCCTGGCATACCCTGCCCGGGGGGACTTCGAGCTACCTCGAGCCACTCACCCGGCCCTTTCGCGAACGCATCGTCACCGGCGCGCGGATCATCAGTCTGCGGCGGTCAGTGACCGGTGTACATCTCCACCTGGAGGCTCAGGAGACTCAACTGTTCGATCAGGTCGTGCTCGCCTGCCATGGGGATCAGGTCTTGTCCCTCCTGGCGGATCCGAGTCCTGAGGAACGCGAGGTCTTCACCGCCTTCACCACCAACCAGACGCCAACGGTGCTGCACCGCGACCCCTCCTTGCTGCCGACGCAGCGTCGTGGCTGGGCCTCCTGGAACTTTCGGGCCCATGGCGATGCAGGACGGCTGGTGTTGTCCTACCACATGAATCGGCTCCAACCTCTGGCGACTCGGCAGGACTGGTTCGTGAGCCTGCATGCGGAAGACCTGCTGGACCCAGAGGCGGTTGCAGGGCGCTATCACTACGAGCATCCCCGCTACACCCGCGAAGCCATCCGCGCCCAAGCCCGCTGGGCCGAAGTCAGCGGCCAGGCCTCCGTCCAGGGCCGCACCCACTACGCCGGCGCCTACTGGGGTTACGGTTTTCATGAGGACGGCGTTCGTTCGGGAATCAGAGTTGCCCGTGACCTCGGTGTCGCATGGTGAATGGCTACCCCACAGCGAGAGGTCTCGCGTATCCGCGGAGCGGATACCGAGTGGACGGCGTTCGTTCGGGAATCAGAGTTGCCCGTGACCTCGGTGTCGCATGGTGAGCCTTCCCGAACCTGCCATCTATGTGGGCGAAGTCCGCCATCGGCGCACTCGGCCAAAGGTCCATGCCTTCACCTATCCCCTATTCATGGCCTTCCTGGATGTGGACCGGATCCCGGAGCTTTGCCGGGTTTCCCCTTTCCTGAGCTATGGCCGCTGGAATTGGGCCGCCTTCCATGAGGAGGATCAGTTCGGGGATCCGTCCCTCTCCCTGCGGGAGCGCCTGCGGCTGGATGCCCTGGCCAAGGGCCACGTCCTTCCCGAGGGCCCAATCTACCTGCTCACCCACTTGCGTTATCTGGGCATCTGTTTCAATCCCGTCAGCTACTTCTACTGTTATGACCAGGCGGGTCACCTGATGCTTATCATGGCCCAGGTCAGCAACACCCCCTGGCGGGAGCGCCACACCTACTGGCTGCCCGTGGCGGAGGGCCACCAGGGCCCAGGCGGCGTCAGCTTCGATGTGCCGAAGGCCTTCCACGTCAGCCCTTTCATGCCCATGGACTGTCGCTACCGGTGGGCCTTCACCCCCCCGGGAGAGGCGTTGAAGGTCCATATCGCTGAATTCGATCGTCTAGATTTATTTTTCGACGCTACACTCCAACTCAGCAAACGTCCCTGGATGGCCGGCATCGTATGGAGGACGCTTGTCCAGTTTCCCTGGATGACCCTCAAAGTGCTTATTGCCATTCATTGGGAGGCTTTCTGGCTATGGATCAAGCGCGTGCCGGTGTTCACCCATCCCGGTCCTACGAAACCACCGACGCCCCACCCTCCCTCGCCCAGCGCCTCCTCCTGAAGGCCCTGGCGGGCATCCAGGTGGGTCGCCTGGACCTCGAAGTGGCTGGTCGGGTGCATGTCTTTGGTGATCCAGAGGCTGACCTGCGGGCCCGGGTCTGGATCCGGGATGCCCGTGCCTTCCAGGCAGGGTTGATCCACGGGGAAGTCGGCCTGGGCGAAGCCTTCATGGCAGGTTGGTGGGAGGCGGACGACCTGGTTTCCGTGGTCCGCATCGCCGTGCGCAACATGGCCGCCTTTGATCAGGGCGGTGGGTTCCTGGCCGCCTTCGGCAAGGCCGCCAACCGATTGCTACACCGCCGACGCAGCAACCACGTGGAAGGCTCCCGCCAGAACATTGGCCATCACTACGATCTGGGCAATGACTTCTACAAGCTGTGGCTGGATCCGACCATGGCCTACTCCTGTGCAGTCTTCGAAGCACCAGAGAAGGGGCTTGAAGCGGCCCAGACGGCCAAGTTCGAACTCATTTGCCGCAAGCTCCAGCTGTCAGCAGAGGACCACCTGCTGGAGATCGGAACGGGCTGGGGGGGGTTCGCCCTGCATGCCGCGAAAACCCACGGTTGCCGCATCACCACCACCACCATCAGCCGCCAGCAGTTCGACCATGCCCGGGAGCTTTTTGAACGTGAGGGACTGTCGGATCGAATCGACCTTAGGCTAGAGGACTACCGCCACCTCGAAGGCCAGTACGACAAGGCTGTGAGCATTGAGATGTTTGAGGCGGTGGGTCTGGACTACTACGACGCCTACTTCAGCGCCATGGACCGACTGCTCAAGCCCGGCGGGCGCTTCCTGCTGCAGACCATCACCATGAACGAACGGCACTTCCCTGACTACATCCGACAGAGCGACTGGATCCAGAAGCATATCTTCCCCGGTGCGGAGCTGGCCTCCGTCGCGCGAATCCTGGCCTCCCTTGGCCGCTGCACGACCATGAACCTGCACCACCTCGAAGACATCGGCCTGCACTACGCGCACACCCTGCGCGCCTGGCGCGGGGCGTTCCTCGCGCAGCTCGATCAGGTGCGGGCCCAGGGTTTCGATGAGACCTTCATCCGCATGTGGGACTACTACCTGGCCTACTGCGAGGGTGCCTTTGCCGAGCGCCACATCGGCGATGCCCAGCTGCTCCTGGCCAAGGCCGGGGGGCCCTCCCTGTACAACGAGCCATGGTGATGCGGGGCCTCTGGATCTTCTCGATCACGGTGTTCGCGGCCATGGTGGTCGTCACCACCTGGGCCAGCCTGGATGCCAATGTCCTGGTTGGGTTTCAGCGCCTGCTGGCGGACCGCTGGGGCGTGGCCACACTCTTTGATGCCTACTTCGGCTTTCTCTGGTTCTGGCTCTGGCTCGCCTACAAGGAGGCCTCCTTGGGGCGGAGCCTGCTCTGGTTGCTGCTGCTTTTCGCTCTGGGCAACTTGGCCATGGCGGCCTATGTGCTGGTTCAGCTTTTTCGACTGAAATCTGGTGAAGGAGCCGAGGCCCTGCTGCTCCGGAGGACCTCATGAACATGTTGCGCCGTCGCATCTGGGAACCCTTGCGGGCCCAGCTACGGCAGGGTATCAACCCGGAGGGCATGGCCTGGAGCCTCGCCTTGGGCCTGGGTGCCGGTGTGTCGCCGTTGGTGGGCTCCTCCACAGGGCTCTGCATCCTGCTGGCCCTGGTCTTCCGGCTGAATCAGGTGGTCATGCAGGTGGCCAACTACCTGGCCTATCCCCTTCAGTTGGCCTTGCTCATCCCCTTCATCCGTCTTGGAGAGAAGCTCTTCGGCGCGCCCCGATTACCGCTGTCGATCGAGATCCTGTCCGGTGCCCTGCGCGCCGATGCTTGGGGGACCCTGCATGCCTTCTGGACCAGCCTCTGGCACGCCGGGGTGGCATGGCTGCTGACGGCACCGCTGGGTTCGGTCCTCCTGGCCCTGGTGTTGACCCCAGTCTTCCGGTCCGCCTCACGCCGGTTCCGGGGAACCCCAGCATGATGCTCGCGGCGCTTTGGGGTGCAGGGATCCTGAGCCTGATGCAACTCGGTTTTTGGCTCTGGCAGCGGCGCACCCGCAACGCCGGCTGGGTGGATGTGGGCTGGGCCCTGGGTCTGGCCGTCGTGGCCATCCTGGCGGCGAGCGCAGGGCCCGCTCCCCTTGAGCGCCGCCTCCTGGTGGGCGTGATGGGGGGCCTGCATGGCCTGCGCCTGGGCCTGCACCTTTGGCATCGGGTGGCCACTGAGGCCCATGAAGATGGCCGGTATCAGGCCATCCGCGAGGCCTGGAAGACCGGTGTGAATGTGAAGTTCTTCGCCTTTTTCCAGGCCCAGGCGCTGCTTGATGTTCTGCTTGGACTGCCTTTTCTGCTGGCCGCCTGGAATCCCCAGTCTCACCTGAATCCATTGGAGTGGGCCGCGGCGCTGCTCTGGTTGGGGGCTTGGTTTGGCGAATCGGTCGCCGACGGCCAACTCCGGCGCTTCAAGGCTCGCCCGGAGTCCCGCGGCCGCACCTGCCGTGAGGGCCTCTGGCGTCATTCCCGTCACCCCAACTACTTTTTCGAGTGGCTGGTGTGGGTGGCCTATCTTCTGCTGGCCTTGTCTGCGCCCTGGGGCTGGACCTCGGTACTCTGCCCGGCCTTGATGCTTTACTTCCTGCTGCGGGTGACGGGCATCCCCTACACCGAGGCTCAGAGCCTGCGCAGTCGCCCTGAGGACTATGCCCGCTACCAGCGGGAGACTTCCTCTTTCATCCCCTGGTTTCCCAAGGCCCAAGCATGATGGATGCCCTCCTCACCGCCGGCCTCGTGCCCGACGCCACCATCCGATTCGGCATCCGGAGGTTGCTGCGCCAGCGCCTCCGAGAAGAGTCCGAGGGAGGACTTGAAGTGGTACACGAGCGATTCCGACGCCATCTGGAAGCCTGGACCGCTGGCCCCATCGCCGTGCATACCCAGGACGCGAATGATCAGCATTACGAAGTACCGCCGCGCTTCTTTGAGCTGACCCTCGGCCCTCACCTCAAGTACAGTTCTGCCCTGTTCGAGGCGGGCATCTCGGACCTCGGCCAGGCCGAGCAGGCCATGCTGGACCTGACCTGTGCGCGGGCTCAGCTGGCCGATGGCCAGGATGTGCTCGAGTTGGGTTGTGGCTGGGGCAGCCTGACGCTCTTCATGGCCGAACGGTTTCCCCAGAGCCGCATCACCGGCGTTTCGAACTCCGGGGACCAGCGGGCCTTCATCCTGGCCCAGGCTGCAGAGCGCCGGCTCACGAACATCGAGATCCTCACGGCGGATATGAACACCTTCGCGGCACCTGGGGCCTACGACCGTGTGGTCAGCGTGGAGATGTTCGAGCACATGCGGAACCACCGGGAGCTGATGGCCCGGGTGCACCGCTGGCTGAAACCGGGCGGAGCGCTCTTCGTCCACATCTTCACGCACCGCGATTTCACCTATCCCTTCGAAGTCCGGGATGAATCCGACTGGATGGCCAAGCACTTCTTCACCGGCGGCATCATGCCGGCGGATGGCTACTTGATGCGCTTCCAGGACCAGTTGCGCCTGGAGGACCACTGGCGGGTGTCGGGTACCCACTACCAGGCCACGGCCGAAGCCTGGCTGCAGAACCAGGACATCCATCGGGACGAAATCCTGGCGCTGTTCCAGACCACCTATGGCGGCCAGGCAGCCTCGCGCTTCGCCCAGTGGCGCATGTTCTTCATGGCCTGTGCCGAGCTGTGGGGGTTCCGGGGTGGCGACGAGTGGTTTGTCAGCCACTACCGCTTCCGAAGGCCCTGAAGCCGAGATAGGCTGTCATCACCTTGATATTTGGAGCATCGGCATGAGCGAGTCCCCCGGCCGCAAACCCTCTGTGATCAAAAGACGATTTCCGTGGGGTTGGGTCGTACTTGGTGTGATTGCGCTGGCCATGCTGGGCGCCATGATGGCCGCCAGGGGTGGCCCCGTGACGGTCTCCGTGTCATTGCCGACGCTCTTCAAGGCTGGGGAACGCAATCCGCTGGTGACGGCCTCGGGCTACCTGGTGGCCCGCACCCGGGCCACCCTGTCGAGCAAGGTTCTGGGTCGCGTGAGTTGGCTGGGCGTGCAGGAAGGCAGCCGCGTCATCAAGGGTCAGATTCTGGCGCGGCTGGAATCGCCAGACCTGGCCGCCAGCCGGGACCAGGTGCAGGCCCAGCTGGACCAGGCCAAGGTGGACCTGGACCGGGCCGAGAAGCTACGCACACTGGGCATCCAGGATGCGGCCACGGTGGACAAGCTGCGCAGCCAGAAGCTCACCCTGGAGGCCCAGCTGGCCTACCAGAATGCCCTGCTCGACAGCATGGCCCTGAAGGCGCCCTTCAGTGGCGTGGTCACGCAAAAACTCTCCGAGGTGGGCGAGACCGTGGCGCCGGGCAGCGCCGGGGGCGCCAACGCCATCAACGCCATCCTGGTCATGGCTGATTTCGACACCCTGGAAGTGGAAGTGGAAGTGAACGAAGCCTCCATCGCCAAGCTCGTGCGGGGCATGCCCGCCGAGGTGCGGGTGGATGCCCTGGACGGGCAGGGCGCCCGTTCCAACCTGAAGGGCCGGCTGCGGGAGATCTACCCCAGCTCCAACCGACAGAAGGCCGTGGTCATCGTGCGCGTGGCCTTTGTGGAGAAGGATCCGTTGCTGGTGCCGGACATGGGGGCCAAGGTCACGTTCCTGGGCGACACCTACGCCCAGGACGTGGTGGTGCTGGGTCGGGAGCAGGTGAAGAAGCAGGACGGCAAGTCCTTCGTCTGGGCGGTGGAGAGCGGCACGGCGGTGCAGAAGTTCGTGACCGTGAAGGCGGAAAATCCCGTCGGCCTGGAGGTGGATGGCCTGGCCAAGGATGCGCAGCTCATTGTGGCTCCGCCCGAATCGCTGAAACCCGGTGCCAAGGTCAAGGTCAAGAGCTGATGAGTTCCGACCGCTTCGACCTGGGCGGGGGCGAGCCCATCATCACCCTGCGCGACATCGCCAAGAGCTACTGGCGGGAGGAACTGGAGATCCCGGTGCTCCAGGGCATCGATCTGGAGATCCCCACCGGGGCCTACATCGCCCTGATGGGTCCTTCCGGCAGCGGCAAGACCACGCTGCTCAACCTCATCGCCGGCATCGATCGGCCCACGGGCGGTTCCCTGGAAGTGTGCGAGCACGAGCTGAACGACCTGGACGATGATCAGCTGGCCGCCTGGCGCAATGCCCATGTGGGCTTCATTTTTCAGAACTACAATCTGGTGCCCGTGCTGAACGCCTTTGAGAACGTCGAACTGCCCCTCCTGGTGTCCGGTGCGGGCCGGAGTGAGCGGCGAGACCGCGTGGAACAGGCGCTGACCCTGGTGAACCTGACGGACAAGATGCGGAACTATCCCCGGCAGCTCAGCGGCGGCCAGGAGCAGCGCGTGGCGATCGCTCGGGCCATCGTCACCAACCCCGATCTGCTGGTGGCGGACGAGCCCACGGGTGCCCTGGACGCGAAGAATGCCGAGGAGGTTCTGGGCCTGATCGAACGCCTCAACACGGAGCTTGGCAAGACCATCGTGATGGTCACGCATGATCCGAAAGCCGCCCACCATGCGAAACACCAGATCCATCTGGAGAAGGGCGTGCTGGATCGCACCGTCGAGGTGAATCGATGATGGCCGGAGACCGCTGACATGCGCTGGCTGGCGCTCATCTGGAAGAGCCTCATGCGCTCGAAGCGGCGCACGTTGCTCATCGTGGGGAGCCTCGTGTTGTCGGTGTTCACCGTGGCGGTGCTGCAAAGCCTGCTGACGACCCTGAATGCCGTCACCAACAATCCGAACTCCAGCAACCGGCTCGTGGTCCGGCACAAGAGTGGCCTGACGCAGATGCTGCCCCGCAGCTACGAGGCCTACCTGCGCCAGCAGCCTGAAGTAGCGACCGTCTGCGCCCTCCAATGGTTCGGCGGCTATTACCAAGACCCCCGCAATTTCTTTGCAAATTTCGCCAGCGACGAGACCACGATTTTCCAGATTTTCCGCGAAGAATTCGGTACCTCCGGCATCAGTGAAGCCCAGATCAAGGACTACCAGCGGGATGGTGCCGGCTGCATCGTGGGCGAGAGCCTGGCGAAGAAGAACGGATGGAAGGTGGGTGACGTGGTGCCGCTCACTGGGACGATCTTCCCCATCAACCCGCGCCTCACGATCCGCCTCATCTACAAGAGCCCCAAGCCCTCGGATGAGAATGTCCTCCACTTCCACTACAAGGTGCTGGAGGAGGGCGTGCCCCGCATGAAGGGCCTGTCCGGATCCTTTTGGCTGCGGACCCGCCGGCCCGAGGACATCCCGCGCCTCATCGAGCGGGTGGACCGGCACTACGCCAACAGCGCCTACGAGACGCTCACGGAGACCGAGAACGCCTTCAACCTGGCCTTCGTGAAAATGCTCGGCAACATCGGCGCCATCATCCAGGGCATCACGGCGGCCGTGGTGGTGGCCATCCTCATCGTCACGGGCAACACCATGGCCACGGCCATCCGTGAGCGCACCACGGAGATTGCCGTCTTCCGGGCCATGGGTTTTTCGGCGGGGCGGGTGCTGACCCTGCTCCTGGCGGAAGGCGTGCTGCTGGTGGGCGTGGGCGGATTCCTCGGTGTCTTGCTGGCGAACCTGGCTGCAGGCGGAGTGCGTGCTTCCCTTGGTTCGGCCATGCCCTTTTTCGCGGACTTCGCCATTCTGCCTAATACGGTGCTCGCCTGCATGGTCGGGGCCCTGGCCATCGGTGTACTGGCCACGTTCATTCCGGCCTACTCGGCCACCCGGCGCCCCATCACCGAAGGCCTGAAGGCGGTGGGTTGATGATCGGCCTCCTCTTCGCCCTTCCTTTTGCGGCCTACCTGGCCTGGCTGGTCTGGGCCCTGGTGGCCTATCCCATCCCCCTGGGCTACAACCTGCGCTCCCTCTGGCAGCGTAAGCTCTCGAGCCTCAGCACGGCCGCCGCCATCGCCCTGGTGGTGGGCATCTTTGTGGTGGTGCTCAGCCTGGCGCAGGGGCTCTCCGTAGCCTTCGTCAGCAGTGGACGTTCCGATCAGGCCCTGGTGCTTCGACCCAACGCGCGATTCGAATTGAACAGTTCCATCGAGCGGGACCGCATGCGGATCCTCAAGGTCCATCCCCTGCTCAAGCGGGATGCAGACGGCCCCATGGCCAGTGCCGAAGTGGTCGTGGTGAAGCTCTTCCCCATGGCGGACGGTACCGATACCAACGTGACGGTGCGAGGGCTGGAGGGCAGGGGGATCACCCTGCGTCCCCAGGTCCACTTGGTGCAGGGCCGCTGGTTCCGGCCGGGCCTCAGCGAAGTGGTGGTGCCCCGCAAGATGCAGGGTCGATTTCCAGCCATGGAACTCGGTCGAAACCTGCGCATGGGCGGTCGGGATTGGCTGATCGTGGGCACCTTCGATGCGGGTGGTGCCAGTTACGAGAGCGAGGTCTGGTCCGACGTGAACGACGTGATGCAGGCCTTCCGCCGTGAGTCCTACTCGGCCATGCTGGCCCGCCTGGAGAATTCCGAACGGGTGGAGGGATTTGGCAAGGCGGTGGATGAAGACAAGCGGCTGAAACTCGAAGTGGTCCGGGAAACGGACTATTTCAAGGAACTGACCAAGGCTGGGGATCCCATCAAGATTTTGGGCAACCTGATCACCCTGATCCTCACCGGGGCGGCCATCTTCGCCGCCATGAACACCATGTACGCCGCCGTGGCGGGGCGCACCAAGGAGATCGGCACCTTGCGGGCCATGGGCTTCCGCCAGCGAGAGATCCTGGCCAGCTTCCAGTGGGAGAGCATCCTCCTGTGCCTGACCGGCGGCATCCTGGGATCAGGTCTGGCCCTCTTCGCCAATGGCATCCAGACCGGTACGACCAGCTTTGAGACCTTCAGCGACGTCAGCTTCGCCTTCACCATCACCCCGGGGCTCATGGCGCAAGGGGTGGCGTTCAGCCTGGTGATGGGACTGTTGGGCGGGTTTCTGCCGGCTTGGCGGGCCAGCCGCATCCCGTTGACGGAGGCGATGAAGGGAGGGTGAGGCGGCTGGCCCTGCCGCGTCCCTCGCTCTCCAGTGAGCTACTTGGTTGACGGCTATCGTTTTGCGATGCATATTAAGGTTGCCTATTGCCCTAACCCGGAGGCCCTCGTGGACCGTGAACTGCTCAAAGGCAGCACCCCCTTGCTGCTGTTGTCGCTGCTTTGTGAGGGACCCATGTACGGCTATCAGATCATCGAGACGGTCAGACAGCGTACGGGCGGAACGTATACGCTGAAGGAGGGTGCTTTGTACCCGGCACTGCACAAACTCGAGGCCACCGAGTTCATTGCCTCCTACTGGGAGACTCAGGACAACGGGCGTGAGCGGCGCTACTACTCCCTCCAGCCTGCGGGCGAAGCCTTTCTGGCCGCCAAGACGAAGGAATGGAACCAGTTCGTGGATATGGTTCAGGCCTTTGTGGGGCCGAGGACCTAGGGCATCGCATGTTTCGGGCCCTGGAAGCCCATCTCGCCCAGGTGGGGTCTGGTCTCAAGGGCCTGACGCGTCGGCGTCGGCTCACCTTGGTTCGGGAATTAAAAGCCCATCTGCTGGATGAGGCTGAGGCCCGGGGCATTGAGTCCGAAGCAGCCATGGCGGCCATGTTGGCGGAGAAGGAACATCCCAGCTTGCTGGCGGAAGAACTGGCCCTCAGTGAGGGGCAGGATGCCAACCATCGGGGTGGCACCGCCCTCGCGGCCGGCATGATCATCGGCCTCGCCACCGGGGGGCACCTGTGGTTCGAGGGCTGGCGCTGGTACATCTGTCTGGCCTTTGCGACAGCCCAAGGGTTGGCGGTCGGAGCTGGCTACTTCTGGGTACGCCGCCACTGGCTGCGCCTTAACCCCTGGTCCCGCACCGCGGTAGCCGTGCTCATCACCTCGCTGCTGTCCATCCCCCTGGGATTCACCACACACCATGGCTTCCGACCCACCCGGCTGCTCTACGGAGCCTTCACGGGCTATCTGTTGGAGCGCCACAGCCAGGAACGTCCGATCTGGCAGACGCTTCTCGAGCCGGTGGTGTTCACGGCCCTCATGTTCATCCTTGAAGCGGGGGTGCTGGGGCGGATCCGGTTCCAGTGGTGGAAAGTGCCCCTGGAGCTCAGCTTCAACGCCACCATCCTGCTGAGCGTCATGCTGGCCACCCGGTTCAAGCGGCTCCTGGCGGAACGGCGGGTGCTCACCCCCCAGCAACAGCAAGGATGAGGCCTCCCGGGGGAATCCCCCTTGAGCTGGAAGGGTTCCGGCGGTAGACTGGCTGTCTTGCGTGGACAAGCCGCGTGCACATACCCCGCTCATGGGGGCATCCGGTCGGTCCCAGGAGGAAAACGATGAAAGAGAAAATGCACCCCGAACTGCACGACGTGAAAGTCCACTGCGCCTGTGGCAACGAGTTCATGACGCGCTCCACAAAGAAGGAGCTGCGCGTGGAAATCTGCTCCAACTGCCACCCGTTCTTCACGGGCAAGCAGCGCCTGATGGACACCGAAGGCCGCGTGGAGAAGTTCAATCGCAAATACGCCAAGAAGGAAGTCGTTGTCGAAGAGACGACCCCCGAGGTTGCTCCGACCACCACCGAAGCCTAGCTGCAATGTTCCAAAGGACGGGCCGATCACTCGGCCCGTTTTTCTTTTTTGTATGCTCCAAACCTCGGCTTTGCCGGGAGTTGGAGGTAGCCGAAAAGGTGGACCATGCTCGACCAACTCGAAGCCGTCGAAGCCCGCTTCCAGGAAGTGGAGGCGCAGCTTCAGGATCCGGGTGTGGTGTCGGATCCCAAGCGCCTGCGGGAGCTGAGCAAGCTTCGCGCGGAGCTAGAGCCGGTGGTGCTGGTCTTCCAGGCCCACCGTACCCGTCTCAAGCAACTGGAGGAGGCCGAGTCCATCCTGGCTGACAAGGCCCAGGATGCGGACTTCCGCGAGATGGCCGAGCTGGAGATTCCGGATCTGAAGAAGGCCATCGCCGAGGGTGACGCTGAGATCAAACGGCTGCTGGTCCCCAAGGATCCGATGGACGCCAAGAACGTGATTCTCGAGGTCCGGGCCGGCACCGGTGGTGAAGAGGCGGCGCTGTTTGCGGGAGAGATATTTCGCATGTACATCCGTTTCGCTGAGCGGCGGGGCTTCAAGGTCTCGGTGCTGGACGAGAGCGATGCCGACGCCGGCGGGCTCAAGGATGCCACCGCCGAAATTCAGGGCGAGGGTGCCTATAGCCTCTTCCGCTTCGAGAGCGGTGTGCACCGAGTGCAGCGGGTGCCCAAGACCGAGACCCAGGGCCGCATCCACACGTCCGCCTGCACGGTGGCCGTCATGCCCGAAGCCGAGGAGGTGGACATCGAGATCCACCAGAAGGACCTGCGCGTCGATACTTTCTGCTCGGGCGGCAAGGGCGGGCAGAGTGTGAACACCACCTATTCCGCGGTGCGCCTCACCCACCTGCCCACCAACACCGTGGTGCAGTGCCAGGACGAACGGAGCCAGATCAAGAACATGGCCAAGGCCATGACCGTGCTGCGCAGCCGCCTGTTGCAGAAAGCCCAGGACGAGGCCGATGCCATCCACTCGGCCCTCCGGAAATCCCAGGTGGGCAGCGGCGACCGCAGCGAGAAGATTCGCACCTACAACTTTCCCCAGGGGCGTGTCACCGATCACCGCATCGGCGTCACCATCCACCAGATCGACAGCTTCATGGGTGGGGCCCTCGAGCCCATCATCGAGCCCCTGCGCGCCGCCTTTGAAGCAGAGCGGCTGCAGGCACTGGAGGCCTGAGGGGACGAATGCCTTATTTCTGCCGCTACATGCAAAATCGGGAGGCTAAGCCTCCCGATTTTGTTAACTGTCGGCCGAAGGCCGGCAGCCTGGGGAACTACTTCCGAAGTGTGACCCGCTCCGGGGCGGTGAGGCTGAAGGCCACGGGTTTGCCGCCGGGGATGCGGATCACGGTGTCGGCGGTACCTGCGGCGACCGCGGTACCGGCGGCGGCGCCGAGGGCGGCTCCACCCAGGGCATGGTCGTTCTTGTGCTTGCCGTCCGACAGGATGCCGATGAGGGCCCCCAGGGCCGCGCCACCGCCGATGAACTTGGCGTTGCGCTCGCCCTTGGCGGTGGCGACCACCACATGGGTATCCGTGTCGATCCCGACTCCGGCGATCTCGGTGAGGCGAATGCCCAGGGCGCCTTGGCCATTGCTCAGGCGACCTGCGGCCGCGCTCTGGGTGACGACCCCCCGGGCGGGGCTGCCGGCGCTCCACACCAGCTTGCCGTCCTGCACCACGTCGGAGGCCAGGGAGCCTTCCCAGGCATCACCGGCCAGATCCTTCTCGGTGGTCAACTCACGGGCCAGCGTGATCTCGAGCTTGGTGCCGGTGGGGACTTCCACCACCACCGGCTTGGGGGCCTCCTTGGCCGCCGGCGCCTGAGCCAGGGTGAGGGCCTCCTGCTTTTTGACCTCGGCGCGCTTCTTGGCATCCGTGACCTGCCGTTCCAGGGCCTTCACCTGGGACTTGGTGAGGTGCTGGACGGTCTCGGCATCGTCGCCGGTTGCTTTTCCGGACTTGGCTTCGGCCAGCTGCTGCTCCAGCTGAGCAACCTTCGCCTCGGCGGACTTGGCGGCCTCTTCGGCTTGGATGGCGGCCTCGCTCTTGTGGTTGCAGGCCAGGGAAAGGGCAAGTGCCACGGAGAGGCTGAGGTGGGAGAACAAGAGCCGCATAGGACCTCCTGGAGATGGTGGGGCGTGCCGTATAGTATGACATCCCCAAGGGGACGCTCCGATGGCTCAACCCAACCTCAATCCCCGCGGCGAATCCGTGCTGCGCACCCTCATCGAGACCTATCTCGAGGCGGGGGAACCCGTGGGGTCGCGGCTGCTGGCCAAGCGCTATCCCGAGTCACTGTCCAGTGCCACGATCCGCAACGTGCTTTCGGATCTGGAGGACGAGTCGATGGTGGCTCAGCCGCACACCTCGGCGGGTCGCATCCCCACCGAACGGGCCTACCGGTACTATGTCGATCGCTGGTTGAAGTCCCTGCCACCTGGGCCGGAGGTCGAAGGCCGGTTGTCCACGACCCTCAATGGCCTGGATCTGGATCCCGAATCCTGGGCCCGCCATGCCAGCCGTACCTTGGCCGAGGTCATGGGCGGCGTCTGCGTGGCACTGCCTATGGCGCTTTCGCGGAGCCGTCTCGTGCGGCTCGAGTTCGTCCCGGTGGGACCGGCCCGGCTGGTGGCGGTCTGGGTGGGCAGTCAGGGGGAAGTGGAACACCGCCTCATGGAGAACCCCTGGAACCATCCTGAGTCTGTCCTGACAGAGCTCGGGAACTATGCCACGGAGCAGTTCGCGGGGTTGACCTTGGTGGAGATGCGCTCACGGCTCCTGGACGCCCTGCGGCTGGGTGCCCAGGAAGGCGAATCCCTGCGCCGCCGCCTCCAGGAGCTGGCTGCGCGGTGGCCAGAAGGTCCGGGAACCACGGATCCGCCGGTGCTGGTCTCTGGCCTTGGTCAGCTGGGCGGGTTGCCTGAGTTTGAGGATGTTTCAAGTTTTCGGGACCTGGTGGCCGCCTTCGAGGAGCGGGGACGACTGGCCCGTCTCCTAAATGCCTTTTCGGACCGGGCGGCCGATGACGTCCAGCTGCTGTTGGGCACCGAGAACCCCTATTTCGAAGCTTGGCCACTCGCCACGGCTGTTCGGACCGTGGCCCTCGGGCCGGCCGGATTCGTCACCTTTGCCTTGGTGAGTCCGCTCCGGATGGACTACGGACGCGTCATGGGCGGCTTGCGCTGGTGGTCCCGTCAGGTCCAGAGCCGGCAGGACAAGCTCTAAAGCATTCCGGCTTTTGCCAGGAGTGCTTATACTTCTGCGATGCCTACCGATATTCCCCATCAGCCAGGTGCCAGGCTTGTCGTTCCCCAGGTGGAAGCTGAAGACTTGGTTGATCTCAACTTGGATGAAACCCTGGAGGGTGACCTCCAGGCCGTAGCCGACGAAGTGGCCTCGGGGTATCGAACCCAGACGGTTCCGGAGATGGGCTTTTCGGACATGCCCCAGCCATCCGGTGAACCGGAGGCTCGGGTGGACCTCGAGTCGGCGCTGGTCGAGGCCGAACACCAGATGGAAGACCTGCTCCGACGCGAAGCCGATCTGATGGATCACCAGCGCCGACTGGCCGCGGACTTCAACAACTTCCGCAACCGAGCTCAGCGGGACATCGCCCTGGCGGTGGAACAGGCGGAGCGCAAGATCCTGCTGGAGATGCTGCCCGTGCTCGACAACTTCGAGCGGGGACTCGGCGCCACCTATCAAGATGTGGAAATCTTCCGTGCTGGCATCGAGCTCATCCGGAAGCAGTTCCTTGAGGCCTTGCGCCGGCTCAACGTCGAGCAGCTTCCCCTCCAGGTGGGGGATCCCTTTGACGCCTTGAATGCCGAAGCGCTCACGACCTTCTCGGACCCCAGTCTCCCGGATGGAGCGGTGGCAGCCATCTACGAACAGGGCTTCAACCTCAAGGGTCAGCTGCTTCGGGCCGCCCGGGTGGTGGTGAACCGGGTTCAGGAACCTGAGAGACCCTAGCCCCTTCTTGTGCTGGATGCTTTTTTAATAAGTCGAATACGATAATTAAAGTGACCCGCGGAGTTGCACTCATGGCAGGCAAACTGATCGGCATTGACCTGGGCACCACCAACAGTTGCGTCTGTGTGATGGAAGGCGGCGACTCGCGGGTGATCCCCAACCGTGAAGGCAGCCGGACCACGCCTTCCGTGGTGGCCTTCACCGACAAGGGCGACGTCCTGGTGGGGCACATTGCCAAGCGCCAGGCGGTGACCAACCCCCAGCGCACCCTCTTTGCCGTGAAGCGGCTCATCGGCCAGCGGTTCCAATCCCCCCGCGTCCAGGAGGCGGTTGGCCGCCTTCCGTTTCCCGTGGTGGCCGCACCCAATGGCGACGCCTGGCTGCGCGTGGGTGAGCGCGACTATGCCCCACCGGAAGTGTCTGCCATCGTGCTCCGGGCCCTGAAACAGTCCGCCGAAGCCTTCCTGCATGAAGAAGTGTCCGATGTAGTCATCACGGTCCCTGCGTATTTCGATGACGCGCAACGCCAGGCCACCAAGGATGCGGGCAAGATCGCCGGCCTGAACGTCCAGCGCATCATCAACGAGCCGACGGCCGCGGCTCTGGCTTACGGCTTCAACAAGAAGGGCGTGAAACAGATCCTCGGCATTTACGACTTCGGCGGTGGCACGATCGATTTCACCCTCATGGAGATGAACGACGGCGTCTTCGAAGTGTTGGCCACCAGCGGTGACACCTTCCTCGGCGGCGAAGACATCGACCAGGTCATCCAGAACTGGCTGGTCCTCCACTTCCGCGAGAAGACCGGCATCGATCTCACGAACGACCGCATGGCCCTCCAGCGCCTGAAGGAAGCCAGCGAGAAGGCCAAGTGCGAGTTGTCCACCCTGGATCGCGTCGAGATCCGGCTGCCCTTCATCGCCCAGGGACCCAGCGGACCCCAGCATCTGGAGGCAACCCTCACCCGTGATCAGCTCGAGGAGATGGTGAAGGAACTCGTCGACCTCACGCTCGTCCCCATCAAGGATGCCCTCGAGCAAGGTGGCAAGTCGCCCAAGCAGGTCGATGAGATCATCCTCGTGGGCGGCCAGACGCGCATGCCCCTGGTGCAGCGCCTGGTGCGCGACTTCTTCGGCAAGGAACCCAACCGCAGCATCAATCCCGATGAAGTGGTGGCCGTCGGTGCCTCTATCCAGGGGGCCGTGCTCAAGGGCGACATCAAGGACCTGGTGCTGCTCGACGTGACCCCACTCTCACTTGGCATCGAGACCCAGGGCGGCGGCTTCGTGAAGATCATCCAGCGCAACGCCACCATCCCCACCCGGGATGCCCGGACCTTCACCACCGTCACCGACAACCAGAGCCGCGTGGAAATCCACGTGTTGCAGGGTGAGCGGGAGCTTTCCGAGCACAACAAGAGCCTGGGCCGTTTCGATCTCATCAACTTGCCGCCCCTGCCGAAGGGGGTGCCGCAGATCGAGGTCGCCTTCGACATCGACTCCAACGGCATCGTCAAGGTTTCCGCCCGGGATCTCATGACGGGTCTTGAGCAGAGCATGAGCATCCGGCCCAGCTCCGGACTTTCCGAGCTGGAGATCCAGCGCATGATCCGCGAAGCCCTGGCCAATGCCGAGGGCGACGTGAAGAAGCGCGACGCCATGAAGTACATCGCCTCGGCCGAAGGGCTGATCTTCTCCTGCGACAAGAGCTTCATCGAATGCGGCAAGTACCTGACGGATGAGCAGCAGTCCCTGGTGCGGGATGTCCTTTCGAAAGCACGCCAGGCGGTGGCCTCCCAGGACCCCGAGGCCCTTCGCGCCTGCGAGACCCAGCTTCTGGAAGCCCAGAACTTGCTGACGGATGCGGTCCTGGCGGCCAGCGAAGCGATGATGGCCTCTCTCGACGGAGAGGGCGACGGGGCGGCCCCGCCCAATTAGGCTTCAGGCTTGAGGCCTCAGGCTTCAGGGGGAGCGGCCATCGGCCGCCCTGCGATGGGAGGTTCCGATCATGCGGGATCATCGGAAGCTGGTGGCGTTCACTAAGGCAAGGGCTCTGGCACTTGAGGTCTATCGGGTGACCTCGGCGTTTCCGCGGGTGGAACAGTTTGGTCTGACCTCCCAGATCAGGCGATCAGCCGTGTCGATCCCCTCAAACCTAGGAGCCTGTCCAAGTATTCGAGCGCCCCGCGATGGTCCCAGGCGGGATGCACCGCAAGGAAGGGCCCGCAGGGCGATGTGGGGACATCGTTCAAGGGCGCTGACGCCGCGGGGCGCCCGCCTGGGGCCATCCCGGAGGGCGTGCGGCGGCGCGCGTCGCGATGCGGCGTCAGGCTCGGATCGCGTAGTGCCCGCTACGCTCACCTCGCCTTCCTGGCCTCGCTCGCGCGGCGCCGCATGCGCGGGGCATTCCAATTACTTGGACAGGCTCCTAGTGTAGCTCGCCAGAAATACGCGGATCAGTGAGCGCCTTCCGAGCCCGCACGACTTTCGCGAGGATGTCGCTGGCTTGAGCAGTCCAGATGAAGGCTTTGGGCGCTTCGTTGTGGCCTGCGATGTAGGCGTGGATGGC
>JANYAZ010000176.1 GCA_025361045.1 Geothrix sp. | reverse complement strand
GGGGGCCGGTGGCCGCGCCTGGGCCTGGTTTAAGCTGGTGCTTCGCTGCGATGGAGTTTCCCATGCCCCTGCTGATGCTCGTCGTCCCCGCTCTGGTGGTCGTCCAGGCGCCTCCGGCCGCCCAGTCCCTCGACCAGCTTCAGGAACTCCTGGAGGCCATTCCCGAGGCCCTGATCGACGGGAAGCACAGCGCCATGGGCGGCCTGGTGGCGAAGGCGAGGGCCGGCTGGGACAAGGCGAAACCGGGGCTCCAGAAGGCGGTCCCCGATGCGGAGATGGGCTTCATCGACAAGCAGTTGAAGGCGATGCTGAAGATGAAGCCCCGCGAACAGGCCGTGGGCGCCCTGGGCATCTCGGGCACCCTGAGCCGCTTCCAGGGCCGGTCACGCCACCAGGACCTGCTCCAGGCGGATCGGACGACCATGCTGGCCTGGTGTGATGTGGATGCTGGGCAGTGGGCGTCCCTGCCCGGTGTGGCGGGTGTCTTCCAGCCGCTGCTGGACCAGGACAAGGGTCAACACGCGCTGGCGGTGCTCGGCATCCAGGACGCCCTGAAGCGGCTCCAGGACAGCCAGCAGGAGCGACAGGCGGTCAGTGCGAAAAAGGCCCTGAAGAACCTCCTGGACTTTATCGACGTGCTCGAAAAACCCTGAGGGCCGGTCGACGCAGCGAGGGAAGCTACTCGCCCGCAGGCCGGTAGTCATCGGCGAGGGTGACGGGCACCTTGGCCTTGATCTCTTTCTGGATGTCCTGGCTGATGTCCGCCATCCGTTTCTGCTTGTAGCCCTGGACCAACTGGGCCTTGACGGTCTCGAAGGGGGGGATGCCCTGAACCTGGCCCTGGGCCTTCATGCGCTCGACCTGCTCTTTGTAGAAGGCCTGCAATTGCTCGTCCGTGGGCTCGGCGGTGGTCATGCGCTTCTTGGCCAGGGCCTGGAAGTAGACATTGGCCTGCTGCTGCTCGAGGAGGCGCTTGACGCTGGGCTCCTGGTCCAGGCCCGTCTGCTTGGCGTAGGTGGCAATGGCCCGGGACATGGCGATGCGGCTGGCCAGCTGGGCCCGCTCATCTCTGGCAGCGGGGTCGGTGAGGAAGGCCTGAGCATCCTTGGGATCGGGCGAGAGGGTCTTCACCACGTCCTGGAACTCGGCTTCGGTGATCTTGTCGCCGCCCACGTTGGCGATCACCCGGCTGGTGTCGGGCTTGCTGGAGTTGCAGGCCAGGAACAGAGCAAGGGCCGAACCGGCGATCAGGGCGGCCGTTGGGGTCATCTTGGACATGGAGTCTCCACGAAAAACATCAAAGGATCCAGAATGACAGGTCCAGGAGGATCCCATGAGCCGAATTAGTGACCTCGAAGGCCTGGAATTGGCCGTCTACAGTGCCACGTGGTGTCCGGATTGCCGTCGCCTGGAGGCCTGGCTGGCGGAGCACAGGGTCGCCCACACCAAGGTGGACATCGAAACCGTGCCCGGAGCCGCGGAAAAGCTCGAAGCCGAGACCGGCAAGCGGGCCATTCCGTTCGTGCTGGTGAACGGGGGGCGCTGGGTCCGGGGCTACCACAAGGAGCTGCCCCAGCGGCTGGACGGAGTTCTGTTGGTGGAGGAGCTGCTGGCGGCCGGGAAGTAACACCGCCCCGCGTCACGCTTACGGTGGTTCGCCCGGTCGGTTCGTGGCACTCTAGGAGGTTCTCCGGGAGTTCTCTGTGGCCAGCATTTTCTCCAGCCAGTTCTGGTCCAACCTGTTCAATTCCGACCTTGCCATTGACCTCGGCACGGCTTCGACCCTGATTCACACCAAGCAGGCTGGCCGCATCGTCATCTACGAACCCTCCATCGTGGCGGTGAACACCCTCACCCATGAGGTTGAAGCGGTCGGGGACGAAGCCAAACAGCTGCTGGGTCGCGCCCCCCAGGGTGTGCGCACCATCCGCCCCATGAAGGACGGCATGATCTTCGAGGTGGATGCCGCCGAGAAGATGCTGGCTGCGTTCATCCTGAAGGCCCGACCCAACCGCGGCATCGCCCGCACCCGCATCGTGGTCAGCGTGCCGCCCCGGGCCCACCAGGTGGCACGTCGGGC
>JANYAZ010000151.1 GCA_025361045.1 Geothrix sp. | reverse complement strand
GGCATCATCCCGGGCTACGGCGGCACCCAGCGCCTGCCCCGCCTCGTGGGCAAGGGCGTGGCGCTGGACATGATCCTCAGCGGCGAGATGATCCCTGCCGTCGATGCCCTCCGCATGGGCCTCGTAAGTCGTGTCGTGCCCCAGGCCGACCTCAAGGCTGCCGCCGAGAAGCTGGCGAAGACCATCCTCTCCCGCGGGCCCCTGGCCCTGCGAAGCGCCCTGGCCGCGGTGAACGAGGGGATCGAGATGCCCCAGGAGCAGGGCCTGCAATACGAGTCCGCTCTCTTCGGCCTCCTCGCCGCCACCCAGGACATGCAGGAAGGCATGGGGGCTTTCCTGGAGAAGCGTCAGGCACAGTTCAAGGGAATGTAAGATCACTCTGGCCTGGAATCCAGCTAGCGCTTGGCGCCGGCAACACCAAGCGTCACCGCTGCCGATTGCTCGTTGTTGTGCTGGTCCACGACTTTCACGAGAATCCTGTCGCCGCGCGTGGCCTCGCGGGGCACGAGCACATCGAAGCGCTCCTCTTTCTGATCGAAGACACGATCCTCCGGCACGATCTGGAGCCAGCGCTCGCCATCGGCGCTGATGGCGGCCTCCTTCAGCACGGAGGTCTCATCCCGGGCCAGGAACCTCACCCGGATGCCCTCGCCCTCAACCGTGGCGCTCAGTTCGGAGATAACCGGTGGGGTGTGATCCACCGTGAAGGGGGCCGTGCGCCAGGTGCTGGTGAGGGCTGCGTTGAAGGGGGCGGAGGGTGCATCAGAGGCGATCACCTCCAGGCGGTAGCGGCCGTCGGGTACCGGCAAGGTATCGAAGCTGAAGAACTTCTCCTTCCACGCCTTCTCCAGCAGGATGGGTGCGCCCCGCTCAGGCACCAGCCGGATGGTGAATTGGAGGGCGTCGCCATTGGGATCATTCACCCGGAATACGAAGCTTTGACCGCCACGACGGAAGCTGCGCTTCTCGGCGCCCATGTAGCCCAGCGCCGGGATCAGTTTCTGGGTGTCCAGAGGCACGCGCTCAATGCCGATGTCATCCGGTGGGGCCGTGCGGGTGATGATCAGGCCCGGAGGCATGAGGTCCACGCCTTCCCAAACGGGCGCCAGGTTGCGATGGGCCCAGTACACACTCACCGTTTCGACGATGGGCGTAGCACCCCCGCGGGTGCTGCTCAGGCGAAGGCGGAACTGGGCGAATCGCGCTGGAGGCAGGGCCGGTCGTTCCCCGCTGCGCAGCGGCGGTGTCCAGGGGCTCCAGGTGGCGTCTGGGGTCTCTGTGCTGCCCGTGCGGAACTGAAGCTCCACATTGGTGCCCGTGGGTGTGTCCGCATCCAGGTAGGTCCGGCCCCAATCGGCGATGGGTGCACCCTTGAGGATCTTCGATTCGAGGGTGCCTTCCGTGGCCTGGGCTTCCGACAGCAGGTGCAGCTCGGCCGGATTCGACCCCACCACCAGCAGGTCACCGCCCGAAGGCAGGAAGGCCGTGGCCTGGGCCGTGCCCAATTCCTGCACCACGGCAAAGGGATCCGTGTCCCGGGCCTTCCCCAGCGGCAGCGCAAAAAGCCGGGAACGGTTGCCCGTACCCACCAGCAGTTGGCCCTTCCAGGCCGTGAGGGCATAGATCTGGCTCTGGGTGCTCTGCCAGAGGGTTTCGGGGACGCGGTCCTTGTCCAGACGGATGACAGCGGAACGGGTGATGGTCGAAGTGTCGGCCTGAAGGTAGCCCTCCCGCCGCTCCAACTGGCCCGTACTGAATTTGGGCGTGAGGCCGTTATCGGCCCCGATGTAGAGCTGGCCGTCGGCCAGAGCCAAGGCCCGCACCTCCTCGAAGGGCGTGTCCAGCAGGGTTTCCAGGCGATCCCCCTGACGGCTGTAGCGCAGGACCAGACCACGGCCATGACTGCCGAGATACCAGCCCCCTGCCCCATCCGCGACCAGGGCCGTGAAGGCTGTCTCATCCGCCAGTTCGGTCAGGCGGCGGCTGGAGCCCTCCCGGGCCTGGATCAGCACCGCACCCTTTTCAAAACCGCCTGCCACGATCACCGCATCGCCTTCGACCGCGAGGGCCCACACGATGCGGGCATCGATGTCGGCAAAGGGTTTCACTTCACCGCCTGGGGTGACGCGAACAAGCTTGCCTTCCCCGGTGGGGGCCACCACCAGATCCTGCCCCAGGCGGGCCATGGCGAAGACGATGCCCCCCTTCACCTGCCCCAGGGGTTTCATCTGGCCGCCCACATAGTGGAACAGCTTGCCGTCGGTGCCCGCGGATAGGTAGGCACCGCCCGAACCATCCGGGACCGCAGCCCAGATGACGCCCTCAGGCAGTTGACCAACCCGGCGCAGGTTCGGGGCCAGGCGCAGGCGCCCATCGGCACCGATCCGCACGCCCCGGGTCTCCGAGCCGAGCCAGTCGTTGAATCCTGAAAAAGTGGCCGAGGGTTGATCCGCAAAGGCGGACACACCCAGGAGGGCTGCAAGAAACAACGTCATCCAACGCATAGAACCCCTTCGTGAGCGCATCTATTCGATCTCCACTTCCAATTGGCTCAAGCCGCGCACCTCACGCTCCAGAGGAAGCAGGGCGCGCCCGATGATGCGGCGCTGAAGCCGGTTGTCGCTGCTGGCCCCATCCCCGCTCACCAGGCTGGCCACCGAGGGCGGGATGCCTTCGATGCGGCTGCCGCGCAGACCCGCACCGGGCTGAGCCTGCACCAACAGGGCATAGGCATGGTTGTTCCGCAGGGCCCCATTCAGGATTCGCACCACATCGCCAAGGGAGGCTGTTTCGACCATCCGTTCGTCCGGATCGGCAGCGGTGAGGCTGTAGCCATCCCCCACCATGAGCATGGCCTTCCCCTTGTTGGCGGAGGAGGGGACCTGGATGTTGAAGGTGGCGGTTTCGCGGACGCCCTGGATGTTCTGAAGCGTCACCAGCACCGGCAGGACTTCGCCCCGCTTGGCCCGGGCCTTCAGCAGGCGGATGCCGGCGATGGCCGTCAGATCCAGCCGTTCCTCCGCCTTGATGGTGAGCGAAATGCCTTCGATCAAAGGCTTCTCAAAGGGGTTCAAGCAGATCGCCTGCAGCATGGCACCGATGTACTGGGCCAGGCGGCCAGGGTTCAGATCCGCGATCACGTTCTCGATCACGATGGCTGGGTGCCCCGCCAGCTTGATGTTGCCCTGCATGGAGAGGCTCTGCAGGCCAAGACCTCGTGTGTGGGCATCCAGGGTCTGAGCCACGGCGGTGGCAGCCAGGGCTGCGGTGGCCACGGGGTGATCCATGATTTCGAAGCGAAAATTCAGGGTGCGCTTGCCGCCCAGATTCAGACCGATCCGCATGGGCACCATGTGCGCTTCAGCGCCAAGAATGCCGGCCACGCCCGAACTGCGGTCCAGGCGCAGGGCCCCGATGGGGGCCACCGGCATGGCCAGTTTGAAGGAATTCTGGTAGCTCGACACTGTGGTGGCGACCGTGGCCGACCAGAGCGGCAGATCCACAGATCCAAGGTTGAACAACTGGTGCCCGAGCAGCAGAATCCGTTTTCCCGACACGTACGTGATGGTGCCGGAGGCGGCCAGATCCAGGTCGCCCTGCATGAGTGTGATGGCCGCCATGCCACCAGGCTCCAGGGGACTCGCCTCCTCCCGACCCCCAGAAAGCGTGGGTACAGCGGTAAAAGTGACCGGCCACCCCGACCAAAGGCGCTGAGCCTCGGTTCCAAGGGCACTCCCCGCCAGGGACATGGGCAACATCTGGAGATCGGAATCGCCCATCAGGGTCCGGAAATCCAGCATGTCGCCCAACAGGGCGGCCTTCAGCACCTTTGGTGGTTCCAGCTTGGGCAGGATCAGGGGCGTGCGGCTGGGGGCGATCTCCGGGATGTCGCGGAGCTGGTCCAGCATTTCGGCGATGGGGGTGATGCCCCCGATGGGTTCCTTCTCGAAGGGGATGCCGGTGCTCAGAGCTCCGATCAGTTTGCCGTCGATGTAGCAGGGGCTGCCGCTCATGCCGGCAAGAATGCCTGTATCCGCCAAGGGGCCCCCTGAGGCCCGCACCATGATGCGGCTTCGGCCTGGGGCCGCATTCTTCTGTACGCCCAGCACTTCGAACTCGAAGCGCTCGATCTTTCCGCCCTGGAAGACGGTCTTCCCATAGCCCTTCATCCCCGCCCGGATCTCGGATACCCCCAAGGTGGCCGGTCCCTGGGCAAAAAGGGACGTCAGCAACAAGAACAAAGGGGCGATGGCGGCCAGTTTCATGGGGATCTCAAGGAAAGGAAGAAGCCTAACAGACGGCCCCCCGTGGACCCCCTCGTGACCATGAGGTGTCGCCCGGGCGACATTCGTTCCTTGACCCAAAGGTCCGCTTCTTCTTGGGGCCCAGGCGAGCTACCCTCGAAGCATGGAGGAACTTCATATGCGTTCACGGCATTTTGGCAATTCAACTCTGGTGGCCATGCTCGTTGCGGCCGCCCCCATCATGGCTCAAGGTGTGTCGGCCCAGCTGGGCGGCAAAGTGCTGGATACCAAGGGCGCTCCGATCGCCGGGGCGACGGTGGTCATCCGGAACGGTGAGACCGGCCTGACCCGCACCCTGCAAACCACCAACGAAGGTCGGTACCTGGCCAGCCTGCTGCCCGTGGGTCCCTACACCGTGACGGTCACCAAGGCCGGGTTCCAGACCGCCGGCAACATCAAAGTGAACCTCAACCTCGGCGATGCGGCCCCCCTCACCGTCCGCATGGCGGCTGAAACCGGTGCCGTGGTGGAAGTCCTGGCCTCGGCCAGCCAGATCGACTCCGAGCGCGCCGCCGCCGCCACCAACATAAGCCCCGAGGCCCTGGTCAACCTGCCAGTCAAGGGCCGAAGCTTCATCGACTTCGCCACCCTCACACCTCAGGTCCAGGTGGATTCGAGCCGTGGCAACCTCGCCATCGCTGGCCAGCGCGGTGTAAACACCTCCATCAACATCGATGGCGGCGACTACAACCAGGCCTTCTTCGGAGGCATGTCCGGTTCCGCCGAAGGCAAAACGCCCTTCACCATCTCCATTGAGGCCATCCGGGAATTCCAGGTGATCACCGATGGCGCCTCCGCCGAGTTCGGTCGCATGGGTGGTGGCATGGTCAATGCCATCACCAAGAACGGCACCAACGAGCTGACCGGCAGCCTCTTCTTCTACAAGCGTCCCCACAGCATGGTCGCCCGGGATCACACCACCGGACTTGAACTGGCGGATTTCAAGACCGAGCAGTACGGCTTTTCCGTCGGCGGCCCCATCGTCAAGGACAAGCTGTTCTACTTCGTGGCCTTCGATGGCCAGAAGGACACCCGACCGGACGGTTTCCTCCTGGGCGGAAACACCCCGCCAGCTGGCCTTTTCCCCCTGAATCCAGCGGTTGCAGCCGATGCGGCCCTCATCGCCCGCAACTCCGACTACTCGACCAAGGCTGATTCCTCCACCATCTTTGCCCGTTTCGACTGGATCCTCAGCACCGATCACAACCTCCAGTTCCGGGTGAACAGGTCGGATTTCAAGGGCAACGTGAACGCCGGAACCTTCTTCGCCAAGGATGCCGTGTCCACCGATGACATCAAGACCACCTCCCTCGTGGGGCAGTGGAACTGGACCATCGGCACCAACTGGATCAACGAGTTCCGGGTCAATGCCACCAAGGACGAGGAACCCCGTCACCCCACCAGCACCAGCCCCCAGGTCTCGGTCACGAACGTGATCACCTACGGCAGCGGCCCCAACTACTCACGCGAGTTTGAAACCAAGCGCACGCAGATCTCCGAATCCCTTTCTTACATCACGCCCAACCTGCAATTCAAGATGGGCATCGACCTCAACACCACCAAGGTGGCCGAGGTTTTCGCCAGCACCCAGTACGGCTCCTACAGTTTCTCCGACATCACCAACTTCCGGGCCGGCACCTGGTCTTCCTATCAACAGCGGTTCAGTCTGATCCCTGGCCAGACAGCCAAGGATTCAGGCACCTTCGAGGCCACTGAAAAGGAACAGGCCATTTTCATCCAGACGGACTGGCGTCCCACCAACAGCCTGAAGATCGGCATGGGCCTGCGCCGTGACGAACAGAAGCACCCGGATTTCCTCGTTGCCGACTTCAGCAATCCCATGGCCACGAGCATGCCCGTGACGGCCAAGATCCCCAATAGCACCCAGTTCTCCCCCCGTCTGAGCGTCACCTGGACGCCTGAGGAAGACAATGGTCGTACCGTGGTGCGCGCCAACGTTGGCCGCTACGTGAGCCGCACCCCCTCCGTCTTCCTCTTTCAGGTCTACGCCGAGAACGGCGTGCGCGCCGCCCGCATTACCTTCACGCCGGCCAATGCGGCAGCTTTCGGCATTCCCATCGGGGCCGCCTTCGATCCCGCAACCCCCTACCGGCTCCCCAGCCTGCCCGTTGGAGCCACCCTGCCGGCGCTGGATGTCTTCACCTTCGACCCGAACTTCCAGAACCCCTACACGGATCGCCTGAACCTGAGTGTCGAGCGGGCCTACGGCGCCTGGGTCCTGGGTGCCTCTGGAGCCTATGCCAAGGGGGAGCGGTTGGAGCGCCTGAAGGACATCAACCTGCCGACGCCCACCCTCACCGCCCAGGGTCGGGAAACCTTCGGGACTCGCCCCAACACCGGGTTCCGCTGGCTGGCTGAATATGTCAGTGACGGCTCCAGCACCTACAGTGCCGTCACCCTGAGCGCCAAGTACGCGAAGGAGGACAGCCCCTTCATCGCCCAGTTCTTCTACACCTTCGCCCAGAACCGCGACAACGATTCGAACGAGCGGAACTTCTCCGGCTACAGCGCGCAGAACACCCAGAAGCTCAGCGATGAGTGGAGCTGGGCTGACACGGACCGTCGCCACACGGTGACGGGCTACTTCAGCTACCTCGAGAAGCAATGGACAGGCATCCAGTTCGGCTTCAACTTCCGTTACCTCAGCGGCAGCCCCTACAGCGTCGCTCGTGGCAATGACCTGAACAACGATGGCAACACCAGCAATGACCGTCTCCTCGGCAGCCAGCGCAACGGCTATCGCCGGGCCTCCCAGACCAACGTGGATTTGAAGATCAATCGCGACTGGAGCCTCGGCAAGCTCGTCAAGCTTGGCGTGTCCGGTGAGGTCTTCAACCTGCTCAATCGCCAGGATCGCTACCCCCAGCTCCGCTGGACCGGCGGCACCGATGCCGCCCCCACCCTGGTGTATGGCCAGCAGGCGGTCTCAAGCCCCCGCCAGGTTCAGCTCGGCGCCCGTCTGTCCTTCTAGGCTCCATCGCTTACCAAGGGCGGCGCACTCGCGCCGCCCTTTTCATGTCGGGAGCGCTGTCTGATACCGACCCGGGTGGCCAAACGCCCTTGGGCATCCTAGGCTGGAGAGATGCGAATTCTGGCGCTGGGCGATGTGGTGGGGGAACCAGGGCGAAAGCTGGTCGAGGCCTTTGTGCCCGAGCTGCGCCGGGAGACCGGGGCTGACCTGGTGGTGGTGAACGGCGAGAACGCCGCCCACGGTCACGGCATCTCCGAGGCCATCGCTCGGGAGTGGTTCGACCGACTCGGTGTGGACGTGATTACCACGGGCAACCATGCCTTCGACGTGAAAGGCATCGAGTCCTATTTCCGCCAGGAACCCCGGCTCCTGCGTCCCGCCAACCACCCCGCCGAAACGGCCGGGAACGGCTGGGTGAAGCTGCATACCCCCTCGGGTGCCGAGGTGCTGGTCATCAACCTCATGGGCCGGGTCCACATGCCCCCCTGCGACTGCCCCTTCCGCTGCGTGGACGCGATCCTGCAGAAGGAGCGGGCAGACTTGGTGATCGTCGACATGCACGCCGAAGCCACCAGCGAGGCCCAGGCCATGGGCTACCACCTGGAGGGCCGGGCGGCGGCCGTGCTGGGCACCCATACCCATGTGCCCACCCTCGACGCCAAGCTGCTGCCTGGGGGCCTGGCCTACGTGACGGACATCGGCATGACAGGGCCCTACGAGGGGGTCATCGGCATGAAGAAGGAGGCCAGCCTGGGACGCTTCCTCAAGGTAATCCGCCCCAGATACGAAGTTGCCGAAGGGGATCTGCAGCTTCACGCAGTGCTGGTCACCACCGAAGGCCGCAGGGCCACCAGCATCGAGCGGATCTTCCGGTCGCTTAGCGGCTGAACCGTCTGAGCATCCGCATGTTCCGCCGGTAGGCCACGCCCCGGGTAAAGTTGATGGCCACCTGGCGGGGGAACCGCGTGATGGAACTGGCGAGGGTGATAAAGGTGCGGACGGTCTGGGCCGGGCCCCTGCCCTGGCGGCTGGCATTGTCGTAATAAACCATCAGGGCCTGGCGCATGGTGGCACGGGGCAGATTGAAGAGACCATAGCTCTCGATCACGTCGTGATTGATGCGACGGGTGCCGTCCTGCTCAGTGACGATGAGGTCCTCGGGTCGGATCTCTTGGCTCATGGCGACTCCCTGGGTCAAAAGTGTATCGGCCCCGTTCAGGGTTTGCTCAAGCCATGCCAATTCCCGAATGGTTCGCTTCATCGACGATTAAGCCAGAAAAGCAAAGATTTCACCGCCAAGTCGCCAAGATGCCAAGAACTGCGAAAACAAGGCTGTTGTTTTTCTTGGCGTCCTTGGCGTCTTGGTGGCGATCTTTTTTCAGTTGAACCGGGCTTATTCCTCAAGCTTGGGGAACACCATCCCAGCCAAGGCTGCACCAATGAGGGGGGCCAGCCAGAAGAGCCAGAGTTGGGACAGTGCCCAGCCACCCACGAACAAGGCGGGCCCGGTGCTGCGAGCGGGGTTCACAGAGGTGTTGGTAACCGGGATGCTGATCAGGTGGATGAGGGTGAGGCAAAGGCCGATGGCGAGGGGGGCGAAGCCCGGGGCGGCCTTTTTGGCCGTGCTGCCCAGGATGACCATCAGGAAGAAGAAGGTCATCACCACTTCCGTCAGGAAGGCGGCCCCAAGGCTGTACTTGCCCGGGGAATGATCCCCATACCCGTTGCTGGCAAAGCCGCCGATGGCGGACCCGTTACCCGTGGCGATCACATAGAGAATGGCCGATGCAGCCAGGGCTCCCAGCACCTGGGCGAGCCAGTAGTAAGGGAGTTCTTTGAAGGAAAAGCGCCCACCCACGGCAAGTCCCAGGGTCACGGCGGGATTCAGGTGGCAACCCGAGATGGGTCCGATGGCGTAGGCCATGGTCAATACGGTGAGACCGAAGGCCAGGCTGACGCCGTGGAGACCGATGCCGACGCCCGGGAAGGCCGCCGCCAGCACGGCGCTGCCACACCCGCCCAGCACCAGCCAGAGCGTTCCCAAGAATTCTGCCGCAAGCCGCTTGTTCACAGATCCCTCCTGAGAAGAAAAAGCGCATGGAATGGTGGGCCGCGCTAAGTCTAGCGGCCTCCCCCCGGCTTGCAAGAAAAAGCGGTTCAGGCGAGGCGGGTCCACCCCTCGAGATAGACATTGAACCCGGGATCGACGACAGCCTTCTGCTGCACGAGAGCCCGGATCTGGGCCTCCTCGGCCGCCATTTGCTCTGGCGTGAGATGACCCGAGAGGGTCATGGCCCTCAACCACACCAGGAACGTGGTCAGGGCGTCGAACTGGTTGTAGCGGACGATCCCGGCGATGTCCCCGGCCCGCCAGAGGTCGATGACGCTCTTGCCATCGGTGCCCAGCTTGCCGGGGATGCCGCAGGCCGTGGCCAGCTCATGCAGCGTGGACGAGGCCTTGCCCCAGGCGCCCGTGATCTCGCGCAGGTCGATGTGCTGATTGCCGTAGCGGTCGAAGAAATCGCCGGGCGCCCATTTCTCCGGACCGCGGCCGAACCCTGGGATCGACAGCCGATGCACCATGGCCCGCTGGGCGAGGATCGGCAGGTCTGATTCCCTGGAATTGAACCCCACCAGCTGGGGTTTCTTGTCCCCGATGGCCACCAGGAAGCGGCGCAGCAGGTCGTCCTCAGGCAGGGCCTCCGGCCCCTCCGGCAGGGCGTAGAGCCGGTGCGTGACCTCGCCATGTTTCACGGTACGGATCACGGCTGCAATGGACACTACGCGACACAGGATGGTCTTCAGGTAGGGCCTGGGATCGGCTTCGGTGGCCCCGCCATAGGCCCACATTCTCTCGATGACCGCCTCATCCGGCAGGTCCTCAGGCAGGTCCAGCACGCGCCGCCCCGTGGCGGGGTCGGGCACCCATTCGGCATCAAAGGCAAAGAGCAGCTGAGGAGGGGGTCTGAGCATGGTGAACCTACCTTTCCAGGGCCCACTTGCCGCCACCGCCGAGCGCACAGGCCAGGCCCGCCAGCAGGCGGAAAAGCCCGCCCAGGTTCGAGAGCAGCCCGCTCCCATGCAGCCAGCCGTGCACCAGCGGCCAGCCCAGCAGGGCCGCCAGGATCCCGCCTGCCAGGGGCACCCAGAGGCCGATGAGGATCATCCCGCCGCAGATCAGCTCACCCAGGGCCAGACCCCAGCCAGCGGCATGGGCGAAGGTGATGGCCCCGTGGGCACCCCTCAGCACGGCAAAGGCTTGCACAGCGGCCATGCCGCCCACGGCCAGCCGTAAGAGCAGGAGCGCCCAATCGATACGGTTCTTGGAAGCAGCCATGGTGTCCCCGGGAATCGTCCATTGTAGGCTGGGAGAACCTTGCAGGGACCGCCATGCTCCGACTGCTCGCTTTTGATGCCGACGATACCCTCTGGCACAACGAAACCCACTACGCCGAGACGCAGGAAGCCTTCCGCCAGCTCCTGCGCCCCTTCCATGACGATGGGTGGATCGATGCCCGCCTGCATGACACCGAAATGCGCAACCTCCGCCATTACGGCTATGGGATCAAGGGCTTCACCCTGTCCATGATCGAAACCGCCCTGGAACTCACCGAAGACCAACTGGATGGGGCAGGCATCCGGCGGGTGGTCGATCTCGGCAAGGCCATGCTGGACAAGCCCGTGGAGCCCCTGCCCGGCGTGGCCGAGGTCCTGCAGGAACTGTCTGAATCCTTCGACCTCATGGTGATCACCAAGGGCGATCTCTTTGACCAGGAGACCAAGCTGGCGAAATCCGGTCTGGGCACCCACTTCTCGAAGGTGGAGATCGTGTCGGAAAAGGACCGGGCCGCCTACACCACCATCCTCGAACGGTACGGCATCCCGTCAGCGGGTTTCACCATGGTCGGCAATTCCGTGAAATCGGACATCCTGCCGGTGCTGGAGCTGGGGGGTCGCGCCGTCCACATCCCCTATCACACGACCTGGGCCCACGAACTGATGGCCACCCCGGCCGAAGCCAGCTTCCCGGTGCTCGAATCCATCCTTGATCTGCCCGCCCTGCTCCGCGGCTGGTGACGGATTCCGCAGGGTTACAGCGGTAGACTCGGGGGTTGAAAGAGAGGTTCATATGACCATCCAGAGCATCGGTGTCATCGGCGCAGGCCAGATGGGTAACGGCATCGCCCACGTCTTCGCCCAGGCTGGTCTCAGCGTGTTGATGCAGGACATCAGCGAGGCCTTCGCCGCCAAGGGCGTGGCCACCATCGACAAGAACCTCCAGCGCGGCGTAGACAAGGGCAAGATGACCAGCGACGAGAAGGCGGCTGTGCTGGGCCGCATCAGTACCACCACCGGGCTGGAGGATCTCGCCGCCTGCGACATCGTCATCGAGGCCGCCACCGAGAAGTGGGAGGTCAAGAAGCAGATCTTCGAGACGCTGGATGCCGTGTGCAAGCCCGGCGCCATCCTGGCGTCGAACACCAGCAGCATCTCCATCACCAAGCTGGCGGCCATCACGAAGCGCCCCGAGGCCTTCATCGGCATGCACTTCATGAACCCCGTGCCCGTCATGCAGCTCATCGAGGTCATCCGGGGCCTGGCCACCAGCGAGGCCACCTACACCGCTGTGATGGACCTCTCCACCAAGCTGGGCAAGACGCCCATCGCCTGCAATGACTTCCCCGGCTTCGTGAGCAACCGTGTGCTGCTGCCCATGATCAACGAGGCCATCTACGCCCTTTACGAAGGCGTGGCCACCGTGGAAAGCATCGACGGGATCATGAAGCTGGGCATGAACCACCCCATGGGCCCCCTCACGCTGGCCGACTTCATCGGCCTGGACACCTGCCTCTTCATCCTCAACGTGCTGCACGAGGGTCTCGGCGATCCCAAGTACCGTCCCTGTCCGCTGCTGATCAAGTACGTGGACGCCGGCTGGCTGGGGAAGAAGTCGGGCCGCGGGTTCTACGACTACGCGAAGGCTTGATCCAGGTCGCTAGACTTTGAATCACGACCCCATCCAAGGAGCCCCATGGCCACGGCTAGAGTGCGCGAGATCCTGTCCTGGTACACCTCTGAAAACCCGGGCGTGAAGGCCAACCTGGCCCGCCTCATGAACACGGGCCGACTGGCTGGTACGGGCAAGTTCGTAATCCTGCCCGTGGACCAGGGCTTCGAGCACGGCCCCGCCCGCAGCTTCGCTCCCAATCCGGCAGGCTACGATCCGCGGTACCACATTGAGTTGGCCATCGAGGCCGGCTGCAACGCCTACGCGGCGCCCCTGGGCTTCATCGAGCACGTGGCCTCGGACTACGCGGGCGACATCCCCCTCATCCTCAAGCTCAACAACAGCGACTGCCTCAGCAAGGGCATCGAGCCCTGTAGCGCCATCACCGGCAGCGTGGAGGACGCCCTGCGCCTGGGCTGCGCCGCCATCGGCTACACCATCTACCCCGGCAGCGGCGCCCGCAACGAGCAGTACGAGGCCCTGCGCGACCTGATCCTCGAAGCCAAGGCCGTGGGCCTGCCCAGCGTCGTGTGGTCCTATCCCCGGGGCGCCGGGCTCTCCAAGGACGGCGAGACCGCCGTGGACGTGGCAGGCTACGCCGCCCAGATCGCCGCCCAGTTGGGCGCCCACATCATCAAGGTGAAGCCCCCCAAGAAGCACCTGGAGGTGAAGGAGGCCGCCGCGACCTTCGAGAAGACCAGCATCCCCATCGATACCCTGGCAGACCGCGTGCGCGAAGTGGTGCGCAGCGCCTTCGGCGGACGCCGCATCGTGATCTTCAGCGGCGGCGAAGCCAAGGGCACCGAGGAGGTGCTGAAGGAAGTGGCCGAGCTGGTGGCGGGTGGGGCCTTCGGCAGCATCATGGGCCGCAACGCCTTCCAGCGGCCCAAGGCCGAGGCCATCCAGCTGCTACACACCGTCATGGATATGTTCAAGAACGCGAAGTAGCGCTTTGCTCGAAACGCTTTGCGTTTCGAGATAGGAAAAGTGGCGCCTTCGCGCCGCTTTTTGATTGAAGTCATTTTCATTTCTATCTCGGAATGCGAAGCATTCCGAGCCTGTCGAACTACTTCGGCGGATGTTCCATGAACGTAAGCCCCGGACACTTCTCCGCCGTAGTCCGCCGTTGCCAGTCATTCTCAAAGAGGATGGCGGGGTTGCCCTCGGTATCCTCCACCAGCTCGCCCCAGAAGCGGCTGGGTTCGGGCCAGCCGCCCTGGATCCAGCGGGCCATCTGGAAGCCGCGCGACTCCAACAGCACTGGACAGGCATATTCGTCCTTAAGGCGATGCTGGAGCACCTCGAACTGCAGGCGGCCGATGGCGCCCAGAATGGGCAGGGGCGCGCCGCCCTTGGGCCAGAAGACCTGCACGACGCCTTCTTCCGCGATCTGGCCCAGGCCTTTCAGGAAGCCCTTGCGGGCACCGGGATCTGCCAGGCGCACGGAGGCGAACAGCTCCGGCGAGAAGCGCGGCACCGCGTGGAACTCCACCGCTCCCTGAGCGCTCAGCACATCGCCAATGCGGAAGAGGCCCGGGTTGATGAGGCCCAGAATGTCGCCGGGGTAGGCCTCGTCGACGATCTGGCGCTCGCGGCCAAAGAACATGTGCGGGTAGTTGAGCTTGATGGACTTCTTCTCACGTACATGGAGCGCGTCCATGCCGCGTTCAAAGCGGCCAGACACGATGCGGGCGAAGGCCACTCGATCGCGATGGGCCTTGTTCATGTTGGCCTGCACCTTGAAGACAAAGGCCGTGAAGGGCTGTTCCGGTGAGATCTCACCGTCATTCATGAGAGGCCGCGCTCCGGGGGCCGGGGCCAGTTCCAGGAACTCCTCCAGGAACTCGGCCACGCCGAAGTTGTTCACGGCCGACCCGAAGAACATGGGCGACTGCTCACCGCGGAGGAAGGCCTCCCGGTCGAAGGCGGGCAGCACGTGGTTCATGAGATCCACGTCATCCTTGAGCTGCTGGAGTTCCGCGGGCGTGAGCAGGGCGGCGATCTCAGGATCGTCCAACCCGCCCTTCCCGGCGATGCGGGCCTTCCGCCCTGCCTTGGCCCGCTCGAACACCTGGATTTGCCCCGTGGCCCGGACGTAGACGCCCTTGAAGTCCGTGCCCGAGCCGATGGGCCAGGTCATGGGCACTGCGTGCAGGCCGAAGAGTTCCTCCACCTCGTCGATGAGCTCCACGGGATCACGACCGGGCCGGTCGAGCTTGTTGACGAAGGTGAAGATGGGCAGCCTGCGCTCGCGGGCCACCCGGAACAGCTTCTTGGTCTGCTCTTCCACGCCCTTGGCGCAGTCCAGCAGCATCACGACGGCATCGGCGGCCGTCAGGGCCCGGTAGGTGTCCTCGCTGAAGTCCTGGTGGCCTGGGGTATCCAGCAAGTTGATGGCCTTGCCCTGGTACTCGAACTGCATGGCCGCGGAAGTGACGCTGATGCCACGCTCCTGTTCGATGCTCATCCAGTCCGAGTGGGCCGCCGCCCCGCCCTCCCGGGCTTTCACGCTGCCCGCCCGGTCGATGGCCCCGCCATAGAGGAGCAGCTTCTCCGTCAGCGTGGTCTTCCCGGCATCGGGGTGAGAGATGATGGCGAAAGTGCGCCGCCGCTGGATTTCGTCGGAGAGGGACATGGGGTTCCAGACATGACAAGCGCGGCGTTTGCCGCGCTCATCCATTGTCCAGGTTTAACCCAGGAGACTCAACCTCCGACTCATCAGAGCAGGTTGAAAACAAGAAAAGAGGAGAAGTAAGCGGAGGATTGCGGAGGAACAGAGGAGAGCGGAGAAAGAAACCGACTGTTTTTCTCCGCTCACCTCTGCTGCTCAGCCGACCTCCGCTTGCGTTCGCTTTCTTCCTAACCCCTCGCCGCCATGCGCCGCTGGATCTCGGCGTCATCCACATCCTCGATGTGGGTGGCGATCCACCAGTTGTTGCCCCAGGGATCCTGGACCCCAGCATTGCGATCGCCGTAGAACTGATCGGCCGGCTCCAGCGTGGAGGTGCCCCCAGCCGCCAGAGCCGCCTGGTAGACGGCATCCGTATCTGGCACGTAAAGGTAGAACCCCGATGGCATGGGCTTCCACGGGTCCCGGGCCTGGGCCACCATCAGCATGGAATCCCCGATCTGGAGCTCCGCGTTGGCAATGGTGCCGTCCGGGCGAAGGGTTCGGCTCTTCTCCACCGCCCCGAAGGCTTTTTCGACGAAAGCAAGAAAGGCCAAGCCATTCGGCACGACCAGATAGGGCGTGACCGTGTGATATCCCCTGGGAACTGGCTCAACCATGATGTCCTCCTTGCTCTCTCCAAAAGGGCGCGAATGCGCCCTTTTGGAGCCGGGAACAACTACTTGGTAATCCCGACCTGCTGAAGCATCCAGGCCGTCTCGAAGGCCTTGTCCTTCAGTGCGTCGTACCGGCCCGAGGCCCCGCCGTGGCCCGCAGGGTCCATCTTGATCTTCAGCAGCAGGGGATTGCCATCGGTCTTGAGGGTGCGGAGCTTGGCCACGTATTTGGCGGGTTCCCAGTACATCACCTGGCTGTCATTGAAGCTCGTGGTGATGAGGATGGCCGGGTAGGCCTTCTTCTGGAGGTTGTCGTAGGGGCTGTAGGCCCGCATGTAGTCGAAGGCCGGCTTCTCGTTGGGATTGCCCCATTCGAGATACTCGCCCACGGTCAGGGGCAGGCTGGCATCCATCATGGTGTTCATCACGTCCACGAAGGGCACGGCGCTGTGCACGGCCTTGAAGAGGTCCGGGCGCAGGTTCGTGACGGCGCCCATGAGCAGCCCACCGGCACTGCCGCCTTCAATGACGAGGCGATCCCTGGCGGTCCATTTCTCCTTCACCAGGAAGTCGGCGGAATCGATGAAATCGGTGAAGGTGTTCATCTTCTTCATGAGCATGCCGTCGTCGTGCCACGCCTCGCCCATGTCGTTGCCGCCGCGGATGTGGGCGATGGCATAGACCATGCCCCGATCCAGCAGGCTGAGGCGGGAGATGGAGAAAGCGGCGGATTGTCCGTACCCGTAGGAACCATAGGCATAGAGGAAGAGCGGGGCCGTCCCGTCGCGCTTTACGCCCTTTTTGTACACCAGGGAGAGAGGCACCTTGACGCCGTCCCGGGCCACGGCCCACTGGCGCTCGGTCACGTACTGGGTCTTGTCATAGCCGCCCAGCACCTCCGTCTGTTTCAGCAGGGTCTGTTGGCCCGTGGCCATCTCGCAGTCGTAGACACTGGAGGGAGTGACCATGGACTGGTAGTTGAAGCGGAAGGTCGTGGAGGTGAATTCGGGCGTGCCCGAGGGAAACGCCGCGTAGATCGATTCCGGGAAGGTGATGTTCCGCCAGCCCTTCGACTTGAAATCGTGGATGCGGAACTGTTCCAGCCCCTGGATCTTTTCCACCACCACCATGTGGTCCTGGAAGAGATCGACGCCCTCGAGCAGCGCATCGGGGCGATGGGGCAGGAGCTCCTTCCAGTGTTTCGGATCAGGCGTGGCGGAAGGCGCCACCACCAGACGGAAGTTCTTGGCGTTCTTGTTGGTGCGGATGTAGAAGAGGCCGTCGCGGTGATCGATGTCGTACTTATGCCCCTTCTCCCGGGGCAGGATCACCTTGAAGGCGCCCATGGGCTCTGAGGCCGCCAGATAGCGGTTCTCCCAGGTGTCGGTCGCGCCGGAGCTGACCAGCAGGTACTTCCTGTCCTTGGTCCGGCTGACGCCCACCCGGTAGAGTTCGTCCTTCTCCTCGAACACCAGCTCGGGCTTCCCACCCTTGAGATCCAAGCGCCAGACCTTGTCGGAACGCTTGGTCACCTCATCTTCGGTGTCGAAGAAGATGTGCCGGTTATCGAGGCTCCAGGTGAACCCGGTCACCCGCTCGGCCAGGGGTCCCTGGACCGTCCCGGTGGTGAGGTCCTTGAGGTAGAGCTTGAATTGCCGGTAACCCTGGTCATCGGTGCTGTAGAGCAGCAGGTTGTCGTTATCGCTCACCTGGAAGCCGCCGAGGCCCAGGAACTTCAGGCCCTTGGCCAACTCGTTCTGGTCCAGAAGGATCTCCTCCGCGGCCTTTTCATCGTAGGTCCCACCCTTGGCCGCCTTGCGACGGCATTGGATGGCGTATTGCTTCCCCTCCTGGGTGCGGGAGTAGTAGTAATAGGCGCCCCGACGCACCGGAACGCTCAGGTCGGTCTGCTTGATGTGGCCCAGCATCTCCTTGTAGAGCGCTTCGGCAAAGGGCTTGAGGCCCGCCGTCACGGCCTCGGTGTAGGCATTCTCGGCGTTCAGGTGGGCCACGACCTCGGGGTTTGATTTCTCGCGCAACCAGAACCAGGGGTCGTTCACTTTCTCGCCATGCCAGGTGGAAACATGCTCGACCTGCTTGGCCGTGGGTGGGACGGGTCCCTGGGCGGAAAGAGCCAGGCTGGCACTCACGAGGGCCGCCATGGCCAGGAGGCGGGAGGAACGGGAGGGCATGGGATGCTCCTGATGGACACGGTATCTACCGTACCACGAACAAGGCGGCCCCTCGGTTGAGGGGCCGCCTTGTTAAATCTTTGTCAGGTTGGTTGGGCTACTTCTCTTCGAGCACGGGAATGCGCATGCCGTAGAAAGAGCGCCACACGAAAACCGCGGAGATCACGAAGAACACCAGGGCCCAGATGTGGGCCGTGACCGGATTCAGCTCAATGGCCAGTTCAACAGCCAAGAGGCCGAAGAGGGTCGTGAACTTGATGACCGGGTTGAGGGCCACCGAGGAGGTGTCCTTGAAGGGATCGCCCACGGTATCGCCCACGACGCAGGCATCGTGGAGGGGCGTGCCCTTGGCCTTCAGTTCGGTTTCCACGAGCTTCTTCGCGTTGTCCCAGGCGCCGCCGGCATTGGCCATAAAGATGGCCTGGTAGAGACCGAAAACGGCGATGGAGATCAGGTAGCCGATGAAGAAGTAGTGGTTGGCGCAGGCGAAGGCGAGGGTAGAGAAGAACACGGCCAGAAAGATGTTGAACATGCCCTTCTGGGCGTACTGGGTACAGATCTCCACGACCTTCTTGGAGTCTTCGACAGAGGCCTTGGTGGCCCCTTCCTCGAGCTTGATGTTCTGCTTGATGAACTCCACCGCGCGGTAGGCGCCCGTGGCGACAGCCTGGCAGGCGGCGCCAGAGAACCAGAAGATGATGGCGCCGCCGGTGATGATGCCGAGCAGGAACAGGGGGTTGATGATGGACAGCCCCTCGACCACCTGGGGGACACCGAACTTGCCGTTCAGCAGCTGGATGATAGAGAAGATGAGGGTGGTGGCGCCCACGACCGCGGTGCCGATGAGTACGGGCTTGGCGGTGGCCTTGAAGGTGTTGCCAGCGCCATCATTCTCTTCAAGGTACATCTTGCCGTTCTCGAAGTCGGGCTTGAAGCCGAAGTCCTTCTGAATTTCCGCCTCGATGCCGGGGATGTTCTCGATGGTGGAGAGTTCGTAGACAGACTGGGCGTTGTCAGTCACGGGGCCGTAGGAATCCACCGCGATGGTGACGGGGCCCATGCCCAGGAAACCGAAGGCCACCAGACCAAAGGAGAAGATGGCCGGGGCGGCCATGAAGCTGCCAAGACCGAAGGTAGACACGTAGTAGGCGGCACCCATCAGGGCGACGATGGTGAGACCCATCCAGTATGCGGAGAAGTAGCCCGCCACCAGGCCGGAGATGATGTTGAGGGAGGCGCCGCCCTCCTTGGAGGCCGTGACCACTTCGCGGACGTGGCCGGAGTTGGTGGAGGTGAAGGACTTCACCAGTTCGGGGATCAGGGCGCCGGCGAGGGTGCCGCAGGTGATGATCGTGGAAAGCTTGCACCACAGGTGATCGGGCAGGTTGCCGATGAGCAGGTAGGAGAGGACGTAGGTCACCACGATCGAGAGGATCGAAGTCAGCCAGACCAGGGTGGTGAGCGGTGTCTCGAAATCGAACTTC
>JANYAZ010000137.1 GCA_025361045.1 Geothrix sp. | reverse complement strand
GACCTCACCAGGCCCCAGTTTCCCACCCTCGCGGAGATCGGGGAGAAGTTCCGCCTGGGGGCCTGGACGCTTTCCTGCCTGGGCGTGTTGATGCTGGGCGTCGGCCTCGCCACCAGTCCTCTGCACGCCTGGGCCAATGTGCTGATGACGGCCTTCAACCTGACCTGCGTGGGGCTCGGGGGCCTGTTCCTGTTGGCCATCCAATCCACCACGGGCGCCCGCTGGAGCGATCCCATCCTGAAGGCCCACCGGGCCATGCCCGCCCTGCTGCCCATCGCGGGACTCATGATGCTGGCGCTCTGGTTCGGGGCTGACACCCTCTACCCCTGGGCCCGCCCTGAAGCCCATACGGATCACCTGCTGAAAGGGCGCCTCGTCTGGCTGAACAAGCCCTTCTTCTTTGGCCGGATCCTGGTTTTCTTCGTGCTGTGGATCCTGCTTGGGCGCCGGATGGTGCAGCGAGGCAAGGGCGCGGCGGTCTTCATCCTGGTGTTCGGGGTTTCCTTCGTCCTGGCGAATTTCGACTGGATCATGTCCCTGGAACCCGCCTGGAACAGCACCATCTTCGCCATCTACGGATTCTCGGGGATGTTCCTCCAGGGCATCGCCATCGTCACCATCAGCGCCATCGTCCTGCGCCGCGTGGGCCTGCTGCCGGAGATCTCCAAGGCCCAGAACCATGACCTGGGCAAGCTGCTCTTCGCGTTCAGTTGTTTCTGGGCCTACATCTGGCTCAGTCAGTTCCTGCTGGTGTGGTACGCGAACATTCCTGAGGAAACCGCACCCATTCGCCTCATGCTCAACAGCAAGTGGACGCCCTTCTTCTACCTGAACCTGGTGCTCAATTTCGGTCTGCCCTTCGTGATGCTGCTCCAGCGCAAGGCCAAGACGAATGAGCGGGTCCTGATGGTGGCCTGCTTCACGGTGCTGGCCGGGCATTGGCTGGACCTCTATCTCATGGTCTTGCCTCCCGTCCTCAAGGGGGCCGCACCCGGTTTCGGGTTTTCAGAGGCTGGTGGGATCCTCCTGCAGTTCGGCGTCGGGCACATGGCCTGCTGGCCAGTCTTCATGAAGGATGTGAATCCGGATCAGGAATTGCCTCAGGCTGGATGATCAGTCCTTCGGCCCATGCTGAGTGGTGCTTCGAAATGCCAGGAACAAGGCCACGGCTGTGAGGGCCAGGGAGACCCCGAAGGCGCCGGCCAGGACGCCGCGCTGGCCATCAAGGACCGCGCCCAGTACGGTCTCAAACAGGTAGAGCTGGATGATCAGCAGCACGAGGATCACCCCCAAGGCTGCCGGAGAGATACGGACGCTGGGAGTGGGATTCATGCCTGCACCTCCGCCTTCTCGCGGGGGCAATCCGCCACGCGATCGAGGTTTTCGAGGGTGGGTTTGGGAAGCTCACCCACCGCCCAAAGACTGCCATCGGCCCGTTGCTCGATGGCGATGGCTGAAAGGGGCCGGCTGGGCGGCCCCTGGACGGGGAATCCCCGGTCTGTTTCGAAGAATCCCAGGTGGCATGGGCATTCCATGCGTCCACCGGAAAAGCGCACGGCGCAGCCCAAGTGCGTGCAGGTCTGCCGGTAGGCTTTCAACTCACCCTTGGCGGTTCGCAGCAGGATGCAGGCATCGTGGGCATCCCGGAACTTGAAGAGCTTGCTCTCGCCGTTTTTCAGATCGGTGGCCATACCCAGGGCCACGGGATGCTCGGAAGGCCCTGATCCCGGGTCGGAGGCGCCCTCAAGAGGTTTCTTTCTCAGCCAGAGGTAGCCGATGCCGCCAGTGAAGCCGGCGCTGACGAGCGCCAGGAACCGGGCAAACTCGCGACGGGAGAAATGCCCTTCTTCGGCCAGCTCGAGGGGGAAGGCGCGGCGCCACCAGGCCATCAGTAGCCTCCGTCGATGAGTAATGCTGCGTCGAGGTGCAGCGGTGTCTCGGGATCCGGCACCATGAGGGCGTTCTTCGTCTTCACGTGCACGGCACCAATCAGGAAATCGCGGAGGGGCTTGTTCTTGCGCAGATTCGCCACCTCGTCCTTGCGCACGAAGAGCAGGGCCTGGCTGGGGCAGACTGTGGCGCACATGGGCTTGTGGCCCACAGAGGTCCGGTCGTAGCAGAGGTCGCACTTGAGCATCTGCTCGAGGCCCGAGAAGACGATGGGGATGCCGAAGGGGCAACTCAGCTCGCAGTTATGGCAGCCGATGCAGCGGGGCTTCTGGGCCGCGTGGACGACGCCATCCTCACTGCGCTTGATCGCGTCCGAGGGGCAGACCTGGGCACAGATGGGATCTTCGCAGTGCATGCAGACGGTGGGCACAGTCTGGGTGCTGTTGAAGCGATCCATCTCGTCGAGGTGGATCATGGACCGCCCCCGGTGGGTGCCGCACTCGGCGCAGGCGCCGACGCAGGAGCGGCAGCCGATGCAGCGCTGGGGGTCGATGAAAAAGCCGTAGTCCTGGGGCACCATCAGAACACCCGCTCAGGCATGTCGGTCTGATTGCTGCGGGCCTCGAAGGCCATACGCTGAAGCTCTGCAAGCTCCGGCGAGAACTGATCCTTGGTGGTCCTCTTGAGGCGGACGGCACTCACCTTGAATTCGGGAATCTTGGAGACGGGATCAAGGTGGCGGGCCGTGACCCGATTGGCCGACAGGGCCCCGGCCCAGTGGTAGGGAATGAACACGGTGTCAGGGCGGATGGTCTTCACGACCTTGGCCGGAAGCACCATGGAACCGCGCCGCGAGGTGAT
>JANYAZ010000132.1 GCA_025361045.1 Geothrix sp. | reverse complement strand
GTAAACAGAACCTAGGTCAACAAACGTCGAGGCATGCACTGAAATTATTAATTCCAGTGCAATTACGAATGAAACGAGAATTTTTCGTTTGGAATGTTACAGAAGCATCTCGAATGAGACGTCACATCTTTTCTGCGGAGGACTTAACCAATTACGAAAAATTTCGTTGACTACTACGAAACTTGTCGTATGTTCTTGGCATTCCCCTTCTGGAGCCCTTTCCCATGTCACCAGCCACCCGCCCCACCGACGCCGAGCTCGCCATCCTGCGGGTGCTCTGGGAGCGGGGCCCCAGCACCGTGCGGCAGGTCTTCGAGGTGATGTCGGAGGAGAAGGAACTGGGCTACACCACCGTTCTGAAAATGCTCCAGATCATGAATGAGAAGGGCCTGGTGCAGCGGGACATCACGGACCGCGTGCATACCTTCTCGACCACGCAAACCCAGACCCAGACTCAGCAGACCCTGCTGGACGACCTGCTGGACAAGGCCTTCGGGGGCTCGTCCACGAGCCTGGTGATGCAGGCCCTGGCCACGCGCCGGGCCAGCCACGAGGAACTCGCCGAGATCCGGAAGCTGCTCGACCTGGCGGAAGGGAGGAAGCGATGACCACACTCCTGTCGCTCATGGGCCAACCCTGGGCCCATACCCTGGGCTGGACGCTGATCCATTTCCTCTGGCAGGGCGCCGCCCTGGGACTGCTGGCCTGGCTGGCCCTCGTCCTGCTGCGGCGCGCCAGCGCTACGGCCCGCTACGGCATGGCCTGCGCCTTCCTGGTGCTCATGGTGGCCGCGCCCGTGACCACCGCCATGACACTCCAGCGCCAGAGCCCAGTCCTGGTCTCGGCCCTACTGGGCGACTTGAACCTGAAGCTGGAGTCCGCCGCACCCCTGCCGGCCGCAGCCCCCATGCCGCTGGCCCAGCGCGTCAAGGCCAGGCTGGAACCCGCTCTGCCTTTGCTGCTGGCTGGGTGGGGCCTGGGTGTGCTGCTGTTGTCTGCCCGCTTCCTAGGCAGCTGGATCCGCGTGCAGCGCCTGCGTCGTCGCAGCGCCAGCCTTGTGCCCTCCGAGTGGCACCTGGTGCTGTCGCGCCTTTGTCGCGAGCTGAAGCTCTCTCGCACCGTGCGCCTGCTGCAATCGGCGGCCGTGGAGGTGCCCACGGCCCTGGGCTGGCTGCGTCCCGTGATCCTGCTACCGGCCTGCGCCCTGTCGGGGCTTTCCCCTCTCCAGCTTGAAGCCATCCTGGCCCATGAACTGGCCCACATCCGCCGGGGTGACTTCCTGGTGAACCTGCTGCAGTCCCTGGTGGAAGTGCTCCTCTTCTACCACCCCGCCATCTGGTGGCTGTCCGCCCGCATCCGGGCCGAGCGCGAGCTCTGCTGCGATGACGTGGCCGCCGAGCTCTGTGGCGATCCCCTGATTCTCGCCCGCGCCCTCACGGATCTGGAGGCCCTGCGCGAACCCCTCGCCCCGTCTCCCACCCACCTGGCCCTGGCCGCCAACGGAGGTTCCCTCATGCACCGCGTTCGTCATCTCCTCTACCCCGCCCTGCCCATCACCACCGGTGCCCGGGCCACGGCCCTCGCCATCCTGGCCGCCTCCCTGCTGGGCGCGGCCGGCGTGGCCCTGCAGGACAAGGCCCCCGCCAAGGCCGACCGGAACACGCACCTCAAGGTGGTGGATGACGACCGCCAGGTGGATCTCCAGATGAAGGGCGATGTGAAGCTCAACGGCGAAGCCCCCGAGCCCGTAACGGTGCGTGGCGACGGCAGCTTCCGGGTGGAGGAGAAGAAGGGCGGCAAGACCCGGGTCTTCTCAGTCAACAAGGACAAGGCCACCTACCTGGTCGACGGCAAGGAAACGCCCTTGGACAAGGAGGGCAAGGACTGGATGCGCGGCATCGTGGCCGAGACCCGCAAAGCCCAGGTCGGGCGCGACCACGCCCGGACCATGAAGGTGCGCGTCGAGCTGGACCGCGCCGAGGGTCGCCGCGACGAGGCGCGCATGGTGGAGGTCCACACCCGCCACCTGAAGGACCTGGAGCAACACCAGCTGGAACTGGAACGCCACACCAGGGACCTGGAGGAACACGCCCAGACGCTGAGCCCCGAGGAACGGACCCGCCTCCACGCGGAGCTGGACAAGGCCAAGGCCGAGCTCGACCAGGCCGTGGCCGAGGGCCGCAAGGTGCAGGTAGAGGTGATCGAAAGGAAGGGCGATGGACCCGGCTCCGTCATGATCCGCCGGAAGGGTGGCGGCAAGGATGCGATGGAGAAGCACGTCGAGATCCTCACCGAGGAGGCCGGCCCCGGGACGGTGGTGATCCGCGAGAAGGTCGATGGCAAGGAGGTGGAAAAACGCCTCCACATCGTGACGGAGGATCGCCAACCCGGCCCCATGATCCTCGGCAAAGACGGGAAACCAAAGGATATCGTGACCAAGCGCTTCAAGCTGCTCAGGAAGGATGGCGGCCCGGACGAAGCCCAGGAATGGTCGGTCCTCGAGCACGACCTAGCTGACGCCATGGACAAGGCCGGCCACGTTTCGGAGATCCGGATGCCCCGGATGCACATCCAGCCCTTCCCCCACCGCACGGCCATGGACCCCCAAGCTGAGATGGCCGAGCTGCAGGCTGAATTGAGGGCCCTGCAGGCCCGCCTCGATCAGCTGCAGAAGCAGATGGCCAAGTCACCGAAGCCGCCCAAGGCACGCCTGGCTCCCCTCGCACCGCTCGCGCCCAGGTCCACGCATCCCGTGCCTCCACCACCACCGCCACCTCCTCCGCCGGTTCCGGACGCACTTCCCCCACCACCGGCTGCGCCACCCGCACCCCCGGCACTGCCGACGCCTCCGGCACCCGAGAAGTAGTCAGCCTCCCTGCTTGCGCTGGATGCAAGGGCCCACCATGCGGGCCCTTGTCGCGATCACAGGCTGGTCAGAAAGGCCTCCACCCGCTCCCAGTCTCGTGTGAGGGGGAAGGGTGGCAGGGCGGCGCGCACCTGGGCTGCGTAGCGCTTCCCGAACCGGTCCTCGCTGGGCAGCATGAGGCGCGGATCCAGCACGGCCACCACGCCGCGATCGGCACGGGTGCGGATGAGGCGGCCGATGCCCTGCTTGAGCTTCAGGGTCATCTGCGGCACCTGGATGCCGATGAAACCCAGGCCCTCACGCTGGGCATCCGCCTCCCGGATGCGAGCCTGGAGTACCGGGTCATCGGGCGGTGCGAAGGGCAGCGCCGAGACCACCACGAGGCTCAGCGCATCGCCTGGCAGATCCACGCCCTGCCAGAAGCTGGCGAGGCCCAGCAGCGCGGCCGACGGCGTGGCCCGGAAGCGATCCAGCAGCTGCGTGCGGGACAGGCCGTCGCCCTGCACGAAGAAGGTGAGCTCGGGCAGGGCCGCTTCCAGGCGCGGCCGGAAGGCCGCCAGCATCTTGCGGCTGGTGAAGAGCAGCAGGGCCCGGCCCCGGCTGGCGCGCAGCATGCGCTCCATGGCCGCCAGGGAGGCTTCGATCCAGGCGGGATCGCCCACGCCGCCACCGGCTCCGGGTCGACGCTCCGGCAGGTCCGGCGGTACGAAGAGCAGGCCCTGGGCTTCGAAGTCGAAGGGGCTCTCCACGAGCTCGGCAACCTCCACCTCGGGCTTGGTGAAACCCAGGCGCAGGCGCAGCCCGTTGAAGCCGCGGCCGTCACGCAGGGTGGCGCTGGTGAGCACCACGCTTTCGAAACCCCGCCGCACGTGCTGGTGGAAGAAGGGCCGCACGTCCACCGGATTGGACTTGAAGTGGACGAGGTTCGGGCCCTCGCGGTTGAGGGTGGACACCCAGCCGTCGGGCTGGGCGAAGATCTGCTCCATGCGCGAGAAGGCGGTGCCCACACGCTCGGCCAGACGCAGCCATTGCGGGTTCTCGGGATCGGCCGCCGCGAGCCGCCGGGTCTCCACCCAGAGCGGATGGCCCCCTTCCACCCAGGCGCCCACGGCATCGGCCAGGGCCCGCATCTCCGGGCCCGGGGCCAGCAGGGGCAGGATCCCACCTTCCAGGGGCACCCAGGACAGGACGTCGGACCAGGCCCGCTCCCAGGGCTCCAGCAGGCCTGCCAGACCGGCGCCCTGGCTCCGGGCGGCCTCGCGCAGATCGGTGAAGAGCAGGTTCATGGCGCGGCTGGACCAGGCCTCGGCGCAGCTTTCGGTGAGCTGCTCCTCCAGATCATGGGCCTCGTCGAGGATGAGCACAGGCGCGTCTGGCAACACCTGGCCGAAGGCGGATTCCCGCAGCACCCGGTCCGCCAGCAGCAGCGCATGGTTCACGATGATGAGGTCGGCCTCCGCCACCTCCGCCCGCAGCCTGGTGAGGTAGCAGTCCTCGTAGCGGGAACACTGGCGACCCATGCAGCGCTCGGCCCGGGCGTTGATCTTGTCCCAAAGGGGCGACTCGCCCTCGCCGAAGCGGCCCAGGCCCTCGCGGTCGCCATCCTGCGTCTCGAGCGTCCAGCGCTGGAGGGCCAGCCACAGCTGCTGATCCGAGCGGGTCAGCTCCACCTGGGCGTCTGCGGATACCGCCTCCCAGGCCGTGCGGCAGAGGTAGTTGGCGCGGCCCTTGGCCAGCACGGCCTTGATGGGGCGGCCCAGAATGCCCGCGGCCCGGGGCACGTCCTCCTCCAGCAGCTGCCGCTGCAGCTGCTTGGTGCGCGTGGCCACCAGGATGGGATGCCGCCCCGCGGCCAGGGCCGGCACCAGGTAGCCCAGGCTCTTGCCGGTGCCCGTGCCCGCCTCGACGGCCTGGATGAGGGCCTCGGGTTTGGCTTCCGGCTCGGCTCCGGCGTCCCGCCAGGCCTGAAACCGGGCCGACCCATCCACCACGGCGTTGTGCACCAGTTCCGCCATGCGCCGCTGTCCGGGCCGGTCCTCCGCCCCGGGAAAGCAGGCGAAGATCCGTCCCTCCGGCGGGGCGAAGTAGCGATCCATGGGGTGCGCCATCGGTTCAGTCTGAGGCAAAGGCGGAAAAAGGGCGAATGACCTATTTGTGATAGTCCTTCCCCCGGATGATCGTGAAGGCCCGGTACAGCTGCTCCAGGAACATCACGCGGGAGAGCTCGTGCGGGAAGGTCATGGGCGAGAGGCTCATCTGCTCCGGGATCTCCTTTTTCAGATCGGGATCAAAGCCGTGGCTGCTGCCCAGGGCGAAGGCCAGGCTTTCGCCCCGGTTCATGCGCTCCACCAGCCACTGAGACAGCCCCTCGCTGTCCCGGAGCTTTCCCTCCGGCGTGAGCAGCACGGGGCACCTCACCGCCGCCAGCTTGGGGCGGAGCCGCTCAGCCTCCTCCTTCAGTTGCCGGGCCGGATCCCCCTTCCCCTCGGGGAGTTCCGTGATTTCCATCCGCGCGTAGGTTCGGAGCATGTCGAGGTAGTGTTCCTGCAAGTTCCGGCAGGGTTCCAGGCGGAGACGACCGAAGGCGAGGATCGCGATGGGATACATGATCCTATTGTGATGAATTTCCCTTGGCAGCACAGGGGGAAGACTCCAACATCCTTTTAACCCGACCATTCCGGAGGATTCCCCCATGCGCCGATCCCTGATGCTGCCCTTTGCCAGCCTGCTCCTCGTACCCGCGTTCATCAGCTGCGGCGGTGATGAGATTCCGACCACGGCACCCGAGGCCGCCAAGGAACCCGCCGACATCCTCTACCACCTGCAGTACGTGGCCGTGCGCAAGGACTACAAGCACGTGGCCCTCATTGCCCCCATCACCCCGGATGTCGTATTCCCCTCCGCCCGGCAGCTCCACGTGGACGCCAAGGCCCTGGGCCTCGCGTTGACCCCCGAGGAGCTCAAGGGCCTGGGCATCGAACACCTGGCCGCCAGGCTCGACGCCCTGCCGGGCAGCCAGATGGACGACTACACGGTGAAGGATGCCCGCCTGGCCTTCAACGCCGGCATCTACCGCCTCACCAAGGGGCTCACCGCCAAGTCCTGGGGCCGGATGCGCCACATGGGCATCAACGACAACACCGCTGGTCGGGCCTACGGGTCCCAGGCCGTCGTCAAGGACATGGGCCTGGGCTTCGATGGCAAGAAGATCCTGACGATCAGCTGCCTCAAGAAGCCGGATGGCACCTTCGGCGTCACCCTGATGCGGTACGAAGTGAATCCCAAGAGCCTGAAGCAGGATTGACCCGCAAACGGCTCGGATCGCTGCGCGCTCCGAGTGGAAAAGGGCCCGCGACGCGGGCCCTTTTCGTGAAATGCTTTCCCTCCCCTCGGGCCGCGCACGCGG
>JANYAZ010000124.1 GCA_025361045.1 Geothrix sp. | reverse complement strand
CGGCCATGTAGACCACTTCCTTGATGTCGTGGCTCACCATGAGGATCGAGGAGGGATTGCGCTCGGCGTCGTCCCAGATGTCCAGCACTTCAGCCCTGAGGCCTTCCGCGGTGAGGGCGTCCACATGGCTGAAGGGCTCGTCCATGAAGAGAATTTCGGGATCGACACTGAGGGCCCGGGCCATGCCCACGCGCTGCTTCATGCCGCCCGAGAGCTCCCGGGGATAGGCCTCTTCGAAACCCTCCAGTCCCACCAGCTGGATGGCGCGATGGGCCTTCGCCTTGATGGTTTCGTCGTCCAGTCCCTGGGCCTGGAGCACGGTCTTCACGTTGGCCTCCACCGTCATCCACGGGTAGAGGGCGAAGTTCTGGAAGACGATGGCGACCCCGGGATTGAGGCCCTCCATCTTCTTGCCGTGGTAGTAGGTGCGGCCCTTGGTCGGCTGGATCAGGCCCGCAAAGATGCGGAGGATGGTGGATTTCCCGCAGCCCGAGGGCCCGATCAGGCAGACCACCTCGTTGGCGCGGATGTCGAGGTTGATGTCCTCGAGGACGCGCAGGGCATGGCCGGTCTCGCGGTGGAAGGACTTCTGGATGCCTTTTAGTTCGCAAATGACAGTGTGATCGGCATTGATGGCGTGCTTCATGGCACCCTCACTTCGATAGGGAGTACTGGGTCTCGGCGATCTTGTAGAGGGGCTTCCAGACCAGGCGGTTGAACAGGACCACGGTGGCGGCCAGGACCAGGGTGGAGGCGGCCAGGAGCGGGAAGTTCCGCGATTCCCCCGCTTGGCTCACGATGGCGCCGAGGCCGAAGGTCTGCAGCGTGGGTCCGCTGATGTTGTAGTACTCGGACACGATGCTGGCGTTCCAGGCGCCCCCGGCCGCAGTCAGACAGCCTGTCACCAGGTAGGGGAAAATGGCGGGCAGATAGAGATTCTGGAACCGCTGCCAGCGGCTGAAACCGAAGGCGGTGCCCACCTCGCGCAGATCGCTGGGGATGGCACTGGCGCCGGCGATCACATTGAACAGGATGTACCACTGGGTGCCCAGCAACATCAGCACGATGCTGCCCCAGCCCAGGCCGATCTTAAGCGAGGCCAGGACGGCGACCACGGCCGGGAAGAGCATGGGCGCCGGGAATGAGGCCGCCACCTGCACGATGGGCTGGAAGATGCGGGACAACCGCTGGGAGAGGCCGATGGCGAGGCCAGCAGGCAGGGTCCAACAAAGACCGATGAGAATGGAGGCCATCACGCGGGAGAGCGTCAGGCCCGCCGCCTTGAGGAGGGTGAACCAGGACCCTCGGGGCAGCTGGTGGAGCAGGTGGAAGATACCAAGGCCCCCCAGGACCAGGAAGCCCGAAAGGACCACCAGCGCGAGCATGGACAGCCAGGGACCCATCTGGGCGGCCTGTTCGGGACTGACTTCCACCAGGACCTTCTTGGCGACGGCTTGCCGGTGCTGCTGTTTCTTGCGCAGCCTGGCGCGCCAGCGGTCCCAGCGGCGGATGAGCCGAGAACCGCGGATGAGGTTGAGGAACCAGCTCTGGGAATCGGCGTTCTGGACCGTGTCCTCGATGCGGAAGCGCTGGGCCCAGACCACAATGGGACGCCAGAGCACCTGGTCCAGCAGCACGATCATCAGGATCATGGCCGCCACGGCGCAGAGCTGGGCCCGCACATCGTGATGCTCCACCGCCATGCTCATGTACGAGCCCAGGCCGGGCACGCGGAAGTCCTTGTCGCCGAGCTTGAAGGCCTCCACCAGCATGAGGAAGAACCAGCCGCCGGCCATGCTCATCATGCTATTCCAGGCCAGGCCCGTAGTCGCGAAGGGCAGCTCCACCCACTTGAACCGCTGCCACCAGTTGAAGCGGTACACCGTCCCCGCCTCCTGCAGTTCGGTCGGCACGCTCTTCAGGGAGTGGTAGAGGCTGAAGGTCATGTTCCAGGCCTGGCCCGTGAAGATGGCGATGATGGCGGTGAGTTCGATGCCCACGTTGCTATGGGGGAAGGCCGCCACCAGCGCGAGCATCAGCGGCACGATGAAGGTCATGACCGGGATGCTCTGGAGGATATCCAGCAGGGGCACGAGCAGGCGCTCGGAACGGGCGTCCTTGGCGGCCCAGTAGGCATAGACGAGGGTGAAACCGAAGGAAAGCAGGTAGGCCGCCAGCCCCCGCATCATGGAGAAGAAGGTGTACTTGGGCAGAGCCCAGGGAGACAGGTCGATCACCAGCACGGGCCGCTGGATGTCGGTCCACTGGCGCCCCAGGAGGATCAGGCCGTAGAGCATGCCGAAGGCCGCGGCAACGAGGAGGAGGTCCACCCAGCGGCGGCGGCGGAGGGGCGAGAACAGGGCGTTGGCCTGCCCCCACATGGTGTCGAGAAAGTGATGCATCGGGGTCAGTCTGCCCCTCGGTCCCATTCCGGGTCAACCAAGGGTAGCTTCCCGGGAAGCCACGTTGACCTCACCATGGAGCCTTCACACAGGAGTTACAGGCGTGGGCGGGACGAGCCATGGCGACGGCTGACGAACGGGTGCTGGCCCTGGCCGTGGCCCGGGGGCTGCTGGAGCCGGGCGTGGCCTTCGGGGCCGACCTGCAGGCCCTGGTCGCCGCTGGCCAGCTGTCGGAGGCGGACCACCGGCTGCTGAGGCAGGATCTGGTGGACCTCGACGCCGACGAGGCCAGCCACTGGTCCATGGCCATCACGGCCGAGGCCACGCCCCTGCCCAAAGGGGAGGAGGACCCGTTGGAACCTCCCGTGACGCCCGCGGGCGTCTACCTCTCGTCAATGGGCTTCCGGACGGGCGGGGTCTTCCGGGCCCGAACCCTCGAGCGGTGGGGCCGCTTCGAGCGCCTCCGGCTGCTGGGCGAGGGCGGCATGGGCCGCATCTTCCGGGCCGTGGATCCGGGGCTGCAGCGGGAGGTGGCCCTGAAGCTGCTGCGCCGGGACGATCCGGACCTCCTGCGGCGCTTCCTCCAGGAGGCCCAGCTGCAGGCCCGGGTGGACCACCTGAATGTGTGCCGGGTCTACGAGGTCGGCGAGTGGCGGGGTCAGCCGTACATCGCCATGCAGTTCCTGCGGGGGGAGACGCTCCAGAAAGCGGCCCCGGAGCTGCCCCTGGAGGCCCTGCTCCGGTACCTGGTGGAGGTCTGCGAAGGGGTCCACGCCGCCCACCGGGTGGGCCTGGTCCACCGTGACCTGAAGCCCGCCAACCTGATGATCGATCGCGCGGAGGACGGCACCACCCGGGCCAGCGTGCTGGACTTCGGTCTGGCGCGGGGCACCGAAGGCGGGGGCCTCACCGAAACCGGCCGGGTGATGGGGACGGTGAGCTACATGTCCCCCGAGCAGGCCAAGGGGCAGACGGCCCTGCTGGACCGCCGCTCCGATGTCTTCTCCCTGGGTGCCACCCTCTACGCGCTGCTCACCGGCTCGCCCCCCTTCGCTGGGGAGGGGCTCGAGTGCATGGGGCACATCGTCAAGGACGACCCGGTGCCCCTGCGCCGGCGGGTCCCGACCATCCCGAGAGACCTCGACACGGTGGTGGCTACCTGCCTCCAGAAGGACCCTCGCCGGCGCTACGCCACGGCCCGGGCCCTGGGGGAGGACCTGCAGCGCATCCTGGACGGCGAGCCGATCCAGGCCCGCCCCGCCACGCCCTCGGAGCGGCTGGTGCACTGGGCCCGCCAGCGGAAGGCCCTGGTGGTAGCCTCGACCGCCGTGCTCCTGTCCGTCGCGATCTTCGGCGGCCTGGCCCTGCGCGAGCGGCTCCGCGCCCGCACCCAGGCCGTGCACGCCCAGCGCTTCGCCCAGGCGGCAGAGCGCATCGAGGCCCTTGCCCGCTACCTGAAGCTGTCCCCGCCCCATGACCTGGGGCCCGAACTGCGGGACCTGGAAGGGCGGGTGACCCGCCTGGAAGCGGAGGTCAAGGCCGAAGGTTCTCTCGGGGAAGCACCCGGGCAGTACGCCCTCGGCCGAGCGCGGTTGGCCCTGGGTCAGCCGGAACCCGCCCAGGCGCACCTGGAGCGGGCGCGGGCGCTGGGCTTCGACACGCCGGAGCTGCGCTACGCCCTGGGCCGGGCCCTGCTCGAACAGCACCAGCAGGCCCTGGACGAGGCCTGGCGCATCGACCAGGAGGATGCCCGCAAAGAGGCCCTGGGGCGGCTCCAGGCCCGCGCCGCCTCCCGCATCGAACCCCTGCTGAAGTCCGGTGCCGTCGCCTCCCTGATCCCCCTCGCCTACCTGGAGGGGCAGGCGGCCTGGGTGTCCGGGCGCTGGGAGGAGGCCGCGGCCAAGGCGAAGGAGGCCCAAACGCAGGCGCCTTGGTACTACGAGGCCAAGCTGCTGGAAGCTCAGGCCCTGCTGTCCTGGGGGCTGCCGAAAAGTGGATCAGAGCGGGCCACCATGCTGGCGGCGGCCCACCGGAGCGCCCAGGCCGCAGTGACCGCGGCGCCCTGCGATATCCAGGTCCTGGGTTTGGCAGGCCGAATCGGTGTTCTGCGCTATGGCCTTTTTGTATCAGACCCAAATCAGGGCCAAGTCATGCGCACGTTGGTGGAAGGCGTGGTGCGAACCCTTCGAACCCTGGAGCCCGGGGGTGGGCAGGCGGCGATCATGGAGGCGGCCATTCTTACGGCGGAGGCCACGCATGCGCAGGTGCTGGGCCGTTCAGGGGTGAATGCCTTACGGCAGGCATTGGCTTTGCTGGCCCCCCTGGTGGATTCTGCCCATCCCTCCTTTGACGCCCTCGAAGGCATCATGGTGGCGGAGCGCTATGCTGCGAAGTTTCCCGAATTGGGAGAGCCGGTTCCATGGTTGGATCGGGCCCTGTCCCATGGCCGGCAGGCCATTGCCCTGAGGCCGGGCTACCCGGGACTGGCGGATGAATTGACGCGTGTGTCCATCTGGCGTCTGGGTGAAGGCACTCAGCGAGGAGAGCCTCCCTGGGACGTGTTCGAATCCGCCCTGCAGGTGCTGCTCCGGGCTCTGGACCGTGAACCCGAGGCGAAGTCCACCCGGGAGGCGCTGGGTTACCTCTGGGCTGAGCGGGCCGAATACGAGCGCACCCACGGACTGGATCCCCGTCCTTCTCTCGAAAATTCCATGCAGAGCCTTGAGGTAGCGATCAAGCAGGGACCCAGCTTCAGCTCCCATTACGGCCTCGCCAACGCTGCGTTGATCCGTGGGCAATGGGAGGCGGACCACCATCAGCCGGGCGCACTGGCGGCTCTGGAGCGGGCCGATCGGGCCTATCGTGAGGCCCGCCAGATGGCCCCCTATCATTCGGTCGTGGCTGCGCTCTTGGTGGAGGTGGCCCTTTGGAAGGCCAGGGCCATCGGCCTCGGCTCCGAGGGGGGAGGAAGGGCCCTGGAGGCTGGTGAGGCGGAATTCCAGAATGGCTTGAAGCGCTTTCCGAAGGTCCCGATGCTTTGGCTGCGGGGCGCCCAGTTGGCCTTGGCGCAGGGCCACCTTCGAGACGCGAAGGCCCGCATCACGCGGGCCATCGCATTGGATCCCCACAACCCGGAGACCCGTCTCACCCTCAAGGCGATCCAGACAGGTGCCTAAGCCTCAGGGCTGACCACTCGGCCAGCAGCTCGGATCCTTGATGATCATCATGGGCAGAGACTCCGGATTGGCCCGGGGGTCCATTTGTAGATTGGTGCCGCGGCGAGGTTTCTCTGCGTTGCTACCCCAGGCCTGCTTCAGGAATTTCTTGTCGAGGGCCACCTCGTCCTTGCCTTTGGGGAACCAGCCTTCCGCGCGGATGCCGAAGCGGGCGATGGCCTGGTCCTTGGAGATGGTCTTGCCCCGGCCCTCGTAGAAGCCCCCCAGGATCTCCACGGCGGCATGCTCGTCGAAGAACAGGGCGGTGGCCTTGGCGGGATCGATGTCCTGTTCCAGGGGAATCTGAGTACCCTCCACGCTGTAGATCAGGCGAATCTTGAGCAGTTTCGGTCGCGACACGACAAACCTCCGATGGGAGTGGGAAGGGAGAAGGGGGATTGCCCGGATGACGACTAAGGCCTGGGCACGGCCGACAACAGCTGGGCGATGGCCTGGTCGGTGGTGGCCCCATCGGCCTCGCTTTCAAAGGTGAGCAGGAGCCGGTGGCGCAGCACATCGGGCGCCAGATCCACCACATCCTGGGGCAGCACGTGGTCACGACCCTGCAGGTAGGCCAGGGCCCGCGACGAGGACTGCAGCGAGAGTGATGCCCGGGGACTGGCTCCGCAGCGGAGCTGCTCCTTGCCCTTCCAGGGCTTGCCGTGGCCCGGTCGCGTGGCCTGCACCAGGCGCACGATGTAGGTCCGGATGGCATCGTCGAGTCGCACCTGCTGGGCCTCGCGACCCGCGGCCAGGAGGGTGGGACCATCCACCACGGGATTCACTTCATCCCCGGTCAGGTGCGCGCGGCGCAGCACCTCGACTTCGTCATCCTGTTTGGGATAGTCCACCCGCAGCTTGAAGAGGAAACGATCCATCTGGGCTTCGGGCAGGGGGAAGGTCCCCTCCTGCTCCAGCGGATTCTGGGTGGCCAGCACCAGGAAGGGGTCCGGCAGCCGGAAGCTGTCCTCGCCCAGGGTGACCTGCCGTTCCTCCATGGCCTCCAGCAGGGCCGCCTGGACCTTGGAGGGGGCGCGGTTGATCTCATCCGCCAGCACGAGGTTCGCGAAAATGGGGCCGCGCTTGGGGGTGAAGGTGAGCTGCTTGGGATCGAAGATGAGCGTGCCCACCACGTCGCTGGGCAGCAGGTCCGGCGTGAACTGGATGCGGCGGAAACTGGTGTGGCTGGCGGAGGCCAGCGTCTTGATGGTGCGTGTCTTGGCGAGGCCAGGCAGGCCTTCCAGCAACACGTGACCCCGGCAGAGCAGGGCCACCAGCAATCGGTTCAGCAGCTGGGGCTGGCCCACGATCACCTTGCGGCACTCGGCGAGCAGGGGTTCCAGAGCGTGGGCGGAGGTCGTGGCCATGGGGGGGGTCCGGGGAGTCCCTCCATCTTGACTGGAATGTCCTCCCACCGGAACGCTGCGTTGACCCG
>JANYAZ010000111.1 GCA_025361045.1 Geothrix sp. | reverse complement strand
CTGTGCCACCACACCGAGTGTGATGTGGTCAGAGATCCTGCTGCCCCCTTCAAGCCTGGCTTTCGTCCGTGCCATAAACGCGCCCGCCTATAAAAATAGGCGCGTTTGGGGAACTGTCAATGATTAAGTGAAAGGTATTGGCGTTAGCTCAGTCCTTGTTCGACCGCTCGGCCACCTTGTCCAGCGCATCCCAGATCTGATGGCAGTCATCGCAGGAGGACCTGGGCGTGCCACAGGGGAAGCCATCCACGCCAACGCCCTGGCACTTGGGGTTCTGGAAGAAGTAGAGGAGCTCGCCCAACGACGCGTGGACTCGGGTGCGCAGCGGCTCGTCCGGCAGGGCCCGCAGGTCCTGGATGAGCTTCCACTCCGCGGCAGTCAGTTCGGGACGGTCTTGGGTCTGGGACATGGTCCCTCCGGGCAGGCCAGTATACGGGCAACGGGGCCACTCTAAACCCTTCCCGAAGGCCTTCGTATCCGACGCACGATCTCTGACATCCAGGAGGCTTCCATGGCCCTTGCCCGACCTCTCGCTGCGGCCGTTGCCGCCGTCATCCTCTGCGCCTCGCTCACGGCCCAGTCCCAGGTGATCCAGCCCGCCAAGGCGGAGAAGACCACCGAGACGCGCACCCTGCCGCTGGCCTCAGGCTCCAGCCTCAAAGTGAAGAACGTCAACGGCTTTATCCGCGTGGAGGCCTGGGATCGCGAGGAGGTTCAGTTCACGGGCGAGTTCAAGCCCAGCAGCAAGGACGAGCAGGTGAAGGTGGTGGTCGAAGCCAGCAGCGGCGCCATGGAGATCCGAGGCGAATATCCTAAGCACACCGGCTGGGGTTCGTACCAGGGCCCCCAGTGCCAGATGACCTTAAAAGTGCCCCGCCGCATTTCGCCCAGCCTGGAGACCGTCAATGGCGAGGTCTCCCTCAGCGGCACCCAGGGCAAGGCCACCCTCAGCAGCGTGAATGGCGGCATCCGTGCGACGGACCTGCAGGAGAACCTGAAGGCCGACACTGTCAACGGCAGCATTCACCTCGACAAGGTGAAGGGCGGCCTGGAGTTGCAAACCGTCAATGGCGCCATCAAGGGCTCGGGCCTGGACGGCCAGGGCAGAGGTATCAAGGCGGAGACCGTGAACGGCTCAATCCAGCTCCAACTGGGCGGCCTGAAGGGGCGCCTGAAGGCCAACACCGTCAATGGCGGTATCACTTTCAATGCCAAGGGCGCCGAGCAGGTCGAGGTGAAGAAGCACCGTGTCACCGCCGTCTTCCCCGGCAGCGATCAGGGCATCGACATCGGGACAGTAAACGGGGCCATCACGCTGGACTGAGAGGTTCCGCTACTTGGCGACCAGGGTGCCTGTGGCGAGGGTGAGGGGAAGGACTGCACCAGTGTCGGAGAGGGTGTTCCCCGCCGTGAGCGTGAACCCGACGCTGGTGTTGATCGGGGTGGTGTTGAGTTTGAGGGCGAGGTTGATCCGGGCAAGGGGTTGACCGAGCGCGAGGGCCCCCGTTTTTCGGAAGACCGCCCCATGCAGCACGCCGCCACCCTTGTCCGTGCCTGTCAGGACCTGGGCGGCGCCGCCGGGATCAAAGGCCACGTTCTGAACCAGCCCGGTGGCATTTGGTGGCTGGACCCAGGAAACCTGGCCGGCTTCGGCAATGTGGGCAGGGCTACCGGTATCTCCCCACCATGGCCTTCAGCGTCCTGACCACATGGTCCCGGAGGGACTTGGGCTCCAGCACCTCGGCGTCGGCACCGAATTGGAGGATGAACCGGGTGGGGCCAGACAGCTCGGTGGCCTGGAAGCTGAGCAGCACGGTGCCGCCCTTTCCCTTGCGGACGGTCACGCTGGGCAGGGCGGGCGGAGCGTCCAGTAGGGCCTGGGGCCAGTTGGTGCCGGAGACCCGCACCTGGATCTGGAAGGGGGTGGCGAGGCTGTACCAGCCGCCAATCTGCAGATCGCGGGCCTGCTCCAGTGGCTGCTTGTCTGGGATGAGGCCACGCCGGGCCAGGGCCTTTGCCTCTTCAATGCGGGCCAGGCGGCAGTGCCGGGGTTCCTGCTTGGCCGGGTCCCAGGCCAGCAGGAAGGCGCCGCCGGAAAACACATCATGGGTGAGCGTGAAGGGCACCACGGTGCGGGCGCTGGTGCGGCCCGTGGAGGCGGCCTTGTAGGTGAGCTCGAGCTCCCGGGGACCATCGGGATGCCCCAGCGCCAGCAGCACCTGGGTGAGCATCTTCGTGTCGAGCGCCTGCTGGTCGTCGGCGCCCCCGCGCACACAGACATGCTCCTGCAGGGCCCGGAACAGGTCCCGGTCGCGGCTGCTCAGGTGGCTGTCCGCCAGGGTGCGCAGCCCCTCCAGCTGGTCGTACCAGAGCTCCGTGGCCGTGCCTTCCAGGGCCATGAGGGCGACTTCGAGGGCCATGCGGGCGTGAGGCGTGATCCTGCTGTCCCAGTCCGGCGCCTTCTCGAAGGTGAAGTGGATGATGGCCGGCCGACCTTCGCGGGCCTTGCCGAAACGGGCGCCCTGTTCTTCCAGCAGCTGCACGGCGCGATCCACCGTGCGCATGGCCACGCCCCCCAGCTTGCGGACGAGGCCTTCCTTGGTGATGCCGTGCTCCCCGGCGTCACGGATGGCCTCCAGCACCACCTGCAGCCGCTCGGGCTTCACCAGGTGGCCGCCATCGGGGCGGGGGGACTCGAGCACCTTGCGGGATGCGGAACGGGCCATGGCGACCTCCAGGTCCAAGAATTGGCCAGTCACTGTCCAATGGCAAGGAGAATCAGGTCTGATCCCACCCAGGCAAGCTTGCGGGAAGGGGGCGAACGTATCCCGAGCAGGTATCCTTGCCTATCCAAAGGAAGGGGGGCCAGGCGACATGAAGCTGCTTCTGGTCGAGGATGATCATCGCGCGGCTCAGATCTTGGAGCGAAGCCTTCGGGAGCATGGTTTCTCTGTGGAGGTGGCCCACGACGGACTGAAGGGTCTGGAACTGGGGAAGTCTGGTAGCTTCGCCTGCCTGATCCTGGATGTGATGCTCCCGGGGATGGATGGATTCTCACTCCTCTGGGAGCTGCGTGCGGTGGGTGTCAATACTCCTGTCATGTTCCTGACCGCCCGGGACACCCTTCCTGACAAGGTCCGGGGACTGGAACTGGGCGGCGGAGATTATCTGGTCAAACCCTTCGCCTTTTCAGAGCTGTTGCTGCGGATCAACAACCTGCTGGTCCGGGGGTCAGCCGCCGGACCCAAAACCTGGGTCAACGGCGACCTGACCGTGAACCCCTTCCAGCGGAAGGTGTACCGCGGCGGGGATCGCATCGACCTCAGCTCCCAAGAGTACTCGTTGCTGGAGCTCCTGGTCCGGAATGCCGGTCACATCGTGACGCGGACACGCATCGCCGAAGAACTCTGGGAACTGTCCTATCAGGGAGATCCGAACCTGGTGGACGCAGCCGTCCGCAGGCTGAGGAAGAAGGTGGATGATCCCTATCTCCGCAAGATCATCCAGACGCGGCGGGGCGTCGGCTACATGGTCGAGTCCGGCCATGATTGAGACCCTCCGCCGGTCCATGCTCCTGCATCTAACAGTGGTGTTCGCCGTGGGCATGTCCATCGTGGTGGGAGGCGCTGGACTTTTCCTGCATGCCTCCGTGACCCATGCTGTCTATGCCCAGGTGAACAGGGATCTGATCGATTCCGCCCGGCTGACCCTGCACCGCCTCGAAGAGGACAAAATGGAGCCGAACAAGGAGTTCCTGGATCTCGGCGATAATGTCTA
>JANYAZ010000066.1 GCA_025361045.1 Geothrix sp. | reverse complement strand
TGGCAGGAATCTTATTGCCAGGGATTCGCTATTTACCCGGAGTCAGCGTGCCCTATCCAATCCTGCTCCGGCCCTCTACACTGAACCCTCGAACTTCCCGGCTTGAGGCTTCATGAAAGACGCATCCCCCGAACAGGCCATGGATCTGTCCCAGCTGGAAAAGCCGGTGCTGGAGCTGGAGGCTCAGATCCGGGCCATGGAGATGGACCCCTCCCAGACCAAGGAACGGGAGAAGCTGGAGAAGAAGCTCGACAAGCTGAAGGCGGACCTGTTCACGAACCTGACGGACTGGCAGCGAGCCCAGCTGGCCCGGCACCCGAAGCGCCCCTACACCCTTGACTACCTCGAACGGATCTGCGAACGGTTCGACGAGCTCCACGGCGACCGCCGCTTCGGCGATGACGCCGCCATCGTGGCCGGCATGGGCTGGATTGAGGGCAACCCCGTGATGATCATCGGCCAACAGAAGGGTCGGGACACCAAGCAGAAGATCCTGCGCAACTTCGGCATGCCCAAACCCGAGGGCTATCGCAAGGCCCTGCGCCTCATGAAGACTGCGGAGAAATTCCAGCGGCCCATCCTCTGCCTCATCGATACCCCAGGTGCATACCCTGGCGTGGATGCCGAAGAGCGGGGTCAGGCCGAGGCCATCGCCCGGAACCTGCTGGAGATGGCCAAGCTCGAAGTGCCCGTGGTGGCCGTGGTCATCGGCGAGGGCGGCAGCGGTGGGGCCTTGGCCCTGGGTGTGGCCGACCGGGTGCTCATGATGGAGAACGCCATCTACTCCGTGATCTCGCCCGAGGGCTGCGCCTCCATCCTCTGGAAGGACGCCAGCCAGGCCCCCAAGGCCGCTGCAGCTCTGAAGCTCACGGCCCCGCACCTGCTGGAGCTGGGTGTCATCGATGGCATTGTCAAAGAGCCGCTGGGCGGTGCCCATTCCAACTTTGATGCGGCTGCGATGGCCCTCAAGGAGGCCATCATCGAGGCCTTCTCCGAACTTTCCGAGCTCTCGGCGGAGCAGCTGGTGGAGGAGCGGTACCAGAAGTTCGCCCGCATGGGCAGCGTCGTCTGATGCACGCGGTGCCCTGGCGCATCCGCCGGAGCATTCCTGCGGGACCGGCGCCCTGGAAGGCCATGGCCGAGGATTGGGGCCTGGATTCCCGGCTGCTGCGCTTGGCTTGGCTGCGGGGCGTGGACCATTCCCATGCCCTGGCCTGGAGGTTGGACTCATCCTGGGCAAGGAGTACGGATCCCCATCTCCTGCCCGGTGTGGACCAGGCCGTGGCCCGGATTCGCAAAGCCATCGAAGCCCGCGAACCCATCGTCGTCTACGGCGATTACGATGTGGATGGCGTCACCGCCACGGCGCTGCTGGTGCGCACCCTTGAGAAGCTCGGTGCCGACGCATCGTTCTTCATCCCCAACCGCTTCTCTGACGGTTATGGCCTGCATCTGGACTGCATCCAGGAACTGAAGGCCACCCGAAATCCAGGCCTGCTCATTTCTGTGGACTGCGGCGTGCGCAGCGTGGCCGAGGTGAAGGCGAGTGCAGAGCTGGGCATCGACTGGGTGATCACGGACCACCATGCCCTGGGTGCGGAGCTGCCCCCTGCCTGCGCCGTCGTGCATCCCCACCTGGAGGACTACTCCAATCGTTATCTGGCCGGCGTAGGCGTGGCCTTCAAGCTGGCCCAGGCTCTGCTCGGCGCGGTGCCGCACCCGGTGGGCGTCGACGCGGCCTTCCTGGATGGTCTGCTCAAGCTCGTGGCCATCGGCACCGTGGCGGATGTGATGCCGCTGGTGGATGAGAACGCCCTGCTGGTGCGCCGCGGGCTGGATTCGCTGGCGGGGAAAAATGGCCCAGGGCTGGCAGCTCTGCTGCGGGCTGCGAAAAAGGAAGGTGCCCTGGGCGCCCAGGACATCGCCTTTGGCCTGGCGCCGCGACTCAACGCCGTGGGGCGAATGGGGGGGGCCGAAGATGCGGTCCGACTTCTGCTGACGCGCGATGTGAACGAAGCGGAGACTCTGATGGTGCGGGTGGAGGCGCTCAACCTGGAACGTCGAGCCATTCAGCAGGGGCTGGCCGAGCGGCTGCCGCCTGCGGCCGGTGACGCCTTTGATCTGGTGCTGGACCCCACCGCCCACAAGGGCGTCATTGGCATTGTGGCGGGGCACCGCATGCGCGCCACCGGGCGGCCCGCGGGTGTCTGTACGGTCCTTGAGGGTGTGGCCCATTGCAGCCTGCGCGCCCCGGAAGGGTACGACCTGGGCGAATTGCTGGCGTTGGCCCAGCCTTTCATTCTCAGTGGTGGTGGCCATCGGGTGGCCGCCGGGCTCAGTTTCGAAGCTTCGCGCTTCGCCTTCGTGCGCCAGGCGCTGCAACGAGGGGCTGCCGCCCAGGCCGAGGGACGCGAGCTTCCGCCCCTGCTGCTGGATGGCCTTCCGAGTGAACTGCCCCAGGACACCGACCTGGCCAGGTTGGAGCCCTTTGGCCAGGGCTTCGCACCGCCCCTGGCGCGTCTCGAGGGCACGGTGGAAGCGTCGACGGTGTTCGGGGCGGGTCACTGGAAGCTGCGGATGGCGGGTCAGGCCGATCCCCTCACCTGGTTTGCAGGCACTGCGCGACCCGACCAGCCGAAGGTCGGAGACTGGATGCACTTGGCCGCTGCACCCCAGGGAAGTGCCCGCTGGGGTCGGTCCTGGCTCGTGGATTCGGTCCTCGGGGAGGCGGTCCCGTGAAGGTGTCGACCTTGCTCCAAGACATTCCTCCGGCGCGGCACCCGCTCTGGCGGATGCTGGGCTGGGGCCTGGTGCTGGGCACGCTTGGCTTCACCATGCACTTCCTGACCAACGGCAGCGAGGGCATGCCTGGACGGACAGTGGGTGGAGATCCCCTCTTCGGTGAAGGCACCCGCGGCAGCGTGGGCACCCTCACGGAACAGCTGGGTCCCAACCGCATGGTGCTGTCCTACAAATCCATTGACGGGTCCGAGGAGGACCTGCGTCTGGAACAGGTCACGGGCCGTCTGGACGAGCAGGCCGGACAGTGGCGTCTGCTCTCGCCCAGGGCCCGGCGGCAGGTCGGTGTCTGGACCCTTCAGGGCCCCATGGACCTTGGTGTGGCACAGCCAGGAACCACGATCCCACTGGGCAAGGGGCGAATCGAGAGCGAAGGGCCGGCCCTTCGTTGGACGGGCGGAGAATGGGAAGGGCTGGCGCCCCTCCGCTGGGAGTCCATGGAAGGTTCCTCCCGGGGCCTCTGGAGTCTTCCCGCGGGTTGGCGGCGCGAAACGGATGGCCACCTTCGCGTGGAACATGGCCCGGTGCGTTGGCAGGCCCCGACGGGCGGCGTGCTTCCCACCCTGCAGTCCATGGACGCCGAGCGCCTCTGGGCCGCACCAGGCTTCGTGACGGGCCATCTGGAGGGTGTGAAGGCCAAGCTCAGCGAAGGTTCCCTGCAGGCCTCGGTGGCGGACCTGTCCCCGGAGACCGTCAGTTGGCCAGGACCCTTGGCCTTTGAACGGGCCGACGGCTGGCGGGGCGAGGCCCAGAGCGGGCTGGCACCCAGGCCCCAGCCCGGTTCAAATTTCCAGCAGGTGGAGTTCCGGAAGTTCCGCGCTCATCGGGCGCTGGCCTCCGGCGAGGAACAACTCACGACGGATGGCGCCCGCTGGACTCCGGCGGGACTGCGGCTTGAGGGGAGCGTGGTCTGGGATCAGCCCGTGGATGGTCAGCGACTCACGCTGAAGGCACCCCGGGTGCTCATGCGCGAGGCGCCAGGAAAGGACCTGCCCGAATCCCTGCCTGTGGGCCATGCCGTGGCGGAAGGCCAGGCGCTGCTCACCTGGGGGCGGCGCACCCTCTCATCACCTCGCATCCAGGTGGAGCGCGCCACGCGGCGATGGACGCTGCAGGGCCCAGTACTCGGTCGCGGGGAAGACGGCACCTTCACGGGTGGGGCAGGGCAGGGCGATCCGCGCTCCTGGACCATCGAAGGTCCCGTACAGGTGAACCTCTTTGCGGGTGGCAGCCTTCGGGGGGCCAAGCTGGTCTGGGAGGACGCCCTGTGGACGCTCACCGGTCGTCCCGCGGCCTGGGCCCGTCTGCGGGAAAGGCTCTCGGGTCCCCGCATCATCCGGAAAGCGGAAGTGGTGACCTTTCCCGAGGGCCTGAGTGGGGCCCTGGCGGCTGCCGATGGGGACCTCTTCCTCCGGGCCGAACGGGGCCAAAGCGAAATCCAGAAAATCACGCTCAGCGGTGGGGTTGAATGCCAGGGGCAGGGGTGGCGCTTGGCTGCGGACACCGTGATCGTGACCCTGGGTGCGGACCGCACCGTGAAGGTGGTCCAGGCCCAAGGCTCGGTGTCCCTCCGGGGTCGCCTGGGCGAGGGGCAGGGCGAGGCCCTGGAATTGGAGCCTGACACCCAGACGGTCAAGTGGCAGGGCCGGGTTCGCGGCAAGGGCGCCGGCTCTGGCTGGTGACGGCCTGCGGAAATCGGGGCATCATCAGGGGAGAAACCTCGTATTAGGAGGCACCATGCCCCGATTCCGTTCGCTTGCGCCCCTCGCCCTTCTGTTGGCGGCTGCGCCACTGGTTGCGGGCGTTCCGAAGGTCAAGGATGGGGTCGCCGCGCCCAAGGAATCGCCCCTGGCTGCACTGCCCTTCCGGAACCTGGGGCCAGCCGTCACCTCGGGTCGGGTGGGCGACATCGCCATCGATCCCAGCAGACCCGACACATGGTATGTGGCCGCCGCCTCCGGCGGGGTCTGGAAAACCGTGAACGGAGGCACCACCTGGTCGCCCCTCTTCGATAAGGAAGCCTCCTTCTCCATCGGCTGCGTCACCATCGATCCCCGCAGTCCCAACACGGTCTGGGTGGGCACCGGGGAAAACAATTCCCAGCGGTCCGTGGCCTACGGGGACGGCGTGTACCGGAGCCTGGATGGCGGGAAGCACTGGGAGAACATGGGCCTGAAGGCCAGTGAGCACATCGCGAAGATCCTGGTGGATCCGAGGAACAGCCAGGTGGTCTACGTGGCTTCGCAGGGACCGCTGTGGAAAGAAGGTGGGGAACGGGGTCTCTACAAATCCACGGATGGCGGGAAGACCTGGAAGGCCGTACTGGTGGTGGATGTCCACACGGGCGTCACGGATGTGGTGATGGACCCCCGCCATCCGGAGGTCCTGTTCGCGGCCACCTACCAGCGTCGCCGCCATGTCTGGGGCATCGTGAATGGCGGCCCTGGCTGCGGGATCCACAAGAGCACGGACGGGGGCCAGACCTGGACCCGCTTGGCGGAGGGACTGCCCAAGGAGGACTTGGGTCGCATCGGGCTGGCGATTCCGCCAGGCGAGCCAGACACCGTCTACGCCACCATCGAGGCCGCCAACAAGGCGGGTGGCTTCTTCCGCAGCACCGATGGAGGGCAGACCTGGGAGCGTCGCAATGAGCAGGTGTCTGGGGCGGCCCAGTACTACCAGGAGCTCTTTTGCGATCCCAAGAATCCCCAGCGGGTCTATGCCATGGATACCTGGATGCAGGTGACCGACGATGGCGGCAAGACCTGGCGACGGGTGGGTGAGACCCACAAGCACGTGGACAACCATGCGCTGTGGATTGATCCAGCCAACACTGATCACCTCGTATCCGGTTGCGATGGCGGTGTGTACGAAAGCCGCGACTGTGGAGCCACCTGGGAGTTCAAGGCGAACCTCCCGATCATCCAGTATTACCGGGTGGCCGTGGACAATGCCCGCCCCTTCTACACCGTGTATGGGGGCACCCAGGACAACTTCTCCATGGGTGGACCCAGCCGCACCAGGAACCTGCACGGATCCACGGCCTTCGACTGGTACGTGACCCAGGGTGGGGATGGCTTCTACAGCCAGGTGGATCCCGACGATGTCGACACGGTGTATTCGGAAAGCCAGTACGGCGGCCTGGTGCGCTTCGACCGCAGGACTGGCGAGCGGGTGGAGATCCAGCCCCAGCCGGCGCCTGGCGAGGACCCTTTCCGGTGGAACTGGGATGCACCCATGATGCTCAGCCCGCACAACGGCAAGCGGATCTACTTCGCCGCTCAGAAGCTCTTTCGCAGCGACGACCGGGGAAGCAGCTGGACCGCCGTGAGCCCTGACCTGACCCGCAAGATTGATCGCAGCCGCCTGAAGATCATGGACAAGGTCTGGAGCGTGGATGCCGTGGCCCGGAACGCCTCCACCAGCTTCTTCGGCAACATCGTGGCCTTCAACGAAAGCCCCAAGGTCGAGGGCCTGCTCTACGTCGGTACCGATGACGGGCTCATCCAGATCAGCGAGGATGGGGGCAAGGCCTGGCGGAAACTCGATCGGTTGCCCGGCGTACCCGAACTCACCTACGTGTCCTGCCTCGCCGCCAGCCCGCATCAGGCGGCAACGCTCTACGCCGCCTTCGACAATCACAAGGCCGGCGACTTCCGGCCCTACCTGCTGCGAACGAAGGACCGGGGGCGAACCTGGGAGTCCATCTCGGCAGGACTGCCTGAGCGAGGTAGCGTTTACACGGTGCGTGAGGACCCGGCACGGGAGGGTCTCCTCTACTGCGGCACGGAGTTCGGTCTCTTCTTCAGCCTGGATGCCGGGACCTCCTGGTCGAAGTTCAACGACCTGCCCACCATCGCTGTGAAGGACCTGGCCATCCAGGCCCGCGAAGGCGATCTGGTGGTGGCCACCTTCGGTCGTGGTTTCTTCATCCTCGACGACCTCACTCCCCTCCGTGAAGCCAGACCTGAGTCCCTCGAGCACGAAGCGCATCTCTTCGGCCTGCGTCCGGCGCTGGCGTATGTTCAAGCCGTGCCGTTTGGCGGTCCCGGAAAATCCTTCCAGGGCGATTCCCTCTTTCTCTCGCCCAATCCGCCGTTTGGCGCGGTGTTCACCTACCACGTGAAGGTGGAGCCGCAGACGCTCAAGAAACAGCGCCAGACCAAGGAGAAGGAAGCCGTCAAGGCTGGAGAGGATCCCACCATCCCGTCCTGGGAAGTCCTGCGGGCCGAATCCCGCGAGCTATCGCCGGAAGCCGTCCTGACCATCCGTTCGGCGGATGGCGCGGTGGTGCGTCGCGTCATCGGGAAGGCAGAAAAGGGGCTGCATCGGCTGGCCTGGGACCTGCGCCTGCAGAACCCTGCGCCCATCCAGCTGAAACGAGCCGGGGAACGGGATCCCTGGGATTACGGGGCCAACGGAACCCTGGCAGCCCCCGGCCGCTACCAGGCCAGTCTGGCTTTCCAGGTGGATGGCATGATGAGGCACGTGGCGGGTCCGGTCACCTTCGAAGTGAAACCGCTCGATGCGGATCGGCTCACCCCCGCGCAATGGACCGAGTTCAGCGCCTTCTGCGCTCGCATGGGCGAGGCCCAGCGAATGGCCCTGGGCGCTTCTGAACGCCTCACCGAGGCCCAGAATCGCCTGGATCACGTTCGCAAGGCCCTGCTCGAGACGCCTGCCGCCGACGAGATGCACTTGGCGAAGGCCCGGGCCCTGCATGGCGAATTCAAGGATCTGCGGGATCTTCTGGATGGTGATGCCACGATCGCCGCCCGCCAGGAACCCACTTCGCCAGGACTCCTGGGACGCATCGGCGACGTCACTGGCAGTGTGTGGGGGACGACCCAACTTCCCACGGTGGCCCAGCGTCAGAACCTCGCCTGGGCCGAGGCGGGGCTGAAAACCTTCCAGGGGAGATTCGACGCTGCCCTGGCCGGTCTGAAGTCACTCGAAGACACCCTGGAGGCTGTCAAGGCCCCGCACACGCCCGGGCGACCCACTCGCTGAAAATCTCGCAGTCGCCCGTCGGCGGGCGACTCCATCCGCCACAGGCCAAATCGTGGCCTCGTGTGTTCTGATAGAACCATGACTGACTCCACCCCCTGCCTTGAGGCAGTAAACCTTCAAAAGCGATACGGGGACCGCACCGTGGTGCGGGATGTAAGCCTCTGTGTGGGCATGGGAGAAGTGGTGGGCCTTCTGGGGCCCAATGGCGCCGGCAAGACCACCACGTTCGACATGGTGGTGGGTGTGGAGGCTCCGGATCGGGGGAGTATCCGCTGGCTTGGGCAGGATGTCACCGCCTTGCCCATGCACCGCCGGGCCCGGCTGGGCATCGGCTACCTGGCCCAGGAAGCCAGCGTGTTCCGTGGCCTCACCGTGTGGGAGAACCTCATGGCGCTGGGTGAGTTGCAGCCCATCTCCAAGCCTGAGCAGAAAGAGCGTTGCGAGCGCCTCCTGGCAGAATTTCATCTGGAGAAGGTGCGTGACACCCAGGGCATGAGCCTTTCCGGGGGCGAACGGCGCCGTTGCGAACTGGCCCGGGCGCTGGTGACCGAGCCACGCATCATGCTGTTGGACGAGCCCTTTGCAGGCGTGGATCCCAAGTCCGTTCTGGAGATCCAGGGCCTCATCGCCGACCTCAAGGCGCGAGGCATTGGTGTCCTTATCACCGACCACAATGTCCGGGAGACCTTGCAGATCGCCGACCGCGCCTATATCTTGGCGGACGGGATGATCATGAAGAACGGCCTGCCCAGTGAAATCGCAGAGGATCCGGATATCCGCCGGGTCTATCTGGGCGACCGGTTCAGGCTGGACTGATGGCTGCCGGTCCGTTCCTCTCCCAACGATTGGCCCAGAGCCAGACCCTGGCTTTGACGCCCGCCATGCAGCTGAAGCTCAAGCTGTGGCAAATGAACCTCCAGGAACTCTCCCAGACCATCGAGCGTGAGCTCGAGGAAAATCCCCTGCTGGAACTGGCCGATGATAGCGATGAAGTGCCGACCCTCGAGGCCATCGAGGAGGGGCGGGATTCTGACGTGACGGAAGGCTCCGCCGAGCAGATGGCCGATCCTGTGGAGCTCCCCGATGGGGTGGACACAGTGGACCTCGGACCCATCCTGGATGCGGCCGGCGAGATGAATCCCGAAAACGATCTGGAGCGCTTCACCGAGGAAGGGGTGGCCCAGGTCCAGGAAACGGAACTGGGTGCTGAGAACAGTTGGGACCAGGATCTGCCCCGTACCAGCAACCTGCCCGAGGAGGATCGCCTGTCCTGGGAGGATCGGCTCAGTGCCTTCGAGTCCCTCCAGGATCACCTCGTGGGACAGCTCTACGAAACCCTGGAGCACGAGGATCCCCGGGGACTGCTCGTGGAGCGCCTCATCGACCGGATGGATCCCAAGGGTTTCCTGCGCATGGACCCGGACAAGCCGTCCCTGGAAGCCACTCCGGCCAAGCTGGCCGCGGACTTCGGGGTCTCTGAAGAGGCCCTTCGGGCCGCGCTGGACGTGCTGCAGGAATTCGACCCGTCCGGCGTGGGCTGCTTCACCGTTCAGGAGAGCCTGCTGCTCCAGCTTCGCCACGCCGGGGCTGAACCCGACGACTTGGCCGTTCGCATCATCCAGGATTTTTCCGAACTCCTGTCCCAGCGGGATAGCGTCAAGTTGCGTCGGGCCCTGGGTTGCTCCGACGAGGAACTTGCCCTGGCCATGGAGCAGCTCAAGCACCTCAACCCTTCACCGGGGCGCGCCTTTGATCCCGACGGCGAGCGGGTGGTGAAACCGGACGTGGTGGTGCTCAAGGGTGAGGACGGCAACTGGAAGGTCTACCTCAACGACGAAGGGCTGCCCCGCCTGCGGGTGAACGGTGAATATCCCCGTTTCTTGGCCTCGAGCGAGGCCAAGTGTGACAAGGACTTCATTCGGGAGCGGTTCCGGAGTGCCCGGGATTTCATCCGCGGCGTCGAGGACCGCAACCGCACAGTGCTGCGCGTCTCGGCCCAAATCGTGGACCTCCAGAAGGAGTTCATCGAGCATGGCATTGAGCGCCTGCGGCCCATGGTGCTGCGCGATGTCGCAGAGGCCACGGGATTCCACGAGAGCACCATCAGCCGAGTGGTGAAGGCCAAGACCATCCACACCCCCCAGGGCCTCTTCGACTTGAACTATTTCTTCTCGGCCCGTCCCAAGGATTCCGATGTCTCCGCCACCGTGGTGAAGCACCGGATCAAGGCGTTTGTCCAGGCTGAAGACATCGCCAAACCCCTATCGGACGAGGCCATTGCAGGCCTGCTCGAACGGGATGGCATCAAGGTGGCCCGCCGTACGGTGAACAAATACCGGGAGGAGTTGAAAATTCCTCCAGCTTCCCAACGCCGGCGCCGATAACAGGGGTCGGAACCACGCAATCCGGGCCGACCGGCCCCTTTCAGGAGTGTCCCATGAAGGTCAACTACACCGGCCGCCACATGGAGCTCACCGAGCCCCTGAAGCAGTTCACGAAGGAGCGGCTGGACAAGATGGCCACCTACCTGGACGACATCATCGATGTCCACGTGATCCTGAGCGTGGAGAAGCACCGTCACGCTGCGGAAATCACCCTGAAGACCCGGGCCAGCGCCTTCGTGGCGTCGGCCACCACCGACGACATGTATGCCAGCATCACCCAGGCCATCGAAAAACTGGACGTGCAGGCTCATAAGCATCAGGGCAAGCGCAACACGCGGCCCCATGAAAGTGCCAAGGCCGGTGCCGTCGAGGAATAGAGTTCCGCTCTTTTCCCGCCAAAGGCGGTCCAGTGGGGCCGCCTTTGGTATTCTTGGAGGTACGGAGTCCGTCATGCCCGATCCCACGCATCTCTACGCCCCCAAGACCTGCACTGATCCCACGCAGGTCTGTGAGAAGTGCCGCTGCCTCTACACCCTGGAGCACTTTCAGCACGGTGTGGAAGGTCAGGCCTGTGTCTGCCGACGGTGCCTCCAGGTGATGGGGTACAAGGTCTAGGCATGCCCATGGCACTGGTTCCAACTGAGGCGATCCTGGAGGGTGTCATCCAGGGCCGTCGCGTCACCGCATCCGAGGCCCTGCAGCTTTTTGAGCAGGCGGAATTGCCGGACCTTGCGGCGGCTGCCACGGCCTGCAGGGACCGCCACAACGATCCCCGGCGCGCCAGCTATGTCATCGATCGCAACGTGAACTACACGGATGTCTGCAACGTCTATTGCACCTTCTGTGCCTTCTACCACAAACCCGGCGACAGCCGTGGCTACGTCCTCACCAGGGAACAGCTCAAGCAGAAGGCCGAGGAGACGAAAGCCATCGGTGGCACTGGGTTCCTGTTGCAGGGTGGCGTCAATCCCGATCTCCCCTGGGATTACTACCTGAATCTGGTGCGCTACCTCCAGCATGATCTGGGCATCTGGGTCCATGGCTTCTCGCCGGTGGAAATCCAGATGATGGCGAAGCTCAGCGGCCAGTCCCTCCGCAAGACCATCGCCGACCTGCGCGGGGCGGGCCTGGGCTCCATCCCCGGCGGTGGAGCCGAAATCCTGGTGGACCGCATCCGGAAGAAGATCGCCCCCTTGAAGGGTGGTCGGGAGAAGTGGCTGGAAGTGATGGAGGCCGCTCACGAAGAGGGCGTGAAGACCACGGGCACCATGATGTTCGGCATCACGGAGACTGTGGCCGAGCGCATCGAGCACCTCGAGGCCCTGCGGGACCAGCAGGACCGCGCCCTGGCCCGGAACAATGGCGGCGGCTACACGGCCTTCGCCGCCTGGCCCTTCCAGAGTGGCCACACCCCCTGGGAAGGCAAGGTGCCCAAGCCCACCGACGTGGAGTACCTCCGCACCATCGCCGTGGCGCGCATCTTCCTCGACAATTTTCAGCACATCCAGAGCTCCTGGGTCACCATGGGCCGCAAGACCGGCCAATTGGCCCTGCACTTTGGCTGCGATGACATGGGCAGCCTCATGCTCGAAGAGAATGTCGTCAGCGCCGCCGGTACCTGCTACAGCGTGAACAAGGACGAGATGACCCGCATGATTCGCTCGGCTGGTTATGAGCCCTGGCAGCGGGACAACATCTACGGAGAAGTCCTGGTTTGATCTGCGAAATAGTCTCAGCCACCTGAACCCGCCCATTACACTGGGGGGATGGGTCCCTCGGGGCTTTTCTGGATGGGTATGACCGCCGCGAATCGACCGAAACTCCTGAGCCTTCTGCTGCTGTTGGCGGCCCTGGGCGTGGTCCTGTCCTTGGCCCGATTCGGATTCCAGGTGGGGTTCGAGGGCCTGCATGGCCTCCGGGATGCGGATACCTGGCGGTCGCTCTATCTAGGTCTGAAGTTCGATCTGCGGCTGGCGGCCATCCTGGTGATGCCAGCCTGGCTGCTGCTCAGGAAAGGGATTCCTGCACCCGGACGCACCTGGCGGGAGCGACTGGCGCCCTGGCTGCTGACCGGGACCCTCGCCTGCTATGTGGTGATGGTGCTGGTGGCCATGGTGGATGACCGGGCCGCCCGGCCCATTCTGCTTGGCTTCCTCCTGCTCGCGTCGGGCTACCGCTTCGGCACGTCCGGCCATGGCCTCATGACCCGCAGCGGCCGCTGGATCTGGGCGACCTTCGCGGCTTTCCTCATCGCCATGCTGATCCTGGGCTATCTGGTGGATGCGGGCAGCTACGGCTACATCCACACGCGGCTCAATGGAACCCTTCTGATGTTCCTGGAGAATGCCAGCACCAGCCTGCGGATGATGTGGGAGAGCTACCCCTTCGGACGCCTCGCCGCGGGCTTGATCCTGGTGACCAGTGCCTCCCTCTGGGGGTTGCGACGCCTCACCCGTGGGCTGGCAGGGCTGCCCCTGGCCCCCTGGGCGAGAAGGACAGGCAACGTCGCGTTCACCTTCTTCCTGCTGGTCCTCATGTGGGCCAAATGGAGCGCCTATCCCCTGCGGTGGTCCGAGGCCTTCGAGGCGAAGCAGAGCTTCCACGCGCACCTGGCCCTCAACCCGATCCTCTTCTTCCTGGAGACTCGTCAGGACATGGATGGGGGGTTCGATCTGGAGCAGGTGAAGGCCACCCAGCCTGAGTTGGCCGAATACTTCGGCATCCCCGTTCAGACCGATGCCCAGGGATTGCCCACCCTGCGCCGACACCAGGAGCCCCGCACCCTGATCCAGGGCCATCCAAATCTCGTCCTCATTCAGTTGGAGAGCCTCGCCGGCTTCAAGACCGGTGTCCTGGGCAACCCCCTAAAGCCCACTCCCTACCTGGACGAGTTGGCTGCCAAGGGCATCTTCTTCGACCGCTTCCACGTGGCCATGGAGAACACCAGCCGCTCGATGTTCGCCACCCTGTTCGGCATCCCCGATGTGAGCTCGGTCCAGAACGCCACACGGAATCCCCTGCTGCTGGATCAGC
>JANYAZ010000049.1 GCA_025361045.1 Geothrix sp. | reverse complement strand
TGTTTTGCCGGGGATAGGCGGGGATAGAACAGCGGGGATGAAGGGATGTGAGATTGAGCATGGCCTGGGCCGGTGAGACGGGATCTATCGACCAGCGGGAGATCTGCCAGGATCTGAGGCTTTTCCGCTTTTCAATCCCCGTCAATCCCCGTTCATCCCCGGCCAAAAAGCTGTTCAGGACCGATCCCGACCCAGCCGCCGCACCTCGACCTTGGGTGACCCGAAGTTCAATAGAAGGCAGGTCTTCAAGCCCGTGGCAGCAAGATAATTCAGTGCTTGGGCTATGTGCGTATCGCTCAACGTTCGACAGGCTTTCAACTCGACCAGGATCCTGTCCTCGATCAGAAGATCCGCGATGAAATCGCCCACCAGAACACCGTCGTACCAGACCTCGATGCTTTTCTGGGCTTGGACCATCAGGCCCGATTTTCGGAGTTCATGGAGCAGGGCGTTCTCATAGACCTTCTCTAAAAACCCTGGCCTCAGCGTGTGCGCCACCTTGAAGGCGCAGGCGAGGATTTGTTCGGAAATGGGATCTTCCAGCATGGGGGCTCCAGGACTTGGTTTTCGGGTAGATGAAGACAGTATTTTGCCGGGGATGAACGGGGATGGGCGGGGATAGAAAAGCGGGAATGCAAGGCGGAGCACACACGTTTGTAGGCTGAATACCGCTTGACGCACCATTGAACCGTTGTAACCTTGTTTCAAGGGGCCATTGGCTCATTGGAGGTACACCATGCTGCAGATGGCCGATAGCCGGAGGCGTTTTGTCATGCCCAAAGAGGCTGCCATTGGCGCCAACGAACCTGCCGATGTGGAAGTCCTGCCGGATGGGCGGGTGGTCATCTCCCCGGTTCGAGTCATCCCCGTCCACGAGTCCTGGGCGGTGACGCATGAGAGCCTTGCCCAGACGGCGGCAGCCCTGAAGGACTACAAGGCTGGCCGCACCATTGGCGTGAAGGCCCTGGACGTCAAGATCACAGCGGGCAGCGCCAAGGGTGGACGGAAGTGAAACCGTCGTTTCCGGATGCCTTCGTGCTGAAGCTCCTCAGACAGGAGGCCAGCCTGCTCAATGCCTTCCGGCGCCTGGTCGAGAAGGTTGAGACGCGAACAGAGCAGCAGCTTCGTGAGACCAAGGGCATCCACCTGGAACCCATCAAGGCAGATCCGCCTTATCAGTCCATCCGCCTGGACAGGGGACCGAGAGCCAAGGTGCTGGTTGATGGGGACACCCTGGTTTTCCTAGACCTCCATCAGGATCACGACCAGGCCTACGGCAAAAAGTAGCTATCTGCCCCTCGCAACCTTTGCTCGGGTCCCCAGTAAGCTCGAGGGTGCCCACACTGTTCTTTAGCGTTCGCCTACTGGAGGACTCCATGCGGTTGCAGTCTGTTCGGCAGCATCCACGGGTTTTGAGGCTGGTTCGGGGCCTGGGTGTGGCCATGGTGGTGCTTCTCTCCACCGGCTGCGAGGCCCTGAGCCCGGCCCTGAAGTACGAGGAGGCGGCCCGCCAGCTGCGGTTCTCGCTGGATCGGGTGGAGCCGCAGCTTGAGTTGGCCTTCCCCCTGGAACAGTCGCGCCTGCGCCTGCGCCTCGACGTGGGCGTGGACAACCCCTCGGAGCAGCGCCTGCGCACCCGGCGAATGGTGGGCGACCTGAAGCTGACCGCCCAGGGCGGGGATCATGCGCTGGGTTCCGTGAGCTTCCCCGAGGGCGCCGACATCACGCCCAAGGGCCGCAGCATCCTCAAGGTGGACGTGGCCCTGGGCTACCACGACCTGAAGAGCGCCTGGGGCCCGCTGTCGGGTGCCGTGCTGCGCCACGAACCCGCCACCTGGAGCCTGGCCGGCGAGGCCCGCTTCGAGATCCTGGGCATCGAGTTCGGCGTGCCCTTCCGCACCAGCAAGGGCAGCGGGTCATGAAGCTGATTCAACACTGTCCCAAAGGTGAAGGATCGGACAGGCTCCTGCATACTCATGGGTGGTGATGCCATGGCCCAGAGACCGACCCTACCCCTACCTGAACCCCTGGCCTCCCATCAGGGAAGCATCGAGGGGCTTTGCCGGAAATACCATGTGGCTCGGCTAGCCCTGTTCGGATCCGTCGCCAGGGAGGAATTCCGCGAGGGCTCCGACCTGGATTTGCTGGTCTCGTTTCAGCCTGGGAAGACCCCAGGCCTGGGTTTCTTCATGCTTCAAGAGGAGCTTCACGATGTGCTGGGCCTGCCCGTGGACTTGAACACGGCCGAGGACCTCAGCCGCCACTTCCGAGCACAGGCCCTCCTTGAGGCCCGGGTGGTCTATGAGGCCTGATCCACTCAACACGCGGGTGCGCCTGTTGCATATGTTGGAAGCTTGCAACAGGGCTCAGACATTTGTAGAGGACCGCAGGCGCGAGGATCTTGAGAAGGACGAGATGCTCCGGTTGGCCTTGCAGTATCTGGTTCTTACGTTGGGTGAAGCGGCCAAGCATATCCCGCAGGAAATGCAGGTGAAGGCCCCGGATATCCCATGGCGGGCCATGACTGCATCCCGTGATCGGATGGCTCACGGCTACTTCGATATCAACCTCGACATGCTGTGGGCCATGGCCTCAGTGGACATTCCCGCCCTTCGTGGCGGACTGAACCGACTTCTTGAACAGGATGGAGTTGGTTGATGCTGACCGGCGGCCATTCTGTTTTCCTTGGGCAGGCTGAATGATCCGCGCCGTCGTCTTCGACCTCTGGAACACGCTGGTCTTCAGCCCGGCGGGGAGTCCCTTCCAGCGGCTGAAGGAGCTGCTGCGCCCGGAGCAGGCCCAGCCGTTCGCGGCGTTGGTGCGCGATGGCATGGTGCGGCCCTATCCCTCGGTGCGGACCTTCCTGGAGGCCTGGCGGGAACCTGTGGGATTGGACGAAGCGCAGATGGACGCCATGGCCCAGGCCTTTCTGGAGGCAGGCTCTCAGGCCGAGTGCTTCCCCGGTTCGCCCGAGGCCGTGGGCGCCGTGCGGGATCTGGCGCGGGTGGCGCTGCTCTCCAACACCCAGACCTTCGGGCTGGAGCTGCTGGAGCGCCTGGGCATCGCCGAGCGCATCCGCACCCGCATCCTCAGCGCCGAGATCGGGGCCCTCAAGCCGGAGCCCGGGGCCTTCGAATCCGTGCAACGCAAGCTGGGCCTGTTTCCCGGCAACCTCGTCATGGTGGGGGACAGCTGGACCGACGATGTGGAAGGGGCCGTGGCCGCCGGCTGGACTGCCATCTGGGTGAACCGCGCCGCCAAGCCCCGCCCCGCCCACGATCCCGACGCCCCCATCTACGAAGTGCGCAGCCTGGACCGGCTGCCCGAGCTCATCCAGGGCCTGCAGGACGGCCTGCGCTGTCCGACGTGTTTGGGGTGAATAGACGCCTGATCGCCAGTATCGATCAGAGCGTGCGGAGGAAAGCTGACAATGCCTCTATGCCTTGGAGGTGCTGGGCGATGTCCACCATCAAGTCTTCCAGCGTTTTCAAATCCTTGGAGGCGGGGTGCTTGGGGTTGCCATTCAGGGTGAGGAAAACCAGAGCTGAGGCGATGCCCGTGCGCTTGTTCCCATCGGAAAAGGCGTGGTTCTGGGCCAGACGAACCGCGTAGTGGGCCGCAAGCCAATGGAGATCAGCCTCGGGGTTGTAATAGGCGGCAAACTCGGCGGCGGCCACCGCGGATTCCAGGCTCCCCTGGTTCAGGATGCCTTGGGCTACGCCATGGCGTGAAATCTGGTCGTCGTGGATGAAGATGACTTCATCCACCGTCAGGAAGATGATTCCATCCATTACCGCTTGGCCAATGATTGGAACAGGGGCTCAAAGGTGGTGTTGACCTCCTTGACTGCATCCAGGAAGGCCTTGGCACGGGTCGGGTCCACCGGACGCACAGGCGTGACCAGGAAGGACTGCCCATCGGTACGGATCTCCACAGGGGTATCTGAGTTCATGTTCAGCAGTTCCATCAGTGGCTTATCGAGGGTCAAGGCGTAGCTGTTGCCATTTCGGGTCAGGTTCTTTTGCATGAGGAAACCTCTCGTCCGAACAATATACGGACAACGTTCCCTTCGTCAAGGGGCTCGACAGAATTTGCACTTCCGATCAGGCGCTGGCGCCGTGGCCCTGGCGAGACCGGTGCTTCAAGTCAGACCCAAAGGAGAAGAGGGGGGTGGGCCTAGGCCTTCGAGGCGGTCCCAGGGATGAATGTGAACCCCGCTTCTGACCTGCTGCTCATCTCCGCCATAGATCAGGATGGACTCGAAGGTTTGACCCGATGATCCGGCCGCCAGAGACTCCTTCGCTTCCAGGAGGGGTTTCAGCCACGAAGCATCAATGGTGCGTCCTGACTTGAACTCCACGAGTCGAGTCCGATCGGGAGTTTGAAGGACGAGATCCACCTCCAAGCCAGAGACTTCCCGGTAGTGGAAGGCCGTGGCCTCCAGCCCTTGGTGCAGGTGCATCTTCATGACCTCGGACGCGACCCACGACTCGAAGATCGCCCCTCTCGATGGGTGGGTCTCCAGCTGCTGAGCGTTGCGGATGCCGAGCAGGTAGCAGACCAGACCCGTATCGTAAAAGTGCAGTTTGGGGGCCTTGATGAGGCGCTTGCGGTGGTTCCTGTGCCAAGGGCCCAGACGGAAGCATAAGAAGCTGCTTTCCAGCACGGAGAGCCAGGCCTTGGCCGTCGGCTGCGAGATCCCTGCATCCGCCCCGAGCCGGGAGAGGTTGAGGTCCTGCCCCGTGCTACCTGCACAGAGACGCAGGAAGGTGTTGAAGCTCAGCAAGTCACCCACATTGAGCACCTGTCGTACATCACGCTGGACGTAGGTGGCGACGTAGTCAGCCAGCCATCGCTCGGGCGGGATCCCCTGGTCGTGGATGCGGGGATAGGCACCCATGAAAAGGGTGTCGAACAAGTCCTTGGGAGCGGCCGGGAAATGGCGCAGTTCAGCCAGGCTGGGCGGCAGCAGGTAGAGGATGGCCGTCCTGCCCGCCAAGGACTGGCTCACGGCATCGCTCAGCCCGAAGTGTTGGGAGCCTGTGAGAATGAAGCGCCCTGGGGCCGGATCCCGATCCACCCGATCCTGGATGTAACTGAGCAGACCGGCGGCGTGCTGGACCTCGTCGAGAATGGCACCATCGGGGTATTGGCTCAGGAACCCTCTCGGGTCCTCCAGGGCGAAGGAGCGAGTCTCCAAAGGCTCAAGGCTGATGTAGGGCTTGTCGGGGAAGACCGTCCTGCAGAGTGTTGTCTTCCCGGATTGCCTGGGCCCAGTCAGGGTCACGACCGGGTAAGCGGCGGCCCAGCGCAGGAGGACGGGTTGGAGGTTGCGCGGAATCATCACCACAGGTTAGGTTTATTTTTGACTAATTCAATATTCAATTTTGAAATGGTCAATTCTCATGCGTATCAAGGTGTCCAGGGGCACCGCACCGCCTTCGTCAGCAACGCCCTAATCGAAGTGCGCAGCCTCGACCGCGTGCCCGAACTGATCCAAGGCCTGCAGGACGGCCTGCGCTGTCCGACGTGTTTGGGGTGGGCTGACCTTGCGCCAAGGCGTTTGGGTATTACAATGGTGATACCGAGGTGAACCATGCTCCGTACCCTGAAGCAACACGGCAACGGTTACGCCTTGGTAGTGGAGAAAAGCGTCATGGAGCTGCTGGGCATGACCCCTGAGACCCCCCTGGAGATCCGGACGGATGGCCGGTCCCTCATCGTGACCCCCGCTGCCGAGCCCAATGCTGAGCGGATGACCTTGTTCCTCAAGGCCAAGGAGAGCGCCGAGCGGAAACTGGCCCCCGTGCTTGAGGGCCTTGCGAAGTGATGCCGATCTTCCTGTCCTCGGAGGAGGTCCAGGCCCTGCATCTGAGCCAGATCGATGCCTGGGGCGGTCACCATGGGTTGCGTGATCCCGGGGCTCTGGAAAGTGCTGTGGCCGCACCCCAACATCACTTTGTCTATGGCTCGGGAGACCTGTTCGACTTCGCCGCCGCCCTGATGTTCGCCCTCATCACCAACCATCCGTTCCTGGATGGGAACAAACGGGTGGGCACCCTGGCGGCCGCGGTGATGCTGGAAATGAACGGAGTATCCCTGCGTTCAGATCCAGCTTGGCTCGACCGCTTGGAACAGCTGGCCTGGAAGGCGGCCCAGGCCGAAGCCACCCGCGAGGAACTGGCTGCGATGCTTCGGGATGGAGCCATCTAGGAGCGTGTCCAAGTAATCGATAGGGGCTGCATTGATGGCAAAGGGCTTTCAGGCAAGGAAGTGGGCGCAGGGCGGTGCGGGTTCACCGTTCAAGCCCGGTGACGCCGCATGGATGCCCTTTGCCATCAACCCTTCGGGCTGGTGCGGCAGCCGTCGGGATGCTGCGTCAGGCTCCTCGCCCTTGGAACCGCCAGATTTCAGTATGTCTCGCGTATCGGCGAAGCCGATACCGAGAGGGCCTTCGTCGCCTTCCTTACCTCCCTCGGCTGGCGCACCAGTGCAGCCCCCACCCATTACTTGGACACGCTCCTAGGTCCGGCAGAGCCCTTGGCCGATACTCTCAGGGCCAACCTGCAAAACAGCCGACGTTTTTGTTATAAGAACCATGAGGAACCCTTAGGGGCCGGGGCTGCCCGCCAGCAGGGGTTCTGTCGGCAGGGTCCGCGGACCCTGTTCATCGCAGACGGCGTACTTGCTGGCGTACAGGGAGACGCCGGCGGTGTCCCCCTGGGCGTTTAGGACATAGAGGATGAGGTTGAAGTTGGGCAGGCCGCGGGCGTTCAGCAGCCGCTTCTCCACCGTGGCCGCCTGCACCCGGCGGAGGGCCTCCAGGGCCGCGTCCTTGGGCTTGAGACCCCGGCGCATGCCCTCCACGGTGAGGAAGGAGGACAGGCTGTAGAGGTTCGCTTCACCCCGGCCCGTGGAGCCTGCCGCGCCGACGGCGTTGTCCACATACAGGCCCGCGCCCAGGATGGGGGAGTCGCCCACGCGGCCGGGGATCTTCCAGGCCAGGCCGCTGGTGGTGGTGGTGCCGCAGACCTCGCCCTTGGCGTTCACGCCGTTGCAGTTGATGGTGCCGTAGTAGTGGTCGGGGTCGATGAGCCCCTCCTGGACCATGGCCTGGCCTGCGGCGAAGCCCGCCGCCGAACGCTTCAGGGGGTCCAGCCAATGCTCTGGGTCCAGGCGGCGTTTCCAGTCCAGCCAAAGCCTGCGGCTCAAGGGCGAGTTGAGGTCGGCTTCGATGGTGAAGCCCAGCTGGCGAGCGAAGGTCTGGGCATCGTGGCCCACCAGCAGGTGGTGGTCGGTCATCTCCAGCACGGCCTTGGCCACCTGGGCGGGGGTGCGAACGCCCTCCAGACAGGCCACCGCCCCGGCGCGCTTCTTCGGGCCATGCATGCAGGAGGCATCCAGTTGCACCACGCCCTCGGCATTGGGCAGCCCACCGTAGCCCACGCTGGTGTCTTCGGGATCCAGTTCGACGATGGCGACGCCCTCCACCAGGGCCTCCAGCACGTCGCGGCCCTCGGTCATCAGGGTGAAGGCCCGGACCACGCAGGTGTCTTTGCCGCCGTTGGTGAAGCGGTTGCCGTTGGCGCTGGCCACCACCACGGGCCGTGGCCCGGCGCGCTTCACCGCCGGGGCCTGGCCTTCCGAAGGCAAGGCGTCGAAGGTGGGCAGGGCCGCGGCGAGGCCGGCGGCACCGGAGGTGGCGAGGAAGGCGCGACGGTCCATGGGGCCTCGGGGGAACCCCTCAAACTACCGGAGGGCGGGTGGCTCCGCCAGCCCTTCCCTTGGGGGTCCATCCTCCCCGCGCGGCGCGGGTGCCGGCACTGAGTCAGACAGACCCAGAGGATTCCGATTCAGGTGGGTTGGGCGTCGCTGTCAGGTCAGTTTGAACCGCGCCGTTTGATCCCGGAGGGCATTGGCGATCTGGGCCAGCTCCTCGATGGTGCGGGTCACCTCATGAATGGTCGAGGAGAGCTCGGTGGCGGCGCTGGCGCTTTGTTCGGTGAGCTGGGCCGTGGTCGTCACTGCGGCGACCATCTCCTGGCTGGCCTTGGCCTGCTCTTCCATGGCCAGGGAGATGCTGCGGATCCGGTTCGCGTTGTCCCGGGTGGAGCCTTCGATGGAGGTGAGGCTGCGCCCCACACTGCCCACGGCATCGGCACCCATGTCGACCCGCTCGACGCTTTCCTCAATCTGGGCGGAGATCTCCTTGGCCGCGGTGGCGCTGCGCTCGGCCAGCTTCCGGACCTCCTCAGCCACCACGGCGAAGCCTTTGCCCTGGGCCCCGGCTTTGGCGGCCTCGATCGCCGCATTGAGCGACAGCAGGTTGGTCTGGCGGGCGATGTCGGCGATGACCCCCGTGATCCGGTTCACCTTCCCCGACGATTCTTTGATCCCATCCATCGCCTGGTTGCTCTCCTGGGCGGCAGCGCTGCCTCGGGCTGACATCTCGAGGGACCCATTGGCAACCCCTTCTGCCTCATTGGCCACCGTTCGCACCTGCTGGATCGAGGCAGCCATCTGCTCCAGTGCCGCGGAGGACTGCGTCATGGCCACCCGCTGCCGCTCGGAGCTGGTGCTGAGCTCCGCCGTCGTCTGGTTGATCTGTTCGGCCGTGGCGCTGAGCTCGTGCGTGGCGGAGGCCACCTGCTCCGCGGTCTGTGCCACCTGGGTGATGGTGTTCCGGAGCTTCTCCACGAAATGGTTCACGCCACCGCAGATGGCTCCCAGCTCATCCTGCCCGTGGTAGTCGAGCCGGCGGCTCAGGTCCCCTTCGCCCTGGCCCATGTCCACCACCAGGGCTTCGATGTCGTCCAGGGGTCGGCGGATGGTGCGGATGAGGATGAAGGCGAAAGCGCTCAGCCCGAAAAAGGTGAGCGTGGCGATGACGGTGAGCAGCACCTGGCTGCGCCGGACGCCGTCCTCTAGGTTCTTCATCACTCGCGCGATCTCTTCGTCCTGCTTCGCGGCGAAGGCCGTGATGCCAGCCTCGGACTGGTGGACCGCAGCCTTGAATTCACCCGTGGCGTTGTTCGCATCCACGGGCGTTCGGATCGCCCCGGAGCGGATCCGTCCCACCACGCCGGCAAATCCGTTGTTGTAGACCTCGAGATTCCGGCTGATGGAAGCCATGGCTTCCAGGTCCTTCGCGTCGGTGACCAGCCTGGTGACCCGCTCGATCCTCTGGCGGGCGTGATCCTTGGCCTCGTCCCAGCTCTTCTGGTATTTCGTGATGCTGCTGGCATCGCCCAGGTTCAGGAACAGGTCCTTTTCATAGCGGCGCATCATGTTGATGTTGGCGCGCAGCCTTTGGGCGTGCTCCACGAGCTTGGTATTCACGGTGATCACCTGGCGGCTCGAACGGGTGATCGCCTCGGTTTCGTAGAGGCCGATGCACCCCACCACGGCCACTGCCAGGGCACTGAGGCCGAAACCCAACGTTAGCTTGGTTCTGATTTTCATGGATCGGGCTCCAACGAGGCTTGGGAACACTGGGATGGCAGAGCCATGGCCAGGGCCAACCGGTGGCTGTTGGATTGCGTCTCGGCAGATGGGGAAGCCAACCTTAGGATCAGCAAAGAACGCGGGTCCCCGGGCCCTTCATGTCTTGAGATCGATCCGAGCGATTCGGTCCTGCGTTCTGGCCTTTGTTAAGCGCTGGCGCTGTCCTGGCCGGGGAACTGCAGGTCCATGACCACGGCGTGCCTGGGGGTGTCGGCGCGCTCGATCCAGGAGACGCGGGCGCCCAGCAGGCGGGCCAGCTGCATGAGGCCTTCGCGGGCCTCCTGATGGATGGTGGCGGCCAGGTCGGGGTGCAGGGTCAGCCGCACCTCGGCGCCGCGCAGGCGCTCGCCCAGGCGCACCAGCTCGCGGTAGGCCTTGAGCAGGGAGGTCTCGGGACTCTGGGTGCGGCCGACCCCGTTGCAGGTGGGGCAGGGCTGGGTGAGCAGCCGTTCCAGGGAAGGACCCGTGCGCTTGCGGGTGAGCTCCACCAGGCCGAACTCGGAGATGCCGCCGGCGCGGGCGTGGTTGCGGTCCCGCTTGAGTTCTTCCTGGAACCGGGTCAGCACCTCGTCACGGTGGAGGGCATCCACCATGTCGATGAAGTCGATGACCACGATGCCGCCCAGGTTGCGCAGGCGCAGCTGCCGCACGATCTCGGGGATGGCCTCGAGGTTGGTGAGGTAGACGGTCTCTTCCAGATCCTTCTTGCCGACGAACTTGCCGGTGTTCACGTCGACGCTGACCAGGGCTTCGGTCTGGTTCAGCACGATGGAGCCGCCGTGCTTGAGAAAGACCTTCGGCTGGCGGGCGGAATCGATTTCGGACTCGATGCCGAAAGCCTCGAAGATGGGCAGGTCGGAGGTGAAGCGCTTCACGCGGTTGGACCACTCGGGATGGATGTTCTCGACGAAGGAAACCACCTCGCGGTGGGCGGCATCGTCATCCACCCAGAAGGTGGAGACTTCCTCACGGAAGATGTCGCGCATGATCTTCTGCAGCAGGCGGAGGTCCTGCCAGACCAGCCCGGTGGCGGGCACGGTCTCGGCCTTGGCCTGGATCCCCTCCCACAGGCGGCGGAGGAAGATCACATCGCCTACCAGGTCCTCGTCCTTCTCGCCGATGGCGGCGGTGCGGACGATGAAACCCTCGCCAGGCTGCGCGTGGCTGCGGATCAGGTCACGCAGGCGGTCGCGCTCTTCGGGTTCGGTGATCTTGCGGGAGATGCCGATGTGCTCGATGCCTGGCATGAAGACCAGGAACCGGCCGGGGAAGCTGAGGTGCCGGGAGAGCCGGGGGCCCTTGGAGCCGATGGGATCCTTCACCACCTGGACCAGGGTCTCCTCGCCCTCCTTCAGGGGCGGCAGGGGCGGCGGTGGCGGCGGCAGGTCCTCGGCGGGGGCTTCTTCGCCCTCCTCCTCGGCCGACAAGTCGACCCCGATGCGCTGGGCGACGGGGTCGTCCAGGTAGAGGAACCCGTCCTTGACGCCGCCGATGTTGACGAAGGCGCTCTGCATGCCGGGGAGCAGCTTGGCCACCCGGCCTTTGTAGACATCCCCCACTTGGCTGCGATTCATCGTCCGTTCAAGAAACAGTTCACAGAGCTGACCGTTCTCAAGCAGAGCGATGCGCGTCTCCAGGGGGGTCGCATTGACCACCAGGGACTTGCGGACTTCCATAAAACCAACCTTTCAGAACTTTGCAGAAGGACGCCATGCCCCCACCGCGGGCCCCAGGGTCGTACCAGACCGAAGGGTGATTCATTTCTACCACACCCCTTAGATGCCGCGCCAACAGCCAAAGGTTCCGAGACAGGATTCTATTCCTGGAAAAAATAAAACCAGGACAGGATTAACAGAATTAACTGCTTGATTAACAGGATTAAAGCTGGCCATTCAAAGCTTTGAAATCCTGTTAATCCTTCTTTCCAATCCTGTTAATCCTGTCTTCGCTTTTCAGTCGCTGAATGCGGCCGCGCAGAGGGGGGTGCGCTCCTGGGTGCGGCGCTCGGTGATGCGGTTGCGCTCGTCCACGAAGACCACCTTGGGGGCCACGGTCTCAGCCTCCTCGGGGCTCATCCAGCCGTAGGCGGCGATGATCACCAGGTCGCCCTTGGCCACCAGGTGGGCCGCAGCACCGTTGATGCCAACCTCACCGGACCCCGGGGTCCCCGGGATCACGTAGGTGGACAACCGCGACCCGTTGGTTACGTCGTAGATGTCGATCTTCTCGTTCTCCAGGAATCCGGCGGCTTCGATGAGCAGCGGATCCAGGGTGATCGATCCCACGTAGTCCAGGTCGGCCCTCGTCACGGTGGCGCGATGGATCTTTCCGAGCAGGAAATGGCGCAGCATGCATCCTCCGGTCCAGGCTCCGCAAGGGGAGTCCCGGCCAACGCATCAGCATGAACCCAGGATTACCTCGAGTCCATGCTCGATTTTTACCTGCTCAATTGAAAAGCACCACGTGCAGATCCAGCCCGATCCGCGGCGGGGCGATGGGCGGGGGGGCCATGGGCAGGCGGAAGGCGCCTTCGAGGTCGAGCCGGGCCCGGGGATCGCGGACCTGGCGCAGCACCCAGCGGCCGTCCAGGAAGACATACATGCGGGAGGGATCGCCCGGCACCAGGGCCACGTAGCGGCGACTCTCGCCTTGGCGCCAATAGCTGTTCATCCAAGGGGGAGCCACATGGCGGCGGCCGCGGTCATGGTCACGATCATCGTCGTCGTAGCGGTGGGCCCGGTGTTCGCGGTTTTCCCTTTCCTGTTCCTTCCAGAATTTCCGCTCGTGCTTGTCCTGCTCCTTCCAGTAGCGGCGGTCTTCCTTGTCCTCTTCCTTCCATTCCCTGCGGCGCTCCCTGTCCTCAGGCCGGTCGGGCAGGGCGAATGCGGACAGGGCCGTGGCGGCGATCAGGACGGTGGTGAGGGCTTTGCGCAACATGGGCGACTCCTGGCGAGACAGTGCATGACAGTCCGCACCCAGGCTAAGCCCATCCAGGTCGGAGGACCATAGGCCGAAGGGATGAACCGGGTCAGGCTTGGCTGCCAGCGGCGGCTGCGACCGGAGGGGTCAACAGCACGTTATCGATGAGGCGGGTGCTGCCGACGTAGGCGGCCACACAGAGGGCGGCGGTGCGATCCACCGGGCCCTGGATGGGCTCCAGGCTCTGGGAATCCACCAGCTCCAGGTATTGGATGGAATCCACCCCGGCCATCGGAGCCCGGGCGATCTCGAGGAGCCTGGTGCCGAGGCGTTCCCCTGCCTCGAAGGCGGCCTTGGCCGCCAGCAGGCCTTCGCTGAGGAGAAGGGCCCGACGCCGGGCATCCTCGTCGAGGTAGGTGTTGCGGCTGCTGAGAGCCAAGCCATCGGCCTCACGGACAGTGGGCACCACCACCACATCCACGGGCAGGTTCAGGTCCCGGGCCATGCGGCGGATCACCACGGTCTGCTGGAAGTCTTTCTGGCCGAAGAACGCCAAGTCGGGCTGCACCATGTTGAACAGCTTGGCCACCACGGTGGCCACGCCCCGGAAGTGGCCGGGTCGGAAGCGTCCACAGAGGGGGTCGGCCAGACGGCCGGGCTCGATGTGGGTCTGGAAGCCCGTGGGGTAGATCTCGGCGGCCTCGGGGAGAAAGAGCACCGAGGCATCGGCTTCGAGGCAGATGTTCTGGTCCCGTTCCAGGTCGCGTGGGTAGCTGGCCAGGTCTTCACTGAGGCCGAACTGCGTGGGGTTCACGAAGATGGAGACCACCGTGGCATCACAGCGGGCGGCGCTCTGACGGATCAGGGTCGCGTGGCCATCATGCAGGAAGCCCATGGTGGGGACAAAGCCGATGCGCTTGCCTTCTTCCCTCAAAGGTCGGAGCAGGGCTCGCAAATCAGCGATGGTACGGACAACTCGCATGGACAAAAGCGGGATCCTTCAAGAGATACCTGCCAGCTTACCAAGAGGAGCTTCAGGGGCGCCACTGGTTCAAAGCCGGACGGACGGCTTCTGGAAGGGTATAGGATTCCCGTTCATCAGGGAACCCTCCCCCCCGCACGTCCTCGGCCCAGGTGGCCAAAGCCACCCGTAGGTCTTCAAATCCTTCGGCATAGCGCCGGACGAATTTGGGCGAGGTGCCGGGCAGCAGGCCCAGCACATCGTGGAAGACCAGTACCTGGCCCGAACACTGGGGACCGGCACCGATGCCGATGGTGGGAATCTCGATGGTCTCGGTGACCTTGGCCGCCAAATCCGCCGGGATGCCTTCCAGCACCATGGCGAAGCAGCCTGCGTCCTGCAGTTTCTGGGCATCCTCCAGCAGGCGGATGGCGTCTCCTTTGTGCTTGCCCTGGACCTTGTAGCCGCCCATGGGGTTCACGCTCTGAGGGGTGAGGCCCAGGTGCCCCATGACGGGGACTTCGGCATCGATGAGCGCATGGATCATGGCCAGGCGTTTGGCGCCGCCTTCCAGCTTCACGGCCTGGGCGCCCCGCTGAAGGAAGCCCCCGGCATTGCGCAGGGTGTCCTCCACGCTGAGGTGGAAGCTCAGGTAGGGCAGGTCGGCCACCAGCATGGCGTTGGGGCGAGTGCGGGCCACGGCCTCCAGGTGGTGGTTCATCATGGCCATGCTCACGGGCAAGGTGTTCTCGAAGCCCAGGCAGACGTTCCCGACGCTATCCCCCACCAGGATGAGGTCCACCCCGGCGGCGTCCGCGATGCGGGCGGTGGCCGCGTCATAGGCGGTGACCATCACCAGCTTGCGCCCCGCGCGATGCCAGGTGTGCACTTGGGACAGGGTGATGCGGGCGCGCGAATCGGCGGGCAGGTGGCTCATGGGGTCTCCGCTGGAAGGTCGAAGCCGTGGGCTTCCATGAGACCACCGATCCAGTGCTCCGTCATCCAAGGACTCTGGGTGTGATCTCGGTCCATGTGGATGATTTGACTTAAACCCATGTGGAGATGAGCATGGTTCATCGCTCAGGAACATGGCTCGAAGGATCCCCGAATTGGCCGCTCATTTGATCAACTCCAGAACCAATCCGCCTCGCGAAGAGACATCCAGATGCCAGAAACTTCCATTCGCCTGAAGGTCTGCTCGGGCTGCAAGAAAGAAATCCCCCGCCAGGACTGCCATCGCAACCGCTATGGGGAATACATCTGCCGCGCATGCCAGGCCGCGGGCTTCAAGTTCACGTGGCGTCACCTGCTGGCCCAGCATTTCAAAACTGGCTTCAGAAAGTACGTCCTGTGGGTGGCCTACCTGGTCCTTGGTATCCTCGCCGTGGCGGTGTTCTTCATCGTGCTGGACCGGTTTTCGAGCGCTCCCGCTCCGACCGAGCAGCAATAGGGCACGGGGCGGGGGGCCACCTTTTTCATTGCAGGCGCGGGCAGCGTAACGGGACTGAAAGGTAGGACCGCCTCCGCTGCTAGGAAGTCTCATTGGTGAAGCAGGAAAAGCATCAAGCTGGTTTGTTGAGGGTGATCAGGTGAGGCCGTACCATGCGCCCCGGCCACTGCCATGTTGCTGGAGATGGCCTTTTTCAACCAGGGCGCGGAGGTGCTGTTTCAGGGTGTTCCGGCTGGTGCCCGTCAGCTGAATGGCGTTGGCCATGGTGATTCGGCCATGCTCACGGGCAAACTCGACAATCTTCAGGGATAGTTCCGGGAGCACCGCCAGGACCAGCTTCTCCCGCTCGACCTTCTGGTTCAATCGCCGCACTTGCTCGGCCAGGGACCGTAGGAAGAACAACAGCCACGGCTGCCAGTTCGGTGCGTCGGTGCGGATCGTCCCCTGGGTCTGCTGGAGGGCAAGGTAGTAGGTCTCCTTGTTCTGTTCGATCACACTCTCGAGCGAGGCGTAGGGCACATAGGCGTAGCCAGCCCGCAGGAGTAACAGGGTGGTGAGCACCCGGCTGAGTCGCCCATTGCCGTCCTGGAACGGGTGGATCTCCAGGAAGATGACCACCCACAAACCGATGAGCAGCAGTGGGTGCATTTGTGCATTCTGCTGTTCCTCCTGGAGCCAAGTCACCAACTCGGTCATCAGGCGGGGCGTGTCAAAGGGGGTGGCCGTCTCGAAGACGATGCCGACCTGAACGCCGTTCTCATCGAACGCCACCACGCTATTGGGTGCGGTCTTGTAGCTGCCGCGATGTCGCTCATCCTTCTCGCTGTAGATCAGCAGATCGCGGTGAAGCTGCTTGATGTGGTTCTCGGTGGGGGTGACCTCTGGCCAGGAGGAAAAGACCAGATCCATCACCTCGGCGTAGCCTGCCACCTCCTGTTCATCACGAGTGACGAAGCTTTTGATCTGGAGGTTCGACAGCAGGCGCTCCACCTCGCGGTCAGACAGCTTGCTACCTTCGATGCGGGTGGAGGAACCGATGCTTTCAATCGTTGCCACCCGTCTCAGAGCCGAGAGACGATCCGGCGCGAGCGTTCCCAGTGCCCTCCAGGCGCCCTTGAATTCATCGATCCGGCTGATCAGCCCCAAGATCTCTGGGTTGATCTGGATGGTGTCGGGTCGAAGCATGAGCCAATTCTACACCCAATTACACCCATTAACCAAAATGACACCCAATTAAGCCCAATTATTTTGGGGCAGGCCGCACGGATGATTGTTTAAGCAGTCGTGCTATAACATCTTGTTAATCAAGCTTTTAATCCTGTTAATCCTGTCCATCTTTTATTTCAACTCCGGATCAGGAAACGCCGGCAGGTTCATCTGGGTGGGGGTCCAGTCGACGAGGGGATCGGCGCGCTCGGGCTGGATGAACTTGAGGCCTACGGCCTCCACGGTCTGCCGGAAGCGGTACAGGTCCTCGCGGCCGAGGAAGCCGTTCTCCTGGCCCTCGGGGAGGCGCGTCCAGAGCTGCTGGAAGCTGGGGAAGGCATCCTGCATCCGGGCGCGCGCACCCAGTTTTTCGCCGCGTTGCAGCAGCAGCTGGGCGCCCTCGGCACTGGCCTCGAGGATGAGCGCCGGGAACTGCAGATCGCGGGCCGCAGCCTGGACCTCGCCCCAGGCTTCGAGCGCCTCCTGGACCACCGGATCGGTGGCCGGCACCGTGGACAGCAGCAGGGCGTGGGCGCGATGCCATTCCAGATCGAGCCACCGCGATCCGGAGCCCTCCACGGGGCCCTTCAGGTTTTCGAGAATGGCCCAGCCCTGTTCGGGCGCTTCCAGGTGGGAGTGGCGTGCCTCCCGGGCCACCGCCTGGCTGTAGCGCAGCAGCGCCAGCCGTTGGCGCCAGAGAAGGCCGGTGGATTCGTACTGGTCCGCGGCGGCCCTGAACAAGCGCGCCGTGTCCCGCCAGGCGCTGCGGAACCGGGCGACTTCCCCCTGCAGGAAGAGGTGGTCCCCCTGTTCCTCGGGGGACAGCAGGGGCGGCTGGGTGGCCAGGGCCTCGAACTGGGCATGATCCGCGGCCACCGAGTCGCCCAGGGCGGCGAAGGTGCGCGCCCGCCAGATCTGAATGAGAGAGACCAGGGCCGGGTCGCCCAGCCGCTGGGCCCGGGCCAGGGCCCGGTCGAGGTGGGACAGGGCCGGACCCAGGAGCTGCTGGAGGCTGCGGACCATGCCGAGGGCGAGGTGGCCCTTGGCCTGGAGGGTGGTGTCGCCCTGCATCCGGGCGGTTTGCAGGGCCTCGCGCAGCAGCAGGATGCAGACCTCGGATTGGCCCTGCGCCAGCCGGACTTGGGCCAGGGCGATCTGCACAGAGACCAGGCTCCGGAAACCCTGCGAGTGTTCAAGCATCCGCTGGGCCGATTGCAGCATGGCGGCGGCGCGAAGGAACTGGGACTGTCCGGCCAGGGCCTGACCAAGGACCAGCAGCAGGGCCGCCTGGTCCTGCGGCAGGGGCTTGAAGCCGCCCTGGGGGTGCAACCCTTCCTCCAGCGCGCGGATGCCCTTGGTGAGGTGGCCCTGAAGCAGATGCAACTGGCCGAGGACGAGGCGGAGCCGGGGCTGCTCGGGATGCAGGGGGTGCTCCACCAACCGTTCGGTGGCCGCCTGCAGGGCCTCCTGGGCCTCGGCCGGCCGCCGTTGGCGCAAGTGCAGCACCGCGCGCTTGCGGAAGATGCGAGCCTCCGTCAGGCGGGTTTCTTCGTCGCGGGGGACCCGGGCCAAGGCTTCGAGGGCGCTGTTCAGGGACTGGATGGCCTGGTCGATGGGTGGGCGCTCGGAGACCTCGGCCAGGGAGCGGACGCCGGTGGCCCAGGCATCGGCCAGATGCTCATGCAGCCTGGCTTCATCCCGGGGGGAGGGCTTGAGCTGGAGGGCCTGGTCCACGATCCGCCGCACCTCGTCCAGGGGAGCGGTTGCCGCACGATTCAGGGAGGCCAGCACGGCGGCGAGGGCCGTGGCTTCATCCGTGGCCAGAGACTGGAGGGCCACGGGGCACTCCCAGCCCTGCTCCTGGAACGCCGCCGACAGAGCCCGGGACAGGCGCTTGAGTTCGGGCTGGGGCGTGTGGGCGAGCACCAGCTCCCGCCACCGGGGATCGGGAATCATGGCGTGGCCGCGCTGCAACTGGGCCAACCGGGAGCCCACGGCACCATGGAGGGCATCCTCCAGGGCCTCATCCTGCAGGCCGAGCAAGCGACCGAGTGCGCCCGTGGGCAGGGGGCGCTCGGCCAGGGCCAGCAGGCGCACCAGCGTGGCCGAGGCGGGAGTGAGGCGCTGCAGGCGACCCAGGAAGATCTGACGCATCAGGTCGGCTTCGGCGCGCAGGGTCGTGGGCTGGCCCGGGGCCAGGAACCAGCGGCCCCCCTCCCAGCCAAGGGTTCCGGATTGATGGGCCAGTTCCAAGAAGTTTCGGAGCAGCCCCGGATTGCCCAGGCTCTGGGTGATCAGGTCGGTGCGGAAGGCCTCGGGCAGATCGTGTGGACCCAGGAGATCCTCCAGCACCAGCCGAAGGTCCTCGTCCTCCAGGCGGTTCACGCCCACGACCGCGGCCGCAGCTTCGCTGCGCAGCTGGGCAATGAGGGGTTTCAGCCCCGCCCCCTGGGCGCCCGTGGTCAGCGAGAGCAGCCAGGGCAGGGAGGAGGCATGCACCAGTTCCCGGATGAGCGCCAGCACACTGGGAGTGGCCCGGTCCAGGCCCGACAGATGGATGAGCCGGTGGTGCAGGAGGCCGGCGAAATCCAGGGCCTCCAGGGCCGCCTTGACCTCTTCCGGCTCGGGGACGACATCCTGGCCGTTCACGTTGCGTCCGCCGGTCAGGAAGGCGAAGGCCTGGACGCGCAGGGACAGGGTCTTGGCGGCCTCGGGGCGTTCCGCGTAGAAATCCACTTCGCTGCCGCCGAGCAGGGCTTCGAGAAGCCGACCCAGGAACCGGCCTGGGGTTTCGTCGGCGGAGGCCGCCAGGTGGTGGACCCAGATGCCCTCACCTTCGGCCACGGCACAGGCGAAGGCGGCCAGATGTTCCTTGCCCACGCCTTCTTCGCCCTGGAGCAGGACGATCCGCTCCATGGGGATGGGTGCGCTGAACCCCAGCATCAGGGATTTGAGGTAGGGGAGTTCCTGGCTCCGCCCGCGCAGGGGGCGGGCGAGTGGCTCGGACAGATCCCGGGGATGGTCCCAGGGCAGGTCCTCGGATAGGGCCGGAACGGGAGCCGTCGGCGGGAGGAACCCCAGAATCACCCCGAGGTTCCACGGGGATTCCCCGATGACGCGGGGCACCTGGGTGAGTCCGGCCCAGAAGGTGATGGCCTCCGGATGCAGAAACCGCGGGTGGGGATCCTGCTCCAGGCGATGGGCCAGATGGGCCATCAGGGCTTCGCGCTGGCTTTGACCCCAACCATTCCACAACCGGGACAGCGGCGCGCCCTGGATCGCCTGCAGGTACCAGGCCTGCTCAGCGTTGAAGCCCAGGTGGCTGATGACGGGGTCGAGGGAGGTGGCATCCAGGAACCGCGAGAGGTAGGTATCCCGGATGTGGTCGAGGTCGCGGTCGGTGGGCAGGGGCGACCAGATCTGCGCCAGGAAACGAGTGCCATCCAGTTCGCGCCGCATGAGGTGCCAGGAACAATCCTCACGCCGACCCAGCTCCATGAGCCAGGTATAGCGATGGGTGCCGAGAAAGCGCGTCACGTCCACGGGAAGGACTTTCTCACGGACACACCAGGATAGGGGGGCATGGGCGGAAGTTTACCCCGGTGCGCGGCAGGATCGACCCGCGGATAGGCGATCACGGCCGCGGCGGGAGGGTCCGCGGAGAACTCGGCGCCACTGGCCAGTGTTTTGCTGTTGGCTCTCCTAGTCGGCCCTGAAAAACCCC
>JANYAZ010000042.1 GCA_025361045.1 Geothrix sp. | reverse complement strand
CTGCCGTGCCGAGAAGAAGGGCGACAAGTACCTCATCAACGGCACCAAGTGCTACTGCACCAACGGTGGCTACGCCGACTGGTACGCCCTCTTCGCCAGCACCGATCCCAGCAAGGGCGCCCGCGGCACCAGCTGCATCATCGTGCCCCGCGACACGCCGGGCCTGGTGGTGGGCAAGGCCATGGACAAGATGGGCCAGCGCGCCAGCAACCAGGTGGAGCTCTACTTCAACGATGCCGAAGTGCCTGCGGAAAACATCTTGGGCAAGGAGGGCATGGGCTTCATCATCGCCATGAAGACGCTGGACCAGACCCGCGCCGCCGTGGCCGCCGGGGGCGTGGGCGTGGCCCGTGCCGCCTTCGAGATTGCCCTGGACTACGCCAAGACCCGCATCCAGTTCGGCCAGCCCATCTTCGCGAACCAGGCCATCAGCTTCATGCTGGCGGACATGTCCAAGAAGATCGAGGCCAGCCGCCTGCTCACCTGGCAGGCCGCCTGGATGACCGATAACGGCATCAAGAACTCCAAACAGAGCGCCATCGCCAAGACCTTCGCCACGGACACCGCCATGGAAGTCAGCACCGACGCCGTGCAAATCCTCGGCGGCAATGGCTACAGCCGCGACTACCTCGTCGAGAAGTGCATGCGCGACGCCAAGCTCCTGCAGATCTATGAAGGAACGAACCAGATTCAGCGCCTGGTCATCGCGAAAGAAATTCAGCAGGGGAATTGACTGTAAGAGAACGGACGACCGTAGCGTCTCCCGGTGGCTGCGCGACCGGCTCATACTCGATCCATGAAGGTGTTCCGACGATCCTGGGTCCTCAAATCCGTCCTGGCCATGCTGCTGTCTGCGGCCGCCATCGGAGGGATGGCCCTGCTTACCTCGCCCCCTGAAGGTCTCCCGCCCTTCTCGGCGCTCTTACTTATCGCAGGAACCATGGGCCTGGGGGCCTGGGCTGGCCTCAGTGCCCGGACTCGCTGGATCGACCGGCCTCGACTCCACCGGGCCGAGCGGCGCTGGGCCGAGGGAGACCACCCCTACGACGTGCTGCAGATGCTGGGGCCTTCAACCTGGCACCGGGGTGAGCTTGGGTACCGAATCCTCCAGATGCAAAGCAGCCTCCATTTTTCCCTCGGTTTTCGAGATCGAGCCTGGTTGGAGGCGCTGGAGGCGCAGCTGGCGCGCCTGCCACTCTGGAAAAGCCTCCTGGTCTCACGGGCCTTTCAGAAGGTGCCGGGAACGCCGACGCGCCGAAGGTTGGCCTGGGGGACGCGGCTGATCTCCCTGGCCCCGAACATGGGCCGTCTCCGACATCTCCAAGGCATCCTCCTGCTCAGGGGGACGGATCCTGAGGCCTTGCACCAGGCATGGGTGCACTTCGAGGAGGCGTTGCCCCTCTCTTGGGATGATCCGCTCATCCTGGAAGATCTCATGCTGGCAGGCCTTCAGCACGGCAGAGAGGATATGGCCGAGCGGGCCCTGGCAGTCCTGATGTCCCGCCATGGTGATCCGCGGCTCCCCTGGGACCGGGGTGCCGCGGGGATGCACCTGCTCCGGAACAGTCGCTATGCGGAGGCACTCGCTCTGGTCCAGGGGCTGCCCCCTGAACAACGCTCCCTGCCCCTGCACTGGCTGGCGGAAACGGTTTCCCGCCGCCAGTTGGGTGACCGCGAAGGGGCCTGGCGAGTGATTGAATCAGCCATCGGCCGCCTGCCCGGTGCCTTCCGCCTCTGGATGGAGCGGTATCAGATCGCCCTGGAACTGCACCGGGATGAGGAGGCCCTGAAGACCCTAGAACGGGCCTGGGAAACCATCCCCGAAGGCCCCGAAGGTGAGTCCCTTCGGCAGGAATGGCACCTTCGGCGCGCGGAATTCGCCTTCTGGTGGGAGGACCAACCAGCCTTTGCGAGGGAACTGTTGGACCGGGTTCCACCAGATCATCAGGGTGACCACCACCCGCCCCTGCGGCTTCAGGTTCAAGTGGCCGAAGGGGGCTACGAAGCCGCCTATGCAGAGGTTCTGGCCCTACTCAAGGAGCGGCCGGAGGACAGCGACCTGCTGCTGCTCCAGGCGGAGTGTCTGGCTGGAATGGAAGCGTGGGAGGCCCTGTTGCCCTTTATGGACGGTCTGGCTGAGACCTGCCGCGAGCGACCCAGCTTCTGGCACCTGCGGGGACTGGCCCGCGCCCACCTGGGGGAACCGCTCCCCGCACGCCTCGATCTGGAACGAGCCGTGCGAATGGACCCGCGCAGCCTTCGCTACCTATTGGATGCAGGCCATGCCTGCGCTGAGCTTGGGGACTGGGACCGGGCTGAAGGTCATTGGCGACAGACCCTCCAGGTAGACCCCCGGGCAGAGGAAGCCCTCATCCACCTTGCAGAGGCCCGGAGGGAGCTGGAGGACCTGGACGGTGCCCGCCGCTACCTGCGGGAGTGCCTGCTGCATCACCCGAACAGCATCGACGCCCAGACCCGACTCGCAGAACTGGAGGCGAACTAGGCTACTTCGGTTGTTCACCCTTCAGCAGGGCCAGCTTGGTGTCAAAACGGGCCCGCATGTCCGGCATGGCATATTTCCGGGCTTTCTCCAGCGCCTTGATGGCTTCCTTCTGATGGCCCTGAGCCAGGCAGATGCGCGCTTGGATCATGTGGAAATCGGGCTCCTGAGGGAACAGCTTGATGGCCATTTTGATGCGCCTCTCGGCCTCCTCCCAATGGTCGTCTTGCAGCGCCTCTTCCGCCAGGAACGCGTTGAAGAAAGGATCCTGTTTCCGGATCTCCAAACCCCGTTCCCGATAGGTTCTGGCCTCAGCTTCCCGGCCCTGCTCCCGAAGCAGGTTTTCGAGGTTCCCGCAGGGGGCGCCGTCCCTGGCGTCTGCCGCCAGCGCCTTCAGAAACGAGGCTTCGGCTTCAGCATCATGGCCCTGGGCGTGCTGCACGACGCCTAGGATATTCCAACCCACGCCCAAACTCGGATCAGCGTCGATGGATTCATGGGCGGACTGGAGAGCCTCGACAAGGCGATTTTCGGCCATCTGCTCGACGGCCCGGTTGCTATGGAACAGAGCCAGTACTCGCTTTGGCGTGAGCGAGGCGATAAGTTGGGAATCCCGGCGCACCTCAGGCAGGAAATCAGCCACCAGATCCTGCCCAATCATGCCCGAGGGCACCACCGCCACCACATGCCGCTCATAGCGAATGGTGCTGCCCACCCGGCGCCACCGGCTGATGCGGAGGGATTCACCATAGTGTGCATCGACGCCGATGGACTTGCAGGCTGCCATGCAGAGAACGGTCAGCGTCAGACAGTTGGCCTTGCGGTCACGCCAAGCTTCGATGGGAGTACGAGTGTAGGCATTGTCATAGGTGATGCCCATTCCACCCTCTTCCGGAGGCGCGAAGAAAGCCTTGAGCAGGGCCCCTACCTTCCCAGCAACGCTCTGATGATTCAGAGTGTGCTGGCGGCTGAATTCCTTCAACGTTGGGGGCGCCTCAAAGGGATCCTCTCCTGCGGTCAGCAGGGTCGCGCAGAAGAGGAAGGACAGCATTCTCATGCACACGGGAGGACCCCCGACACAACAATAGGTCTACGGACAGGGGATTCAACGGATTATGCGATGCTGATTGCTCCCGGGGGGAACCATGTCCAAGCCGACAGCCGTGGTTTGTGCTTATTCCAGCGTGGGGACCGCGGCTCTGGAGGGTCTGCTGGAGGCGGGCGTCGACGTGCGTGCACTGTACACCTACCCACAGGGAGTGGACGAGTTATGGTTTACGCCACCGGCTGCGGTGGCCGCAACTCAGGGCATTCCCGTGCACCAGGCTCCGGCCTTCAATGAGGACGCGGTGTACGCCGCCATCCTTGCCCACCGCCCGGACTTCCTCTTCAGTTTCTATTTCAGGGAGATGATCCACGCCAGGGTGCTGGAGGTTCCCCGCCTGGGCGCCTACAACCTCCACGGCAGCCTGTTGCCCCGGTACCGCGGCCGGGCACCCATCAACTGGGTGTTGGTGAAGGGCGAGGCTGAAACCGGGATCACCCTTCATGCCATGACCTCCAAGCCCGATGATGGCGTCATCGTGGCCCAGGCGAGGCTGCCCATCGACTGGGACGAGACCGCCCTGAGCCTCACGAACAAGGCCGCGACCGCCGGACGGGAACTGGTGCGTGACGCCATCCCAGGACTGGTGGACGGGTCGATCCGGCGGATCGATCAGAAGACCCTGGGCCCTTCCACCTATTTCGGTGGCCGCAAACCCTCCGATTCACGGCTGGACTTTGCCATGACCGCGGCCGAAGCCTTCAATCAGATCCGTGCCGTGGCCGATCCCTGGCCCAATGCCTACCTGGAGACTTCCTCGGGAATCGTGAAGGTCGCCTGGGCCCTGCCTTCGCTGGAACCCTGCCCACCCGGGCGCTACCGCCATTCATCGGAGGGGATCCTGCTCGGATTCTCGGATGGTGCCCTGCGGCTGCACACCCTCAAGGCCCGCGGACTGAGGGTGGAGCGCCCCAGTGACCAAGCGAAGGCCCTGCGGGAACTTGGCCTGGTGGAAGCCTGACTTCTGTGGCCGGCCGGACCTCAAGTCCCGGTCTGCCACTTCCCTTTTTCCCTAGAAGAGAGTTCCCGGGTCACCCTGGGCCCGCCTCGGGATATCCTGGCCCGGATTCCCGAAAGGCCATTCATGCGAAGCGTCATCATTGGTAGCGGCATTGGCGTGCCCCCGCACCTCGTCACGAATGAGGCACTGTCAAAGCTCATGGACACCTCGGATGAGTGGATCCGGGTGCGCAGCGGCATCCAGGAACGACGCTACGCCGATCCCGGTCAGGGGTCCTCGGATCTGGGCGTGATCGCCGCCCGGAACGCCATCGCGGATGCCGGACTGACGCCTGCCGACATCGACGCGGTCCTCTTCGCCACCATGACCCCCGATCACGTGCTGCCGGGCAATGGTCCGCTGCTGCAGGCGGGCCTGGGTCTTCGGGACATCCCCACCTTCGACATCCGCCAACAGTGCAGCGGTTTCCTGTACGGGCTGGAGTTGGCGGACCTTGTCATCCAGAGCGGCCGGTACCGGCGCGTCCTCCTCGTGGGCGCCGAGGTGCACTCTCCCTTCATGCCCTGGCACCTGGGCTGGGATACGGTCATTGGGCTCTCCACCCGCGAGGTCACGGAAGCCGAGCGTGCCGCGAACACCGCCATCCGGGATCGGACCGTCCTCTTCGGCGACGGCGCCGGGGCCGTGGTGATCGAGGGCCGGGACGGAGAGACGGGCCTGGGTCCGATCCGGCTCCATACGGATGGCACCGCCGCCGGGGTGCTGACGATGCCGGGTGCCAGCTTCAAGCGGCGACCCTTCGTGTCGCACGAGCAGATTGACGCCGGGGAGACGGTCCCGGTCATGTCCGGCAAGGAGGTCTTCAGGACCGCCGTGACCCTGATGCCCCAGGCCGTTCGCGAGGTCTGCGCCCTCTCTGGCCTGGCCGTGGAGGACCTGGACCTGCTGCTCATCCACCAGGCCAACCTGCGCATCATCGAGGGCGTGCAAAAGGCTCTGGGATTGCCCCCGGAGAAGGTGCCCCACAACGTCGAACACTGGGGCAACACCACCGCCGCCACCCTGCCCATCCTGTTTCACGAGTGCCGGCAACAAGGGCTCATCCTGCCCGGGATGAACCTCGTGTTCACGGCGCTGGGATCCGGCCTCCACTGGGGCGCCGCGCTCTACCGCACCTGATTGCCGCTTCTCTCGGGCTGCGGCTAGAATTCAAGCACCCTCACCTGGAGTTCCCATGCGTCTTCAACCGATGGCCTTGGCCCTGCTGGTTCCGGCACTCGTCCTTGCCGCCGGAACCACCAAGTCGAAGAAGCACGCTTCGGGTCCCATCAAATCCGCCAAGGAAGCCAAGGCCATTGCGGAACAGGACACCGGCGGAAAGGCCATCAATGCCCGGCGCATCCCCCTGAACGGAGCCTCCGGAGGATGGGAAGTGGATGTCCGGATGCCCCATGAAGCGAAGGGCTGGCGCTGCATCATCGACTCGGACACGCGGATGGTCTACAGCAAGACCCGCATCGACCAGCCCGGTGGCAAGGGCAAGTCTGACGGACCCGTGCGAGTGGTCAAGGGAACGCGCTGACGACGGTTCCCCGATTCAATTCGACCGTTCACCGGTTTTTCCCAGCCAAAGCCCTGCCCTGCTTGCCAACAGGCCTAGAATCGTTCTCGTGGCCAGTGCCACTAGGAGAACAACCCATGGGTCTGATGGACTGGGGCAAAGCCCAATTCCTCGACATCCTCGAATGGCTGGATGACTCCACCGACACGCTGGCCTGGCGCTTCCCCATGCGGGGCCAGGAGATCCAGAACGGCGGCCAGCTGGTGGTGCGCGAAAGCCAAGAGGCGGTCTTCGTCAACGAAGGCCAGATGGCAGACGTGTTCAAGCCCGGCACCCACCGGCTGACCACCCAGAACCTGCCCGTCCTCGCCACCCTGAAGGGCTGGAAGTACGGCTTCGAAAGCCCCTTCAAGAGCGACGTCTACTTCATCTCCACCAAGCTCTACAACGATCTCAAGTGGGGTACTTCGAATCCGATCATGATGCGCGACGCCGACTTTGGCATGCTGCGCATCCGGGCCTTCGGCATCTACTCGCTCAAGGTGGTCGACAGCGCCACCTTCCTTCGACAGCTGGTGGGCACCAACGGCGTCTACTCTGTGCCCGACATTTCCGAACAGCTCCGCAAGACCATCATGAGCCGCTTCACGGACATCCTCGGAGAGGCCAAGATCCCCGCCCTGGACTTGGCGGCCAAGTACGATGAGATTTCGGACCTGGTGAAGCAGAAGCTGCAGGAAGAGTTCAAGACCATGGGCCTTGAACTCTCCAAGTTCTTCGTGGAGAACATCAGCCTCCCCGAAGAAGTGGAAGCGATGATGGACAAGCGCACCGGCGTGGGCATGATGGCCCCCGTCATGGGCGCCTACACGCAGATGCAGGTGGCCGATGCCATCCCCCTCGCGGCACAGAACCCCGGTGGCGTCGCCGGCATGGGCATGGGTGTGGGCCTGGGCTTCGGCATGGGCAACATGATGGGTCAGCAGATGGCCGGAGCCCAGCAGCAGATGGGCCAGCAGGGCTTTCCCGCCGGGGCTGCCGTCACCCCGGCTGCTCCCACCAAATCACTCAAGGAAGACCTGACCGAGCTCAAGGACCTTTTCGACAGCCAGTTGATCAATCAGACCGAATACGATGCCCAGCGTGCCGCCATCATGAAGAAGCACGGGATGGGGAATTAGGCACCAGGCTTCGGGCTCCAGACTTCAGGAGAGGGCGGCGCAGCCGCCCTTTTTGTATTTACTGATGCCTGGAGCCTGAAGTCCAGAGCCTAGTCGTGATGATGACCATGCCCCTCTGCTTCGTGCTCGTGCACGAACCGATGCTGGTGCCGCTCCGCCATGGCCAAGGTCTCGAAGTGCAAGGTGAGGTGCCGCACCCCAAATCGCTCCGACAGCAGATGCTCAATGCGGTGCTGGTGAGGTTCGGTTTCTTCCAATCGCTCTGCCTCCACGACGATATGGGCGGTGCAAACGGTCAGATGGCTGCAGACCCGCCAGGAGCGAAGATCTTCCACGCCTCGGATGCCTGGCAGCTTCAGCAGCTCGGTCTTGGCCGCTTCCTGGTCGAAGGCAGCGTGGTGCATCAAGATGCCCACGGCATCCCGCAGGAGCAGGGCGGCTCCACGAAGAATCACCCCGGCGATGCCGGCGGCCAGGAGTGGGTCCACCCACGTCCAGCCCGTGAATCGGATCACCACCATGCCCAGCACCACGGCCACATTGGCCAGGCTGTCTCCCAAGGCGTGGAGATAGGCGCTGCGGAGGTTGAGGTCCCGTTCCTGCCCGGAGCCCTTGGCGGGCACGAGTACGAAGGTGGCCGCCAGGTTCAGCAGCAGGCCCAGGAGGGAGAAGGCAATGGCCCATCCCAGCTTGATGGGATGGGGGTGCCGGACCCGATCCCAGGCCTCGAACAGCACGGCCCCAGCCAACACCACCAGGAGCAGGACACCCAACAACGTGTTGAAGATCTCGATCCGATGCCACCCATAGGTCCAGCGATCACAAGGCTCGCGGCGGTTGGCCAACCGGATGCTGCCGAGCGCGAGCAGGTTGACCACCGCATCGTTCAGGTTCTCGAGGCTGTCGGACACCAGGCCCAGGGACCCGGTCCAAAGGCCCCCGATTCCCTGAACCAGAAAGTTCAATCCGAAAATCAATGAACTCAGGGCCAGCCGCCCCGTGGTCGTGGGACCGTGGGAGTGGCTCATCATCGCCCCTTGTACAGGGGTTTGCGTTTCTCGCGGAAAGCGGCCAGTCCCTCCAGGCGATCCTGGGTAGGAATGACCTGGGCATAGCAGGCTTGTTCAATGGCCAGGCCCGAGCCCAGGTCCATATCGATCCCGCGGTCGATGGCCTGCTTCGCCATCCGAAGGGCCACGGGCCCATTCAGAAGGATTTCCCGGGCCAGTCCAAGGGCTGTTTCCAGAGCCATGCCTGCAGCCACCACCTGATTCACGAGGCCGAGCGATCCTGCTTCACCTGCGCTGATCCGACGGGCCGTGTAGATCAGTTCCTTGGCCCTGGAAACCCCAATCAGGCGAGGCAGACGCTGGGTGCCGCCGGCCCCTGGGATGATGGCCAGCGAAGTCTCGACCAGCCCCATCCTGGCCTCCGCTCCAGCCACACGCAGGTCCGCAGCCAGAGCCAGTTCCAGCCCCCCGCCAAAGGCGGCGCCTTCGAGCACGGCGATCACCGGCATGGGGAGGTTCGCCAGTTCCGTGAAGGCATTCCGGAGCCCTTCGACGAAGGTCTCTGCATCAATCTGGGACATCTCCGCCCGCTCCTTCAGGTCCGCCCCCGCGCAAAACACGCCGGGAACCAGACTGTGCACAACCACGACGCGCACCGCGGGATCAGTCCTAAAGGCCTTCAGGGCCGCTTGAAATTCCGCCATGAGTTGGCGACCAAGGGCGTTCTTCGCGGCCGGACGATCGAACCCCAGCAGGATGATGCCCTGGTCCGAACCAGCAAGGTGCTCAATCCGGAGGTCCATCAACCCAGCTCGACGATGGGATCCCCTTCGTTCAGGAACTGGTCCGGGGCCACGAAGACCTTCTTGACCGTTCCCTCTTCGGGACTGCCCACGGGAATCTGCATCTTCATGGACTCGATGATGACCAGGTCCTGGTCTTCGCCCACCGCATCGCCCTCGGCCACGCAAACCTCCAGAACCTTCCCAGCCATCTCGGCACGGATCACGACCATCGACCACCTCATCAGGACAATGGCCCAGTGTAGCGGCCTACTCGTCCCGGTCGGAGTCCCCGATCACCACCAAGTCGTCATCCTCATACGCAAAATCGCCTTCCTCGATGAGGATCTCCCGAACCTTCCCGCCTTCAGGAGCGTTGATATAGAAGGAGGTGCGGGAGGAATCCGTGCCCTCAAGGATCAGAAGGGGCTCGTCCTCTTCCACTTCCTGGCCGGGGCGAACCAGTACATCCACCACGTAGCCCGGCCATTCTGCCCGCACGATCATGCCACCTCCCTTAGTTCAACCGTGACCTTGGCGGGGAGAGTATGGCGCTATGGGGTCCCGCGCAAGGCCCGGAAGCAGTTCTTTTCGTCACATCTGCTCTCTGAGATACTGAAAGGCTTGGAGGATGGAATGGCTGTGGCTTGTGGCATCGTGGGTCTGCCCAATGTGGGGAAATCCACCCTATTCAACGCCCTCACCCGTGCGGGCGCGGCTTCGGCCAACTATCCTTTCTGCACCATCGAGCCCAATACCGGCGTGGTGGACGTGCCGGATCCCCGCCTGGCGCCCCTGGCCGAGATCGTGAAGCCCCAGCGGATCTTGCCTGCCGCCCAGGAATTCGTGGACATCGCCGGCCTGGTAAGGGGCGCCAGCAAGGGCGAAGGCCTGGGCAATGCCTTCCTGGGCCACATCCGGGAGACGGATGCCATTGTCCAGGTGGTGCGCTGCTTCGAGGATGGGAATGTCACCCATGTGGAAGGCGGGGTGAACCCCGAGCGGGACCTGAGCATCATCGAGACGGAACTGGTCATCAAGGACCTGGACGCCGTCGAGAAGGGCCTGGATCGCCACCGGAAGGTCGCCAAGACCGGCAACAAGGAGTCCATGGCCCTGGTAGCGGTGCTGGAGCAGATCTATGCGGTGCTGAATGACGGCCAGTGGGCCCGGACGGCAGGCCTCTCGGTCGAGGACAAGGCCCTGGTGAAGTCCTACGGCCTGCTCACCCTCAAGCCCACCCTCTTTGTGGGGACCATTGGCGAAGAGGACATTCGAAACCCCGAGGGCAATGGCCACTATGTGAAGCTCATGGCCCTGGCCGCCGAGCGCCAAGCCCCGTGCATCCCCATCTGCTCCAAACTCGAGGCCGAGATCCAGGATCTCCCGGAGGAGGACCGCCCCATGTTCCTGGAGGAGGCCGGCCTTGCCGAACCCGGGCTGAATGTCCTCATCCACACCAGCTACGACCTGCTGGGCCTCCAGACCTACTTCACCGCAGGAGTGAAGGAAGTCCGGGCCTGGACCATTCACAAGGGCGACACGGCCCCCCAGGCCGCAGGCGTCATCCACACCGACTTCGAAAAGGGGTTCATCCGAGCCCAGGTCATCGCCTACGAGGATTTCATCCAGTACGGCGGGGAGCAGGGCGCCAAGGACGCTGGGAAAATGCGGACCGAAGGCAAGGAATATGTGGTGAAGGACGGCGACCTGATGAACTTCCTGTTCAACGTGTAGCCATTCCTGCGCTAGGACTCAATTCCGTCGCCTCTCTGCCCGATGCCGTGGGTAAGGCAGAGCGATGGACCTGGGAAACGTGAGCAACTGGTCGGGGCGTGGTACTCCTCTGGAGGACCCAGGGGTGATCCGCCAGGCCATGCAGGACCTTCTCAGCCTGGAAACGGAGTTTCCGATCAAGGTGGAGGGAACCCATACCCTTCCCTACTCTGCCCTGGTACACCAGGTGGATCTGAAAAAGAACCTAGTCCACCTCAAGCTCATCCGCCCCCTCCCCCACGAACTGGCTAAGGGTGCCGCCTTCGACATGGTCTTCCTGCTGGGGGAGCAGCGTTACTGGGCTCCCACCATCTTCCAGGGCCGCGAGAACTACCTGATCTACCGGTTCACCATTCCGATAAAGATGGCTCCGGCCGACCGCCGACAGCACAAGCGCTACTCCTTCAGACCCAGGGAGAAGGCCTACGTCGTGGCCCAGGATGGCGCCATCCCGGGGCACGGCATTTCCGGTCCCCTCGTCAACCTGTCCCTGGGCGGGCTCGCCTTCCGAGTGGATCGGGTCCTGCGGCTCGACGACCACCTGCGGGTCACCCCGGGGCTGGGTTTCTTCGAGCGCGGCAAGTCCTTTCCTCTGATCAAGGTTCGGGACCTGCCCAACCTCCCGCTCTTTGAGACGCGCGGCGTCCTGGCCAATGCCCTGGACCGCAGCGGCGGGATCATCCTGGGCCTCCAGTTCATGGATCTCCAGGAAACTGAGCTCCGGGAACTCCGAGTCGTCCTGGACATCCGGGAGTGCATGCAGCGGGCCCCTTCCGGCCAAACCATCGAGACTCCCCGCACGTCGGGCCCCCGAAACCTCGCCCTGGCCAAAGGGCCCTCCGCCAGGACGGCTCCGGCGGGCGTTCAGACCCCTGACGCCCTCAAGCTGCTGGGGCGTCGGTGCACCCGTCTGGTCCTGGCCATGGCAGCGGGATCTGAACGTGATCTGGTCAGGCAAACGCTCGGTGCAGCCGGCTACCTTCGTCTAGAGATCGCCGAGACCCTGGAGCAGGCCCTGGCGGGACTTCTGTCCGACCACCACTCCAGCTGCCCCCTTCTGCTGGTGGAGATGGGTGCTGGAGAGGACGCCTCCCTGGAGAAGATCCGGGCGCTCCAGCACGAACTGGGAAGTTCCCGAGAGTGGTCGGTCGCTTTGATGGCAAAGGATGCTCTGTTGCCTGAAACCGGGGACCCACTGGTTCGCCCCATGACCTGGCCGACGACAGGAGATGCCTCCTGGCAAGTGCTCCTGGACGAACTGGCTGGACTGGACTAGGACCCCTCCGAGCGTGTTGCCTAAACGGGGGTCACCTTCACCAGGTTGCCGCCAGAATCCACACGAAGGAACCCGTCTTCCACCAGATTCCCACCCCGCAGGACGGGGTCCGCGGCATCCCGGGCGAGCAGAATGCCACCCCTTGCATTGCGGCGGACCACGCATTCTTCGAGGGTGACCTCCGAGTCCTCGAGGAGCAGGAGCCCAGTGTCCCGCCCCTCATTGAGGCTGCAACGAACCAGCAGGAGACTGCCTCCTGGTTCCACCTGGACCCCAGCGCCCGCGTTGCCCGAGATCTCGCAGGTATCGAGGACGCCCTGGCCACCGTCGGCGCAATCCACTCCCAGCGACCGTCCTTCTGAAAAGGTGCAGTTCCGAGCCTGGACAGTGGCCCCGCGATGAATGAGCAGACCCGCACCCCCATTGGCCTGCACCTGACAGCCTTCCATGGTGGCCAGGCCCCGGTCCATGACCGACACCCCGAACCCGGCGTTCCCAACCAGGCGACACTGGCGCAGGACGACATTGGCCCCGGCCAGAGCATGCACCCCAGAGCAGAGGTGATTCCCGATATCGCAGGATTCCAGCACCGCCTGGCTTTGTTCGAGTGCCAGCAGGCCGGCGAAGCGGCTGTCCATCAGCCGACACCTGGTGAGCTGGACTCGACCCTCGTCTTCGACCTCCACCCCCCCGGACTCGCCCTGAAGGGTGGTCCCCACCAGGGTCGCCTGGCCCCGCCCACGAACCCTGAGGGCCGTGCCTGTTCCCGGCCCGATCACCACTTCTCCAAGGGAGATCTGGGCACCCGCAGCCACCTCGATGCCCGCATTCTGGAACCCCAGAATCTGCCCCCCTTCCACCCGCGTGGACCCAGACTTGATCGACAGGACAGCCACTCCCGCCGGCCCCTGAAGCGTGAGACCACGCAGGGTGACCGATTGGGCCTGAATGATCATGACTGGACCAGCGTTCGCCTGGATGACCACCTCGCCGGGCTCACCCAGGGCCAAAATGGCTACGTCCTTGTCCACCACCAGGGACTCCCGGTACACCCCGGGTAGCACCAGAATCTCGCTGCCCGTTTTGGCCTGCCGCAGCGCCACCTTCAGGCTGAGGCACTGGCCCTGGCCGCCCTTGCCGACCCGAATTCGGTGTCCTCCTGGACCTTCGGGTTCGGATCCCACCGGCGCCGAAGGAGGAACCACCGTCACCGCAGGAGCATCGACACTCGCTCGCAGCGCCTCGCGAATGGCGGATCCGAGGCTTTCCGCATCGGGGTAGCGATCTTGGGGTTGCTTGGCCAGGGCCCGATCCACCACCGCGAGCAATGTCCCCGGAACCTCCTTCAGGTCCTGGGGCCGGAACGGTTCGGGAGCATGGCGGAGGATGCAGTTGAGGACCGATGTGGTGCTTTCGCCTTTGAAGGGCTTGCGTCCACCCGAAAGGATCTCGTACAGGATCACACCAAGCGCGAACACATCGGAGCTCGCCGAGGCCGTGCCCGTGTCCAGGTACTCCGGCGCCATGTAGCTCACAGTGCCCATCCAGGTACCCGCTTCGGTCAACCCCGAGGTCCCCATGTGTGCCACGCCAAAGTCCATGAGCTTGGCATGGAGCCGCTTGCCCTGCTTGGTAACCAGGATGTTCGCGGGCTTGATGTCGCGGTGGATCACGTTCCTGCCATGGGCGTAGCCAAGCCCATCACACACCTGGGCCAGCACCTCCAGAAGGTCCCCTTTGGGGATTTTTCCCTCCCGGATCAGGGTCTCCAGCTCATGGCCATCGAGGAATTCCATGGCCAGGTAGTGCACGCCCTCGTCATCACCGAACTCATAGACCGTGACGATGTGAGGGTGGTTCAACAGCGCGGCGGCTCGGGCCTCCCGCTCGAACCGGGCCTCGGCCTCGTCGCCGAAGGCAGTGCCCACCGAGATGACCTTCAAGGCCACTTCCCGACCCAGCTTCGGATCACGGCCAAGGTAGACCTCGCCCATGGCCCCCTTGCCCAGCAGACGCACGACCTCGAACTTACCCAACCGCTCCCGCATGGGGACCCTATCGGCCAAGACTCACGGGGCAATCAATCTGGGCTATCTCGCCTCGATGGGCATGCGTCGAAGGCGCTCCACCCGGACGGCCATGGGGGGGTGGGTGGAGAAGAGGCCCATGAGACCGCCCCCACTGAGCGGGTTGACGATCATCATGTGCGCGGAGGCTGGCTCCACATGCTGCATGGGAAGCTGCCGGTTGTAGCCTTCCAGGCGTTCGAGGGCGGCAGCCAGCATGTCGGGGCGCCCGGTCAGGTGGGCACTGTAGGCGTCGGCCATGTACTCCCGTGACCGGCTCACGGCCATCTGCAGCATGAAAGCTGCGAGTGGGCCCAGGATCATGATGGCAATGCTGGCGACCGGATTGGAACGGCCCTCTTCATCCCGGGCTCCAAAGAACCCGGCGAACCGGGACAGGAACATGATGGCCTGGGCCAGGACCGCCGCCAGGCTGCCGATGAGGATGTCGCGGTGCTTGACGTGGCCCAGCTCGTGGCCGATGACGGCCTCCAGCTCAGGCCGGCTGAGGATGCGCATGATCCCCTCCGTCACGGCCACCACCGCATGTTCCGGGTCCCGCCCGGTGGCAAAGGCGTTGGGAGTGTCTTCGGGAATGATGGCAATGCGGGGCATGGGCAGGCCGGCCCGCTGAGCCAGATTGGCCACGATGGCATGGAGTTCAGGGGCTTCGGCCTGGGTGACGGGCTGGGCGCCGTAGCTGGCCAGCACGATCTTATCGGAAAAAAAGTAGCTCACGCCGTTCATGACAAGGCCGAGGGCGAGCGCCAGGATCATGCCTGACTGGCCACCGATCATCCCGCCGATCCACACCAGCAGACCGGTCATGGCCACGATGATCAGAAGGGTCTTCAGCTGGTTCATGCCATAGCCTCCAGGTACCAGGATACGTAACAGTTCAAGGTCCGTTCAGCCCATGCGCTTGATGACCACCAGGGTCACGTCATCCCGGAACTTGCCCTCCCCCAGGTGCTGGAAGGCCTCCACCAGCAGCGCCTCGAACAGCTCGTCCGCTCCGGCATCCGGACGGCGCAGGACCACCTCCGCCAAGGGGCCATCACCCAGTTCCTCGCCGGCCGCATTCTCCGCCTCGACGATGCCATCCGTGAAGATCACCAGGACATCCCCCCGATCCATGTGCGCCCGCCCCTCGGAGAAGGAGACACCGGGCAGCAGCCCCACCATGGAACCCGTGGGGGAAAGCCTTACCACCTCTCGATTGGCCCGCACGAGCAGCGGTGGGTTGTGGCCCCCATTCACGTAGCGGAGGTCTCCGCTCGCGGGGTTGAGGCTGCCCGCGAACAGGGTGGTGTAGCGGTTTCGATCCCGCACATCATTCATCCGCCGGTTCACCCGTTCGGCCAGCCGTCCCCAGTCCGGAACCCGGTGGTCCGCCATGGCCCGGAGAAAGGCGGAGAGCTGGGTCATCATCAGCGAGGCGGGCAGCCCCTTGCCGGAGATGTCCCCCACGGCGATGTGCAGGCGCTCCCCGGTACCCTCGTCCTGAGCCATCCACAGGTCGTAAAGGTCCCCGCCCACGGCTTGATAGGGCAGGTTGGCGGCCGCGCATTGCCAGCCGACCGGTTCGGGCAGGGTCGTGGGCAGCAGGCTGCGCTGGATGTTGCGCGCCAGATCCAGGTCCTTTTCCATGCGTTCGGCCTGGATGCGCGCCTCCCGCAGTTCGAGGCTGGACAGCTGCGAGGAGGTCAGGTTCAGCAGGGTGCGGAGGAAGACCAGATCATCCTCCGACAACACTCCAACGGCTGGCTCTGCAGCATAGGCAAAGCCATGGCTGTGGGACTGGTCCATCAGCTCGATGGCATGGACCAGCCCCCGGGCCTCCACCACCTCATTGAGTTGCTCGCCCTCCAGGGACTCGGGAACGGTCCCCAGGCCCTTGGCGTGAAGCACTTGTCCCTGGGCATCGACCACCAGCAGCCGCATGATGCGGAATTCCCCCATGAGGGTATTGGCCATGAGCCGCACCAGGTCGCGCCGGGTCTCCACCACGCCCAGGTTGCGGGTCAGCTCGAAGACCGTGTTGAGCCGGGACAGCTGCAGGGCCAGGGCCTGGTTCTGGGAACTGCGCCAGGCCTCGGCCCGACGCCAGGCCAGGAGGGGTGCGCTGATGGACAGCAGCAGAGGCACCGCTTCCGGCAGACTGCCGACACGCAGGACCAGGTGGCCGTAGCACTCATCGCCGTACATCCAGGGGCGCACCTGCCAGTCTTCCCCCGGGTGGGTCGGGAAGGCCGGTGCGGCACCCCGCAAGAACAGCCACTTGCCCCCATCCCAGAGCCCGCCCTGGCCGGCCTTGGCGATCCCCATGGCGGTGACGCCCACCAGGTGGACCAGGTCCTCTTCGCTGCCCTGCTGCGGAAAAGCCTCCAGGAAATCGATGAGGGGCAGGAGTTCCTGCGCGCCCTCGGGGATCTTCAACGCCAGGTGGCGGAGGCGGTCGAAAGGATTGGTGGGCATGTCGGGTGAACCAGCTGGTTCAGCTGATCTTCTTGATCAGGCAGCACTCGTTGCGACCGGAGACCTCGTCCGCCTTGAACTGCACCTCATCCATGAACCGACTCATGAGCAACAGCCCCAGGCCACCCTTTCGCGGGTGCTTGATGTATTCCTTGGGGTCGGGGAGCACCAGCTGATCGCCGCGAATGCCCTGGCCTGAGTGCCAGATGTGGATCTCGAGGGCCTGCTCGGTGAAGCGCAGCTCCAGTTCCACACTGTGTTCGCCTTCTCCGTGATAGGCGTGAAGGATCACGTTCGTGACGGCCTCGTCCACGGCAATGCTCACCTTGGCAGCCGTGGCATCGTCCAGCCCGGCCACCAACGAGGCGCGCTTGGCCAAACCCGTCACCAGGTTCAGATAGCGGGTCTGGCTCGGAATGATGAGCCTGAACTGGGCGTGGTCCACTTTTCCCGCCACCCTCAGTCCTTCCGCTCCGGCGAGGCCGCCGCCATGGCCTGTTCCTCGTCGCTGAAGACCCGGTAGAGCTGGGTGAAGCCCAGGGTGTCGAAAATGGCGAACACATTGTCCTGGAGGTTCGAAAGAAGAATATCTCCACCGTGCTCCCGCACGGTCTCGATCAAGCCCATGATGGCGCCCAGGCCGGCCGAACTGATGTAGTTGAGGTCTTTGCAGTTGAGCAGGATGACGTAGCGGCCGTCCTGGACCAGGCCCTCCAGCGCCTCTTCGAACTCCCGCACGGTATGGGCATTGATGAACCCGGCGGGCAAGAGCACCGCCACCTCACCGACCTGCCTCACCGCGATGGAAAGATCTGCCATCCGACAACTCCAAGGATCCTCGGCCATCGTATCGGTTCCCCAGGAGCCTGTCCAAGTAATTGGAATGCCCCGCGCGTGCGGCGCCGCGCGAGCGAGGCCAGGAAGGCGAGGTGAGCGTAGCGGGCACTACGCGATCCGAGCCTGACGCCGCATCGCGACGCGCGCCGCCGCACGCCCTCCGGGATGACCCCAGGCGGGCGCCCCGCGGCGTCAGCGCCCTTGAACGATGCCCCCACATCGCCCTGCGGGCCCTTCCTTGCGGTGCATCCCGCCTGGGGCCATCCCGGGGCTCTCGAACTACTTGGACAGGCTCCCCAATTGCCAGCAGACGGGAAAAGGCAGGGAAGTGGGATACCCTTGAGTCCAACTTTTCGTCGAGCCCCTGATGAGCGACTCCCGCCCCGCGGATCAGCCCCAGAACGATGCCCTCCGCATCCGGTTGGAAGCCTGGCTCAATCAGCAGAACCAGACCCTCCTGGAAGAGGTGATGGCCACCTGGCAGAACGCCCTTGGGTCTTTTCATCCCGATGCTGCCCTCCTCGCACAGCTCCGGGAGGCCATGCCGCTCCCCGAGGCCTTCGCGCCGGCCGGCTCCCGGGATCCAGACCTGGCACCGGGGCTGGATCTTCTCGAAGGCGCCGCCAGCCAGAGTGACCTGCTCAAACGTCTGCTGGATGCCCTCTCCCCACTGGCCGAACGCAGTGCCCTGTTCATCCTCAAACAGGGCTTGGCCTCGCTGTACGCCCATCGGGGCTTCGAAGGGGAGGCACCTCCGAAATCAGGCGCGGTGGTGCCCCCGGAGGAACTCGAAGCCCTGATCCAGGGCTCGACCAGGTCCATCCGGAGCAAGGGAGCGGGTTACACGGCGCTGATCAGGGCCATCAGCACCTTCGAGGCCTCCGATATCGCAATCTTCCCCCTCCGTCACAAGAAGCGGGCGGTGGCCCTGGTCCTGGTGGACAGTGGTCTCCTGCCGACCCAGGACCACCCGGAGCAGGCGCGCGCTCTGGTTCTGGTCGCCTCCGCCATGCTGGCCTCCCTGGCGGCAGGAAAAGAGGATGAGCACCATGCTCCGACCACCCGGGAAGCCCCTCCCAGCGCCCCGACCCAGGTCGTACCGGAGCCCATCGCACCGGCTGCGCCCATCGAACTGGATCCCAAGACCCGTGCCGCCGCCGAGCGTCTGGCCCGCGTCCTGGTGGGGGACGTGGAGCTCTACTTCCCCGCCAAAGTCGCCCAGGCCCACACCAAGGGGAACCTCTACGGGCAGCTCCGGGATGAACTCGAACGGAGCCGTGCCACCTTTGTGGAACGATTCGGTGAGGACGTCGAGGTCCAACACCGGATTTTCACCACCACAGTCGTTCATCTGCTGTGTGATGGGGACGTTTCCAAATTGGGAGCGGCGCCCTGGGCCTAGGATGTTGATCACAAAGGGTGACAATCCATCCTGGATCTGGTAGAACCTTGTTCCTTTGGGTTTGGACGAGGACGGGCAATGGCAAATCTTGGCAAGAAGTTCACATGTTTCCAGTGCGCAGCGAAGTTTTACGACTTCGGAAAGCCGGAGGCCCTCTGCCCCAAATGTGGGGCCAATCAGAAGGCCGCACCCGCCAAACCGAAGGCCGTGAAGAAAGAAAAGAGCGTCCACGTCATCGAGGACGACTTCACCGCCGAGCCCGAAGCCGAGAACCTGGAGGAGACCTTCAGCGAGAGCGGGGTGGCCATCGAGCGCGGGCGGGGAGAAGGCTTCGATCCCGGTGACCTGCGCATGGACGACTACGACGAGTAGGGCGAACCCCGCCGGATCACGAGCAAGGCTGCTAAAGCAGCCTGCGCAGTGAGGATCCGGCGAGGGTGAGCATCGCGTCCGGGTCGGCCCGGTCCTTTCGCGTGGCCGGACTCGCAGCCCGCGCAGTGAGGACCCGGCGAGGGTGAGCATAATGTTCGAGTGAATCACAACCCTGCATTCCCCCTCATCGACCGGCATACCCACCTGGAAGGGTCTCTCGATCCCACCTGGGTTCGTGCGGAATCGAAGCGCCGGGGCCTGACGCTTCCTGCTGATCTTGAAGCGCTCTGGTCCGGTGCCAGCGTCCCTTTTGAAGGGTTCATCGAGGCCTTCTTGTTCGGCGCAGGCCTGCTGGACAGTCGCGAGGCCGTACGCGAAGCAACCCTGGCTGTGGCGAGAAGGACACAGCAGGCCGGCGGCTCGGGATTCGACCTCTGGGCTTCCCCACACTTCCTGGTCGCCCATCGAAATCAACTCACCCTCGATGCCTTCTGGTGCGGCCTGGAGGAAGGCCTTGTCGAGGCCCGGATCTGGGGCCTCCAGGGCTGCGTGGTGGTGGACGCCGTCAATCACTTTGGACCCAAGCACGGCCATGCTGTGCTCAACCTGGTGCTGCCCAACCTGCCGACCTTCGTGAAAGGGTTCTCCACCGGAGGCCTTGAGGGCAGTCCCTTTCGCGACTGGGCGCCCGTCTTTGACCGGGCTCGTGCGGCGGGCCTGCGCATTGCCGCTCATGCCGGTGAGAACGGCCCCGGTTCAAACGTCCGCGAAGCCGTCCTCGAGGGCGGTGTCGCCCGCATCGTTCACGGCATCCGGGCCGATGAGGCCACGCTCGATCTGCTGGCAGAGCGCGGTATTCCTGTGGATATCTGCCCCAGTTCCAACCGTGCCCTGGCCCAGGATGTGCAGCCGCATCCGCTGCCCCGGATGCTCCGGGCGGGCCTCCGTTGCGCCTTGGGCACCGACGACCCCGGTGTCATCCCCTGTGACCTGGACACCGAGGTCTTGGCCGCACGGCTCATGGGTCTGGATGAAGCCGCCATGGCGACGCTTCGACGCAACGGGGCCGAAGATGCCTGGTGCCTGGTCGAGGCCGAAACCAGCCCACAGGCCCTGTGATCATCCGACATGCCAGATTTGGGCGCTTCCAGGTAGACTAGGGGATTCGGTGCGCGCCCATAGCTCAGTTGGATAGAGCATCAGGCTTCGAACCTGAGGGTCGGGCGTTCGAGTCGCTCTGGGCGCACCACCGGTTTGACAATTCGGCTTTGCGAGCGTGGCGGAACTGGTAGACGCACTGGATTTAGGTTCCAGCGGTTCACACCGTGTCGGTTCGAGTCCGACCGTTCGCACCACTGCAAAATCGCCTTCGGCGATTTTGCAGCTAGAAAAAAAGCCGAATGATTCCCAGGCATTTACCGCATCACGGAGCTTCCATGTCCGCCACCCTCCACCACAATTCCGCTACACGCAAGGCCGTCGAAGTGACGGTGCCCGCCTCCGAGGTGAGCGCCGCCTTCAACGAAGTGGTGGCCAAGATTGCGCCGAAGGTCCGCATCCCTGGCTTCCGCCCGGGCAAGGCTCCGCGTCCAGTGCTCATGCAGAAATACGCCCGGGAGATCCAGTCGGACGTCGCCCAGCAGCTGGTGGAGAAGCACTTCTGGAAGGCCGCCCAGGAGGCCGGTGCCCTCCCCATCTCCCACCCGTCCCTGGAGAAGCTGGACCTCAAGGAGGGCACCGATGCCGTCTTCCGCGCCCAGTTCGACGTGGCCCCAGAGGTCACGCTGCCCGACTACAAGGCCATGGTTCTGACCAAGAAGAAGCGCGCCATCGACGAAGCCACCGTCGTGGAGCACCTCGAAGGTCTGCGTCAGCGCGCCACCAGGTTCCTGCCCGCAGAAGACGCGGCCGTGGCCACGGGCCTCATCGCTACTTGCGACATCCGGGTGAAGCCCCAGGGCCTCAAGGCCCAGGAGTACAAGGACCAGGTGCTCGAAATCGACGCGACCCGGCCTTTTGATGCCGAGCTCATCGGGATGAAGGTCGATGAAAAGAAGCCCTTCACCCTGACCCACCCCGCCGACGACACCAATACGGTCCTCGCTGGAAAGACGCTGGCCTACGAGGTTCAGGTGAAGGACCTCCGCAGCAAGGAAGTGCCGGTGCTGGGCGACGAGTTCGCCAAGGACATGGGCGCCTTCGAGAACCTGGAGGCTCTGAAGGCGGCCGTCGGCAAAGACCTTGAGGAGGCTGCCGAACGCGATGCTGTCTCCCGCCTTCAGGCCTCGATGCTCGATACCTTGCTGGATGCCGCTCCCTTCGAGGTGCCCCGCTCCATGGTGGGTCTGCAGCTCGACGACTACTGTCAGGAGTTCGCCCAGCACGTGAGTCGCCAGGGCATGGACCCCAAAAAAGTGAACTGGCAGGCCTACCGTCAGTACCGCCTGAACGACGCCGAGCGCGCCGTCCGCAGCGGCTACCTGCTCCAGGCCATCGGCAACGCCGAGTCCATCGAAGTCCCGGAGTCCGACATCGACGCCGAGATCCGCACGTTTATGGCCGAGAACCAGGTCCAGCAACCCTTCGAAGCCTTCAGGGCTGAGCTGGAGAAGCGCGGCAACGCCACCGAGATCAAGGGGCGCCTGCGCACCGACCGGATCTTCGAGCACCTGCTGACCACCGCCAAGGTCACGGAGGAGCTGCTGGACAAGGCCGCCTTCGAAGCCCTGGTCGAACTGGAGCGCAAGCGCGAGGCCGGCATTCCCGTAAACCGCTTCGATGCGGGTGGCCTGGAAGGCGGAGACCTGGAGGGCCAGGACGGTGGCGAACCTGCCGCCGTGGCGCCCGCGGGTCATGTCCACGGCCCCGACTGTGATCACGATCACGAGGACAAGCCAGTAAAGGCGAAGGGTTCCGTGAAGAAGGCCGAACCTGAAGCGGAAGAGAATCCGAAGAAAACCGCCAAAGCCAAGGAGCCCGAGGCTGAAGAGAAGCCGAAGAAGATCTCCAAGGCCAAGGAACCCGAGGCCGAAGAGAACCCCAAGGCCAAGAAGCCCGCCACGGCGAAGAAGTAGTCTGCGTCTGTTCTATCAAGAAGGCGCCATCCGGCGCCTTCTTGCTATTCTGATGGATCAGCCGGAGGGCCCATGCCCAGCAGCTACTACCCCCCCATCGTCATCGAGCAGACGCCCCGCGGTGAGCGCAGCTACGACATCTACTCCCGGCTGCTCAAGGACAACATCATCTTCCTGGGCACGGCCATCGACGACAACGTGGCCAACGCCATCGTGGCCCAGATGCTTTTCCTCGAAAGCGAGGACCCGGACAAGGACATCCAGATCTACATCAACAGCCCCGGCGGCAGCGTCACGGCGGGCCTGGCCATCTACGACACCATGCAGTTCGTGAAGAACGACATCGTGACCTATTGCATCGGCCAGTGTGCTTCCATGGGCGCCCATCTGCTCGCAGCCGGCACCAAGGGCAAGCGCTTCGCCCTGCCCAACGCCCGCATCATGATCCACCAGCCCAGTGGCGGCGCCCAGGGCCAGGCCACCGAGATCGAGATCACCTTCAAGGAGATCCAGCGCCTGAAGGAGAATCTGGCCGCCACCTTCGCCAAGCATACGGGCCAGCCGCTGAAGAAGGTCATCAAGGACATGGACCGCGACTTCTTCATGAGCGCCGAGGAAGCCCTGGAATACGGCATCGTGGACAAGGTCCTTTCTGAACGGCCCGCCTGATGAGTACGAGCCTCTCAAGCGTTCCCGGTTTCGAGCGCCTGTCCGGCATTCCGCTGTATGTACCCGGCAAGCCCATCCAGGAAGTCCAGCGGGAGCTCGGACTCTCCCGCATCGTCAAGCTGGCTTCCAATGAGAACCCCTGGGGTCCCACGGAGGCCGTGAAGGCCCGCGTGACCTCGGTTGTGGCAGGCTCGGAGTTCGAGGGCCTGGGACTCTACCCCGTCAGCGATGGCTACTACCTCCGCAAGCGCATCGCGGAGCGGAAAAGCCTCACCGTTGACCGCGTGGTCCTGGGCAACGGCAGCAGTGAGATCCTCGAGATGATCGCCAAGGCCGCCTTCCCGGGTGGCGGCAGCGCCGTCATCCCCAGGCACAGCTTTGCCATCTATGGCATCGCCACCCAGACGGCGGGCGGACGCGTCATCGAATCCAGGGCTTCAGCTGCGGAACTCGATGTAGACGACATCCTGCGCGCCGTTGCGGAGGACACCCGCCTCGTCTACCTGGGTCATCCCAACAATCCCACAGGTATTCGCCTCGAACGGACTGCGCTTGAACGTCTGGTGCGCAACCTTCGCGAAGACATCGTCCTCGTGGTGGATCAGGCCTACGCGGAATACGAGGACCCCACCGAATACCCGGATGCCGCCGCCTACCTGGATCAGCGCCCGAACCTGCTGGTACTCCACACCTTCTCCAAGATCCACGCGCTGGCCGCCATGCGCATCGGTTACGGCCTGGGTTCCAGGGAGCTCATGGGCCTACTCGAGCGGGTCCGCAGCCCCTTCAACACCAACCACCTGGCCCAGGCTGCCGCAGAAGTCGCCGTTCAGGATCTCGCCTTCGAGGCCTTCTCCCGCCTGAAGAACACCGAGGCCCGTACCACCTTCGTCCTCGAGGCCGCGAAACACAGGTGCCAGCTCTCCGGGACCAGTGGCAACTTCGTGCTGCTGGAATCCGCCTTCCCGGCCGCGGAGCTGTTCAAGGAGCTACTGCAACGCGGCGTCATCGTCCGGCCTATGCAAGGCTACGGCCTGCCCAACCACATCCGCGTCACCTTCGGCAAGCCTGAGGAGATGCAGGCCTTCTGGAACGCAGCCGGGCCCCTGCTCGACGGCAGCTGCTGATTGGCCCCAGTTCCGGATGAGATCCTGCGGCTGCGCGCCCTGTTGGCGCAGGGCGCGGCGGCGACATGTCGCCAGGGTCTGGAGACTCTGCGCGCCCGGTACCGGACTGAACCCGCCCTTTTCGACGCGGAAGCCATCGCGGCACTGAAACGTCTGGCCGCCGACCTGGAGACTCCTCCCGACCTGGAGTCGGCCCTCAAAGCCACGTTCGGCTACGACGCCTTCCGCCCCGGTCAGCGCACCATCATCGAGGCCGTGCTCTCCGGCCGGGACGTGGTGGGCATCATGCCCACGGGCGCCGGGAAGTCCCTCACCTACCAGCTGCCTGCACGGTTGATGGGCGGTGTGACGCTCGTGGTCTCCCCCCTCATCGCACTCATGAAGGATCAGGTCGATGCCCTCACCGAGGCGGGGCTTCGCGCCACCTTCCTCAATTCCAGCCTGGATGCCGAGGCCCGCCGGGAGCGTATTCGCGCCCTCAAGAACGGTGAACTGGAACTTGTCTACGCTGCGCCGGAAGGCCTCGACCTCTATCTGGCCGACCTGTTGCGCGATGTGGACCTGCGTCTCATCGCGGTGGACGAAGCCCACTGCATCAGTCACTGGGGCCACGATTTCCGCCCTGCCTACCGGACCCTGGCCGGACTGAAACAGCGCTTCCCGAAGGTACCAGTGCTCGCCCTCACGGCCACGGCGACACCCGAGGTGCGCCGCGACATCGCCGCCCAGTTGGAGATGCGGAATCCGCTGGAGGTGCAGGGATCCTTCTTCCGTTCGAACCTGCACATCAGCGCCTACCGCAAGGGGGCCGAGGGCTTGCCGCCCGTCCGCGAGGCCCTGCTGCGTCTCGTCCTGGCCCGGCGCGGGGAAAGCGGCATCATCTACTGCCTGTCCCGGAAAGCCGTGGAGGCCACGGCTGTGTTTCTGTCTGGCGAGGGCATCCGCGCGGCGGCCTACCACGCCGGTATGGACTCGGCAGCCCGCTCCTCGGCCCAGGAGGCCTTCCAGCGGGACAACATCGACGTCATCGTGGCCACGGTCGCCTTTGGCATGGGCATCGACAAGAGCAACATCCGCTTCGTCATCCACCGCGACATGCCCAAGAGCGTGGAAGGCTGGTACCAGGAGATCGGCCGGGCGGGCCGTGATGGGGCTGACGCAGACTGCGTGATGTTCTTTGGTTGGGGCGATGTCCTCAGCTACGACCGGTTCACGGACGGGCTGGAGGCCTCTTTGGCCCAGGCCCAGCAACGCCAGACCCGCGACCTCTTCCGCCTCGCGGAATCCACACGGTGCCGGCATCAGGCCCTGCTGGCGCATTTCGATGAGCGCATGGAGGTCTGCGGCACCTCCTGCGATGTATGCACTGGGCTGGATCCACTCCGCGCCGCACCATCACCGGGGAAAGCCAAGCGTGGCTCCCCAAGGGGTTCCCGGCCTCCCGTGGTCGAGAGTCCGGTGGAGGGCGAAGCAGCGCTCTATCGCGAACTGAAGGCGCTCCGGAAGCGCCTGGCCGATGCCAAGGGGGTGCCTGCCTACGTGATCTTCAGCGATGCCACCCTCCAGCAGATGGCCCGGTTCCAGCCCGCCACCGAGGCTGAATTCCTGGCCCTGAGCGGCGTCGGGCCGAAAAAGCTTCAGCACTATGGGGCGTCTTTCCTGGCCCTGCTCGGTGGGCCCCGGCCCTGACGCGCTCCGGTGGTGACCCTGGACATCTGTCACAACCTGGGACGAGGGCGATTGAAATCAAAGGGTTTGTTGTAAGAGGTGCCCTGGTTCACCCTTGCAGGGGGACTAGGAGGAAATTAGGGTAAGGAAAGCCATTTCACACACGCGTGTCTGGTTGCGGTGCCCCTTGGTCTTGGAGGTAGGTTCATGAGTCTGGTAGAACGCGTCAGAGACCTGACCCGGCTGACTTTCCAGCTGGGCAACAACTGGCTGACCCTGGCGGGCGCGGCCATGACGACCAGCTCGGCCTTCGTGCTCGTCTGGTTCTGGTTCATGGAGCTCACCAGCCCCCGGTCCATTCATCCCTACATGGGCATCATCCTCTTTCTCATCCTGCCGGCCCTGTTCCTGGTCGGCTTGGCCTTGATCCCCTTGGGCATCATCCGTCTGCGCCGCCAGCGCAAGCTCGCTGGTGAGGCCCCCCTGCCGCTCCAGGCGGTGGACTTCAAGCAGCCTGGCGTGCGCCGGTTGTTGACCGTGGTCGGTGTGCTTACCTTCATCAACGTGTCCATCCTGGGCACAGCGGGCCTGAAGGGCGTGGAGTACATGGACTCCAACCAGTTCTGCGGCCTCACCTGCCACACCGTGATGAGCCCTGAATACACGGCCTTCCTGGATTCCCCGCACTCCCGCGTGGGTTGCGCGCAGTGCCACATCGGCCATGGCGCTCCGGCCCTGGTGAGGGCCAAGATTTCCGGCTCGCGGCAGCTGTTCGCGGTCGCCTTCGGCACATACTCCAGGCCCATCCCCAGCCCCGTCGAGCACCTGCGCCCGGCCCGCGAAACCTGCGAGCAGTGCCACTGGCCCCAGAAGTTCACCAACGACAAGCTGATCGTCCGCACCAAGTTTGCCGAGGACGAAACCAACACCCCCTCCACCAGCATCCTCCTCCTGAAGATTGGCGGGCATACGCCCAATGGCACCACCGGCATCCACGGTCGCCACCTCGACGCCATGGAGCGCATCACCTACATCACCACCGATGCCCGCCGCCAGGAGATCCCCAAGGTCACCTACCGGGAAGAGAGTGGCAAGCTGATCGAATACGTCACTGCAGAGTTCAAGAGTCTCCCCAAGGAGAAGGTTGATAAGGCGACCATCCGCAACATGGACTGCATCGACTGCCACAACCGGCCCACCCATGCCTTCCAGCTGCCGGACCGCGCCTTGGACAAGGCCCTGGCTGAAAAACGCATGAGCACCGAGCTGCCCTTCCTCAAGAAGCAAGCCCTGGAACTGCTGAAGGCCGACTATGCCGACCAGAAGGTCGCCGCCGCCAAGATCCCCGTGGCCCTGGCCGAGTTCTACCGCACGACCTACCCCGAGGTCTACAAGCAGAAGCGGGCCCAGGTGGACACAGCCGGCGAGGTGGTGAAGGCCATCTACCTCCGCAACGTCTTCCCCGAGATGAAGATCACCTGGGGCACCCACCCCAACAACATCGGCCATGAAGAGGCTGTGGGCTGCTTCCGTTGCCACGACGGCAGTCACACCGCCGCGGATGGCCGCACCATCAAGGGCGACTGCGACACCTGCCACACGATCCTGGCCCAGGATGAGAAGGATCCCAAGATCCTCAAAGACTTCGGCATGAAGTGATGGAATGGATGGCGGCGGCCCTCCAGAATGTGGGAATGACCGCTGCCACCCTTCCCCTGATCGCGATTGACGGCCCGTCTGGCGTGGGGAAATCCACCACTGCCAAACGGGCCGCGGTGCGGCTGGGCTGGCAGTACCTCGATACCGGCGCCATGTACCGGGCCGCGGCCCTGGCCATCCAGCGGGCCGGCCTCGACCTCTCGGACCGCGCCTCCCTTGAGCGGGTGCTGGCCACTTTAGAGCTTTCGTTGAACGAGGGTCGGACGTATCTGGCCGGCGAGGACGTCAGCGAGGCCATCCGCAGCCAGGAGGTCACGGTCCTCGTCACGCCCGTGAGTGCGGATGCCAGGGTGCGCGAGGTGCTGGTGGAGCAGCAGCGCCGCATCGGTGCCAGCGGACGCTGGGTCGTGGACGGCCGGGACATCGGCACCGTGGTGTTCACGCAGGCCTGCTGCAAGGTCTTCCTCACCGCCAGTCCCGAGGCCCGTGCCCAGAGACGGTTCCTGGAACTCCGGGCCAAGGGGCAATCGCCCAGCTTCGAAGCCGTGCTCGCCGACTTGCAGCGCCGCGACCTGGCCGACAGCACCCGCGCCGCCTCGCCCCTGCGAAAGGCTGATGACGCCGTCGAACTCGATTCCAGTGACCTGAGCCTCGACCAGGTGGTGGACTGGATCGTGGCGAGGCATCAGGCTCATCTGTGATCGCCCTGCCCGAGCGCCTTCGGGAGGCCCTCGACGAGCCCTGGCGCCCGGTGGGCACTGCAGGACTGGTGGCCATATCCCTTGGCTTCGGCGGCCTGTTCCTGGTCGCTCTGACGGTCGACGAGGGGTGGATCCCCCTGCTGGATGGCGTGAACCTGCTCTTTCATGAGGCGGGCCACCCGCTCTTTGGAACACTGGGCTGGGAAGCGCTCACCGTTCTGGGAGGCACCCTCATGCAGTTGCTGGTACCCCTGATGGTGGCGGGGGCCTTCTGGATGCGTCGGGACACACTCGGCACCGCCGCAGGCGGGGTGTGGGGCTTCGAGAACCTCCTGAACATCGCCCGCTATGTCGCCGACGCCCGAGCCCAGGTTCTCCCATTGGTGGGCGGTGGCGAGCATGACTGGGCCGACCTCCTGGGTCGCTGGGGATGCCTTGCCCAGGACACCGCCATCGCGCAGGGGATCCGCGCCATGGGATGGCTGGGCATGCTGGCCTGCTGGGGATGGGTGGCGTGGCGATGGCATGCCACCCGTCAGAGCGGAGCCTAGTAGCCTTCCCCCTCAGTCGCCCCCTTGACCTTCCCCCGGTGGAACCGGAAGAGGAACACCGAGTAGCCGACAGCAACGGGGAAGCCCACCAGCCACCAGGCCAGGCCCGCGTGAAGGCCGTGAGGGCTTGAGCTGGCGTTAAGAGCCGTGAGGTCGAAGACCGGATCCAGAGTGGATTTCAGCATCACGGGGTACACGCAGGCAGCGCTGGCGGCGAGGATGCCCAGGATGAAGGCGCCGGACCCCAGGAAGGCCAGCAGGAACCGCCCCCGCCTGATCCCGGTGAAGACGGACGCCAGCCCCAGCAGGAAGATCGCAGTGGCGGCCCAGGCCAGAGGCGCCTTGACCAGATTCTGCAGCATGCGGGCATTGACCAGGAAGGTGGCCAGGCTCGCCAGAACCCACAGGACCAGGACCAGTCCCCACAGGCTACCAGCCAGCCCCTTGGACCGCTCATGCACCGGCCCCTCAGTCTTCCAGGCCAGGAAGACCGCTCCATGCGCGGCCATGGTCACCAGCGCAAAGATGCCGACCAGCACCGTGTACCAATCCAGCACGCCAGGCTGGGCTCCCAGCCGGAAGTCCGTCCACAGGGGCATGCCGAAGGTGCCCGAGGCATCCAGGGGCACCCCCCGCACCACGTTGCCCAGGGCCGCCCCGAAAAGCACCGGCAACAGCATGCTGGACACCGCGAAAGTGCCATCCCAGAAATGCCGCCAGAGACCGTCCGGCACATGGGAGCGGAACTCGATGGAGATGCCCCGCAGCATCAGGCACCACACCATCAGCCACAGGGCCAGGTAGAAGCCAGAGAAGCCCGCCGCCAGAACCTTGGGGAAGGCCAGGAACAGCGCCCCTCCAGCCGCCAGCAGCCAGACCTCGTTGCCATCCCAGAAGGGCCCGATGGCGCCGAGCACTTCGCGCCGCTCCTCATTGGTCTCTGCCACAAAGAGGTGGAGGATGCCTGCGCCGAAATCGAAGCCATCCATGACGACGTAAATGCTGATCATAAGGGCCACGATCCAGAACCAGAGCTCATTCATGGCCGCCTCCTGCTCCGGGAGAACCTGCCGGGCCGTGGGCGATCTCGCGGCCGATCAGGAAGAGGAAGAGGAAGCTGAGCACGGTGAAGATCCCCGCGAAGCCCAGCGTCGTGAAGGCCGTGTAGCCCGCGTGCACCGTGGGGGAGCCCCCCTGGGCCGTGCGGAAGAGACCGTAGATGAGCCAGGGCTGGCGGCCGAATTCAGCCACCGCCCAGCCCGCCGTGGTGGCGATGTAGGGGAAGGGGAAGGCCAGCATCAGTGCCCAGATCATGGGCCGGTTCGCATCCAGGCGGCCCCGCCAGAGCAGGAGCACGGCCAGGCCCATGACTGCGATCATGAGCGTGCCCAGGCCCGCCATGATGTGGAAGCTGTAGTACAGCAGCTCGATGTTCTGGGGCCACTGGTCCTCGGGGTAGGCCAGCAGCCCTTTCACATTGCTGGAGAAGGTGCCATAGGCGATGAAGCTCAGCACCGCCGGGACCTTGATGGGGTTCTCGATCTTCCGCCGGGCCACGTTGGGTTCGCCCACCAGGGTGAGACCCGCCCGGGGCCCGCTTTCGAAGCGGCCTTCCATGGCGGCCAGGGTGATGGGCTGGTACTTGGCCACGAGCTTGCCCTGCAGGTCCCCGGTGGGAAAGGCCACCAGGGCGCTGAAGATGAAGCCGAGAATGGTGCCCACCCGAAGGTTCAGCCGGGCCTGCTCCGTGTGGATGCCCTTGAGGGTCCAAAAGGCGCCAAGGGAGGCCACCACGAAGGCGGCCGTCACCACCGAGGCGATCATGGTGTGGGTGTACTGGGCGTGGGCCCATGGATTGAGCAGGAAGGCCCGGAAACTGGCCAGCTGGATCGTGCCATCCGCAGCCATCGTGTACCCCACCGGGTGTTGCATGAAGGCATTGGTGCTGACGATGAAATATCCGGAGATCCAGGCGCCGACGAAGAGCCCGCAGGCGACCAGGAAATGGCGACGAGGCCCGAGGCGGCGCGCGCCGTACAAGAAGAGCGCGAGCAAGCTCGACTCGAGAAAAAATGCGAACATGCCCTCCATCGCCAGCCCCTGGCCGACGATGCCGCCGGCGAAGCGCACAAAGCGGCTCCAGTTCGTGCCGAACTGCATCTCCATCGGGATTCCGGTGACCACACCGACAGCGAAGTTGATGCCGAAGATCTTGGCCCAGAAGCGCGCGATGCGGTCCCAACCATCATCGCCCGTGCGCAGCGCGAACGCCTTCATCACGACGAGCAATAGCGCGAGCCCCATGGTGAGCTGCGGGA
>JANYAZ010000274.1 GCA_025361045.1 Geothrix sp. | reverse complement strand
AGCATGAGCCCGGACTTGGTCCGGAACTCCTCGCCGAACAGGGCCCCGCCCAGACGCTTGGCCTCGGCCAGCACCGCCAGGGTGCGCGGGAACCGGCCAGCCGGACGGACGCTGGAGTAGAGGCTGGGCACGGTCTCGGTGTTGTGGTTGAACACCGCAGGGCCGGCCGCCACCACCCGCGCCACCGCGTCCAGGTCGCCCATGAAATCCGGCGTCAGCACCTCCACCCCGACCCCGGGATTGCGCCGGTGGATGGCGCGGATGGTCTCGGCGAAGTGCTCGGCGCCGCCGTCCGGGAGATCATCGCGGTTCACCGAGGTCAGCACCGCGAAGCGCAGCTGCATCGCCGCCACGCGCTCGGCGGTCTCCTGGGGTTCCCGCGGATCCAGGACCCGCGGCTTGCCGCTCTGGATGCTGCAGAAGCCACAGGCGCGGGTACAGACATCACCCATGAGCAGGAAGGTGGCGGTGCCGTGCGTGAAGCAGTGGGTGCGGTTGGGGCAGCGGGCCTCTTCGCAGACCGTGTGCAGGTGTGAGTCGCGCAGCCCCTTCTTCATGCCGTGGAGATCGCGCAGGTTGACCCGCTCCTTCGTGATCCACTCGGGAAGGCGGGGGTGGCCTTCCAGCACTTCGCGGCCGACGCGCCTTGAGAAACGGGCCATTGAGACTCCAGAACCTCCAGTTTCCCGTAGCATGCACGTATGTCCAAGCCTCTATCCAGGCTGCTTCGTCGCGAACAGTTCGCCTTCCTGGCCAGGGACCGATCCGCCTGGGGAGAGCACCTGGATCGGGTGCGCACCTTTCTGGGCGAGGGCCTCCAGGCGGCAGACCCTTCGCGACCGGTGCTGATCCTGGGGGCGGGATCGGGCCTGGAGATTCCCTGGGCCCTGGCTCCACCGGCGACCACGGGTTGGGACGCGGATCCCTGGAGCCGGCTCTGGACGGCGTGGCGCCACCACCGCTGGGCGCCCTGGGTCTTCGAAGACCTGACGGGCGGGCTGGCCGGCCTGGAAGCCACCACGCGCCGGGCCGTCATGGAACCCTGGTCGAGGCGGCACCGGGACCGGGACACCGCGGCGCGGCGACTGGCGGGCCTCCTGCCCTCCCTGCAACCAGACCCGGCGTCCTTGCGCACCTGGATCAGAGCGCAGCAACCGGGCACCATCCTGGTCGCCAACGTCATGGGCCAGTTCGGGATGGTGGCTTCAAGGTTGGTGGAGAATGCGTTCGGAGCGCCGCCCTGGGACCCCGATCCTGACCGCTCCGACCCGTTGGCTGAGGCCCTGGAGGCCTGGACGGCTCGCGCCATCAGGGCCTTCTTGAAGGTGCTGTGCGAGACCGGCGCCGACCTGTGGCTGGTGCATGACTGGGCGGTGGTCTTCAGTGGTGGAAAGGTGGATCTGGGTCCCTGGGACGAGGCCTGGTTTCGCCAGTTGGTCTCCGAGGGCCCGCCCATGGAAGCCAGCGACGCCTTGGCGGGCCTGGATGTTCCGGGCCTCCTGGCTGGAAGCGGCCATCACGTGATCCGTCGTGAGCGCTGGTTCTGGCCCGTGGCGACGGGCCAGCGGCATCTCGTCGAGGCCCTGATGGCACGGCGTCCGGACTGAGGGCCCTGTGGCATGGGTCAACCCTTGTCCCCACAGGTTGCCGCAACGGCCATAATGGTTTTCCTTGGAGTGTGGCGGGTATGGCGTGGGTGAGCTGGGCTTTGGCGGCGTTGGGTTTCATGGGCCTGGCCAATCTGGGAATGAAAGCAGCCGGACTGTGCGGGCTGGAATCGGCCTCGGTGCTGCTATGGGTGGTTATAGGTGAAATGCCGGTCGCCCTGGCCTACTGGTTGTGGCGCGGCCGCCCGGTGGGCGGGACCGGTGGGGCAGGCTGGGCCCTGGGCGCGGGCATCCTCACGGCGGTGGCGCTGATTTTTTTGAACGAGAGTTTTTCCCGTGGTGCCAAGGCTGCGCTGGCCGTGGGCATCATGAACGCCAATTTCGCACTGGTGGCCCTTCTGGCCTTCCTCTTCTTCCGTGAGCAGCTCCAGCCTTCCAAGCTGGTGGGCCTCGCAGCCACCCTGTCCGGCCTCTGGCTGATGGCCCGCTGAACCAGGAACATAGAACCATGGCCAATTTTCGAAGAGTCCTCCTGGGTCGGCGCCTTGCCAGTGGCGATTCCTCCCACACCAAGGTCAGCAATGTCATTGGCCTGTCGGTGTTCAGCTCGGACGCCCTCTCCTCGGTGGCCTACGCCACCCAGGAGATCATGGCCAGCCTCTCGAGCAACCTGCACGGAGTGGCCGCGGCGGTGACGGTGGCAGCGGTGCACCCATTGTTCGGCCTATCCGTGCCCGTGGCCCTCGGCATCGTAGGCCTGCTCGCCATTCTTGGGGTCAGCTATCGGCAGACCATCCTCGCCTACCCCACCGGGGGCGGGGCTTATATCGTGGCCAAGTCAAACCTGGGCGAGTTGGCGGCCCTGGTGGCGGGCTCCAGTCTGCTTATCGATTACATCCTGACGGTCGCGGCCTCCGTATCCTCGGGCGTGGCGGCCATCACGGCCGCCTTCCCGGTGCTGGATGGGCATAACGTCGCGCTGACGCTCTCTGCCATCGTGTTCATCGCCTTGGCCAACCTCCGCGGAGTGAAGGAGAGCGGGGCCCTGTTCGCCATTCCCACCTATGGCTTCGTGGCGCTCATGCTGACCATGCTGGCGGTGGGCACCATTCGTACGGTGTTCAGCGGAGGACCCACTCCCGTCCAGGTTCAGACAGCCGTGGAACACACCCAGCGCTTTGGCGGCCTGGCCATGATCTGGATCTTCATGCGGGCCTACTCGGCCGGCTGCACCGCGCTGACCGGGGTCGAAGCCATCTCCAACGGGGTCCAGGCCTTCAAGGAACCCGCCGAGCACAATGCCTCCAAGACGATGATCTGGATGGTGGTGCTGCTCGGCATCATGTTCCTGGGTATCACCCTGCTCTCCCAGCGCTTCGGGGTGGTCTATCAGCACAGTGCCGACCCCAGCGTCGTAGCGGAAACGCTGCTATCCAAGCTGGCCAAGGCCATCTATGGCGATGTCAGCCACGGCCTGCCCAAGCTGATGTACTACCTCACCCAGACCTTCACCTTCGCCATCCTGGTGGTGGCGGCCAACACCGCCTATGCGGACTTCCCACGTCTGGCGGCCCTCATGGGACGGGACAACTACCTGCCCCGCCAGTTCGCCAGCCAGGGCGACCGGCTGGTCTTCTCCAATGGCATCCTCATCCTCACGGCGGTCAGCTGCTTCCTGGTCTTCGTGCTCCACGCCAACACGGACCTGCTGCTGCCGCTCTACGCCCTGGGTGTGTTCACGGGATTCACCATCTCCCAGGCGGGCATGGTCATCCATTGGATCAAACTCAAAACAAGCGAACCCCAGTGGTTGAGCAAGGCGGTGATCAATGGGATCGGTATGGCGGCCTCGGGCATCGTCATGCTCGACATCGCCGTCACCAAGTTCGTCCACGGCGCCTGGCTGGTGGTGGTATTGATTCCCATGATGGTGTGGCTGTTCTTGCAGATCCACCGTCACTACATCCGGGTGAAGTCCATCCTGGCTGGCAGCCGCACAGAATTCCTCCCCCACCGCCGGAATCGCGTGGTGGTGCTGGTTTCCGGAATCCATTCCGGGGTGGTGCAGGCACTGAACTACGCCAAGGTGATCGCCGATCGAGGCGAAGTGGAGGCCATCACGGTGGATTTCCCCGACGACACCGGCCGGGAGAGTGCCGCCCTGCAGCGTCTGCGAGCCGACTGGCCGAACTACTGCGAGGGGATTCCCCTGCGCGCCATCGAGAGCCCCTATCGCAAGATCGTGGAGCCCATCGTCGAAGAGCTGGACCGCATGCGACGGGTCGAGCCGGAATACACCATCACGGTGATTCTGCCGGAATTCGTGACAGGGCACTGGTGGGCCAACCTGCTGCACAACCAGACGGCCTGGCGCATCAAGGGCACCCTGCTGATGAAACCGAAGATCGTGGTGATCTCCATTCCCTACCACCTGGAACCGATCATCGAGTAGTCGGGAGCTGGAACCTCAGCGCATCCGCGCGGTGGGGCGGGACAACAACTCCTGACCACTGAGCAGCTCGGCCAGCGTCTGGTGACGCGGGCTGAGGACCATGCAGAGGAAACTCAAGGGAAAGCAGATTACCGAAAACAGGTGAACGAAGGAGAAGGTCATGCGCCGTTCGGGGGTGTTCTCCGGCAGGGTGACGCCGAACAGCCCCATCATCGGCGACTGACCGGCGAGCACCAGGGGGGCCATGAAGAAGATCCAGGATGTGGCGAACAGGTAGGGGAGGACCAGGGGCCAGGCGCCCAGCAGCAGGCGGCCCGGTGGAACCCCCAGGGCCCAGGCGGGCAACGATATCGCCAGGACTTGCACCAAGGCCAGTAGCAGCGCCTCGGAGGCTTCGACCTTCACGAGCGGCCAGAAGCTGGCAGCCGGCTCCTGGGTGCCCAGGGTGGGCTGGGCGGAAGACGTGGGCAGTGGCGGGAGCGCGCCCGGGCGCTCCAGTTCATCCAGACCCACCTCTACAGTCACGGGGGCCACCCGTCCGAGCGCCGGAGCTGTCAGCGTCCGGGGAGGGGGCTCGTAGGAGACCTGGGCCAACGCAGAGGCCTGGAAGAGCAGGGGTCGGCCCTGCCGGGGTGGCGCCAGGGCCAGACCGCACTCCGGGCATTCCGCCGCCAGGGGTGAGAGGCGGGTGTGACAGCTGGGGCAGGTGCGGCGGGAGGGCGAGGACATGCCCCAACTATCGCCGGGCCAGCGGGGGTGGAACAGGGGGAATCGGTGGACCGACAAGGGAAGTGCCCACGTGATGGGGCCCTTCCCTTTGGTTCGTTCCGGGACTCAGTTCACGTTGATGGCCTTGAAGGCGTTGACGACAGCCGTGTATTCGGCAGAACCCACCGCATAACCAAGGGACACGGCCGCGTTGAGGCAGGCGGTCTTCGCACCAGCGTAGGTGGTGCTGGAGGTCATGTAGGCGGTAAGGGCCTTGTAGACGATGTGGGCGGCCTTGTCGTTGCCGACGCCCGTCATGCCGCCAGGCAGATACGTGGAGGCGTAGTTGCCGGTGCCCGTGCCCTGACTCAGGAAGTAGAAGCAGCGGTTCATGGGACCGCTGGAGTAGTGCACGTCCAGACGCTTCAGGGTGCTGCTCCAGGCATCCTTGGAGGCACCGTCCAGGCTGGGCTTGTACATGTAGCGCAGGGGGGTGGGAAAGCTGGGGGTCTCGAGCTGTTCGCCGATGGTCCAGTTGCCACCCGTGCTGGGGATGGTGCTGCCGGTGCTGCCACGGTAGAACTCGGCCATGGTACCGAAGATGTCGGACATGGACTCATTCAGGCCGCCACTTTCGCCGCGGTAGGTAAGGTTGGCCGTCCGGCTGGTCACGCCGTGGGTCATCTCGTGGCCGGCCACATCCAGGGCCGTGAGGGTGAGGAAGCTGCTGCCATCGCCGTAGGTCATGCAGAAGCAGCTGTCGGACCAGAAGGCATTGTCGTAGCTGTTGCTGTAGTGAACGCGGCTGTAGGCAGCGGTGCCGGCGTTATCGATGCCGTTGCGGCCGAAGACGTTCTTGTACATGTCCCAGGTGGTCTGGACGCCGAAGTGGGCATCCACCGCCGCCGTCTGGCCGTTGGCGGCCGTGGTTGAGGAACCCTCCACGTAGTTCGCTCCGTCGCCCCAGGTGTTATCGGCATCGGTGTAGATGGTGCCAACGCCGCTGGTGGCGTGGTTCAGGTTGGTCGTGTAGTTGCCCGTGGTGCCGCGGGTCATGTCGCGCATCTCATAGCCACCGGCGGTGGTGTTGGTCTGCAGGGTGACCTTGACGGAATACTGGCTGTTGCCGATCCCGCTGGCGGCGGTGGTGTGCAGGGTGCTCCACTGCTCAAGAATGGCCCCACTGTGCGCATCCACCAGGAAGTCGGTGTGCCGGGTTTCTTCGGCGCCGTTCTCCAGCTCTGTGTGGATGTGATAGGCGAGCGCAGGCTGGGCCAGGGTGCGGGTGCCGCGCAAGGTCTCGATCTCGCGGGTGATGGTGGCGACCACGAGTTCGGCGGTGGGGACATGGGCATAGGCACCCCTGGGGGCCAGCGCCTGGTGGGCCGCACCCAGGGCTTCGGTGATGCCCAGGCTGGGCATCACGTTGAGGTTGAGCCCGCGGGCGAGGGCGTCGGTGCGATCCGTGACGCGGCCGCCCAGCACGTGGACAATGGCTTCACCCTCGAACACGCGTACGCCCTTGTAGAACTGGTTCATGCGCACATGGGCTTCGCCAGTGGCCTCTTCGAACACGCTCTTCTGGACAAAGCTATGGTTCCGGTCGAGGCCGAGTTGGTAGACCCGGGCATCAAGATGGCGTCGGGCCTCGTCCGCCAGCGTGGCCTCGATGGGACGGGCGGCAAAGGCCGGGACCACGAGGATCGCGGCGGCAACGAGACGCAGGGTGAGACGGGACGGCATGCAGTACCTCCGGGGAGCCGAGGCTCCAAAAATGATGGGGGGGTAGGAATGACTTGATGATGGTGAAAAAAGGCTATCCCCCCGCGTCCAGGTGCCCATGTTAAATATTGTTAATGTTGGTGAGAACGAATTCCAATAACAGGTGACCCACGCCCTTGGTGGCAGGATGAAAGATTCGCTTGTTTGAGTCTTTCCTCTCGCCAGCTGTTTGGATCCATTAATCCCCAGCGATAGACCGGAAACAAAGGATCACAAGATGACCACCGCCACCCTCGGCGCCTTCCACCCGAGCACCCGGCTCTACCGATTCACCATTCTGATTTTCATCAGCCTGCTGGTGCT
>JANYAZ010000230.1 GCA_025361045.1 Geothrix sp. | reverse complement strand
TGCAGGCGCCACCACCCAGTTGAGCCCCGAGCGCCAGGTACCGGCTTCGGCACTGCCGGCGCGGCTGCGCTGTCCAGTGTCCAGACGGGTGAGGTCACGGTGGCCGGCATCGCGGCGCAGGCCCGCCACCCAGTCGAGGCCCTCCAGCAGCGCCCACCGGCCTTCCAGGGCCCCGGCAAGGTCCCTTCCCTCGCCTCGGTACTGCACCGCCGCGAAGGTGGCGGGGTCGTAGTAGTTCCGGGCGTGGCTGACATCCTCCCGACCCTCCAGGCGGGCCGAGAGGCGCAGGTCTTTCGTGGGCGTCCAGTGCAGGGTGAGCTGTTCCTCCCCCCGGTGGAAGGTTCGGTCGGTCTGCTGGCGCAGGGGCCCGTTGGGGTCGCTGGTATTGCCCGACAGGGTCTGGTGGGTGTTCTCCAGCACCAGGTTGGACAGCAGGGGCCAGCGCAGTGAGGTGCCCCAGCTCTCCTGGCGGGCGCGGGTTTCGCGGCCCGGCTGGTAGGCGCGCACGGCGGGATAGCCCGCGGTGGTGAAGGGCACGGACGCCGTCTGCCCGCTGTTGCGGTAGAAGCCCGTGAACTCAGCGTCTTCGAAGGAGGTGCCCAGGTGCAGGAAGCCGCCGGCCTGGCGGAAGGCGTCGCTGGGGAAGCCGTTGTCCTGCTTCAAGGCTTCGGCCCCCGCGGCAATCCAGGCCTTGCGCTCGGAAAGTTGCACCCGCGCGGTACCGCCCAGCAGACCGTCCGTGCCCACCTTCAGGCCGGTCTGGCCGTGGAACCCTTCGGCACCCCGGCCCACACTGGTGAGCGCGATGACGCCGCCGATGGCGTCGCTGCCGTAGAGCACGGAGGAGGGCCCCAGCACCAGCTCCACCCGGGCGATGCCCATCAGGCTGAGGGTGCCCAGGTCGGGACTGATGGCCGTGGGGTCGTTGAGGCGCAGGCCATCCAGCAGCACCACCACGTTGCGGCTGAGGGTGCCGTTGAGGAAGGCCGAGGCGGTGGCCCCGGCGCCGCCGCTGGCCATCACGGCGCCGGGCTGGAGCACCTCCAGCAGCTCGGCCAGGGTGCGGCTGCCCAGGCGGGCCAGCTCCTCGGCCTCCACGATGCGCACGGGGCCGGGCGTGCGGGTGATCTCCACGGGCTGCGCCTCGGCGCTGACCGTGACCGTGGCCTCGCCGGGCTTGCGCTCGGGCTCGGCGGCCGAAGCCGCCAGAGGGGAAAGGGCGGCCACGGCCGCCAACAGGGATGAGATCCGGGGGATACCCATCATGCCTCCACGCATGAAGTCGCGGGGGCTGGGCGTCCCAAAAGGGGGAAGGCCCGGCCCGTTCCCGCGACGGGGGGTGAGGTGCAGGACCGGTCTCCGGACTCGCACGCGACAGGGGCTTTTCAGCTCCCCTCAGACCTTCCCAGGACGATTCCCAGTGGTCTGAGCTTGAGGTCTCACGCCCCTGATCCCGGAAATGGGGGGCCGTGGTGCTTACCGTTGCGGGGCAGTGCAGGAATCTCACCTGCTTCCCGAACATCCAACACTGAATTGTCAGGACCACCAGAGAAGCACGGCAGGGAACCTCGCCGCAAGTACAATGGCGGGATGCGAGCACCCATCGGCATCATCGGCGGCAGTGGCCTCTACCGGATGGAGGGCTTGGCCCTCGACCGGGCACAGGAGGTGGAGACGCCCTTCGGCGAGCCCTCGGGCCCCGTGCACCTGGGCACGCTGGATGGCGCGCCCGTGGCCTTCCTGGCGCGGCATGGCGAGGGCCACCGCTTCACCCCCAGCGAGGTGAATTACCGGGCCAACCTCTGGGCACTGAAATCCGTGGGCGTCGAGCGGCTGATCTGCGTATCCGCCGTGGGCAGCCTGCAGGCCCGCCACAAGCCCGGCGAGCTGCGCCTGGTGAGCCAGTTCATCGACAAGACGAGGCACCGCAAGGACACCTATTTCGGCGAAGGCCTGGTGGCCCACGTGAGCTTCGCCGAGCCCACCTGCGCCGACGTCACGGAGACGCTGCTCGCCTCGGGTCGCGCCATGGACCTGCCCATCGAGGGCGACGCGCTCTACGTATGCATGGAGGGTCCGGCCTTCTCCACCCGCGCCGAAAGCAAACTCCATCAGAGCTGGGGCGCGGATCTCATCGGCATGACCCAGGTGACCGAGGCCCGCCTCGCCCGTGAAGCGGAGCTCTGCTACGCCTGCATCGCCCTGGTGACGGACTACGACTCCTGGCGCGAGGAGGAAGCCGGCGTGGACGCCGCCTCGGTGCTGGAAGTGATGC
>JANYAZ010000221.1 GCA_025361045.1 Geothrix sp. | reverse complement strand
GGCCTGCGCTACATCTGCATGCGCATGACCTCGCGGTAGGCATCGATCAGTTTCGACCGAACGGCCATCATCATCTGGAAGCTAAGATCGGCCTTCTGGACAGCCAGCATGGCCGTGTGCATGTCTGCACTCTCCCCTGTCATCAAGTTCCGTGCCTCATCCTCGGCCTGGGCGGAAGCCTGGTTCACTTCCTGGAGGGCCTGCTTGAGGAGATCGCCAAAGGCCACCCCCCCGTCGGCCCCAGGCGTACCGCTGCCCTGGCCGGGTTTGGGGGTCCCGGCAAGGGGGCTGAGCGGGGACAGCTGGGGGATGTTTTGCAGGGGTTCCATGGGTGGGCTCGGGGGGAAGGTCTTTCACACGATCGGTCGGGGGTGGTCCTGGGGCAAGTCGAAATTCCGACAGGTTACTGGACGCGGAGGATTTCCAGGGCGGAGGAGGCCATGGCCTTGGCAGACCGGACGACGGCAATGTTGGCTTCATAGGCCCTGCTGGCCTCGGTGAGGTTCACCATTTCTTCCACGGGGTTGATGTTGGGGTAGCTCACCACGCCATCCGCGTTGGCATCCGGGTGACCCGGCTCGTAGCGGGTGAGAAAGGGTTCATCGCTGGTGCGGATGGAAGCGATCCGGACGCCGGCGTTGGCGAGGGCCCCCGAAAATCCCATGTCCTGGGCCTGGAAAACCGCATCCCGGCGCCGAAAGGGGCCACCCTCCTTGGTTCGAGTGGTCTCGCTGTTGGCGACATTCGAGGCGATGAGCTGGACCCGCAGACGCTGGGCGGCCATGCCGGTGCTCGCGATGTCGAGGATCTGGTTGATGCTCATCAGTGCGCGCTCGCTTCTCGGATCATGGAATAGAGCTTCCGAAGCTCGACCTGCATGAGGGTGGAGGCCGTCTGGTAGGTGGTCTGGGTGCGGGCCAGCAGCATGTTCTCCCGATCCAGACTCACGTCATTGCCGTCATTGCGTTCAGAGTTGGGCTGAAGGGCGTCGGTGGTCGGTGGAAGGGACGAGCTGGTGCTGCCCTGGAGGTGCATGGGGTGGGTGGCTCGAAGGTTGATGGGTGATATTTGCCCAGACAGAGCTGACTTCATGGCGCCTTCGAAGCTGAAATCCCGGGTCCGGTAGCCCGGTGTATCCAGGTTGGCCAGGTTGGAGGCGATGAGGGTCTGGCGCCGGGAAGCCAGGGTCAGGCCGCGATCCATGGCCTGGATCATCTGGTTGCCACTGGTGAGGTCGAACATGGTGCACCCTGCAGAATGAACCCGGTGAACCCGGTGTCCACGGAAGGGATGCAGACCCCGTGCCGTTTACCGAAGGGACCTGGGGTGGGGCCTGGCCTCGGGGTCGTCTCCGGGTTGCGTTCTGGCATGACAGCCTTGCTACACTGGCCGCTCACCTCGAGGACTCTATGATCCTGAACACGCGTAAGCACAACGATGTGCTCATCCTCTACCCCGAAGGCAAGATCACCCTGGGTGATGGCGACCAGGAACTGGGAGAGGCCGTGCGGACCTCCCTGTCCAACGGAGAGCGGAAGATCGTCATCAACTTCAGCAAGGTGAGCTACCTGGATTCTTCCGGTGTGGGCGAGCTTGTCGGCTGCTACACCTCCATCAAGGGTAAAGGTGGAGAACTCCGCATCTGTGGGATGAGCGGCAAGATCTTCAGCCTCATCAAGATGACCAGCCTTCACTCGGTCTTTGAAGTGAAGGACACCGAGGACGAGGCCCTCGCGGGCTTCTAGGACGGTGCGTCTTCGCGCCGCCCTGGGTATTGGCCTCCTGGCACTGGCTTCGGTCGGCGCTGGGGCGGCTGATGCGCTTCGCCCTCTGATCGCCATCAACATTGAAGGCGGGGATGGGGATGATCGCCGTTTTGCTTTGGCGGCCTTGGGATTGAAAGTCGGCCAATCAGTGGATGATGTGGCGTTTCAGCAGGCCCTCGCGGCGGTGCGTCTGGTCGACCGCTACCACTCAGTGGATGGGACGCTCGGCGCGGACGGTTCCGTTCTGCTCAGGCTCAACCCACTGGCTCCACTGTCCACATGGCGGTGGGAGGGGGATGGCATTCCGGCCGATCTCCGGAAGACCCTCCTGTCCGAACTCCGCCGGGGACAACGCGTGGGGTCTCAGCGAAGATCCGTTTTAATTGCAACGGCAGAGCAGCGCTTGCGGGAGGCTGGGTATCCCTCGGCCAAGATCGATGCGGCCTTGGAACAAGGGGGTCGCCACCTGAGGCTGACTCTGAGCCTTGGGGCACCGGCCAGAATTCAGGACATTCGCCTCGAGGGGGATCCCAGCCCCTACACGCGAGACACCCTTCTGAAAGTGGCTGGCCTCAAGCCAGGTGTTTCGCTCTGGACTCCGACGTTGGTTCGGGAGGCCCAACGACGGATTCGACAGCGGCTGGTGAAGGACCGTCGGCTCGAGGGTTCCGTGCGATTGGAACCCACCAGCCAGGCTGGGGTCATGCTGATCGAGGTCAGCCCGGGCCCCAGGGTGAAGCTCCAAGCCAAGGGATTGAATTTTTTCGCACCCCTCTGGGGTCAGCCCCGGCTGTCGGAATTCGTGCCACTCGCTCGCGCTGAACGGTACGCGCCGAGCCTGCTAGAAGAAGGGGCTGGACGCATCACGACCTACTTCCGCAACCAGGGTTTTCCCGAAGTGAAGGTCAGCTACGAACGCGTGGTGACTTCAGGGACTGTAGAACGACCCATGGCGGTCTCGCTGACCTATGTCATTGAACATGGCCCGAGGCGCACGCTTGGGAAAGTCCAGTTCGAGGGCAACCGGGAGTTGTCTGAGGAAGATCTCAGGGCGGCCGTGGTGCTGCCCAAGCGGTTCTTGGTCCTGCCACCCCATGCCAAAGCCGAGGTCGTCAAGGCCCTGGAGGATCGTGTGACCGCGTTCTATCTCCAGCGCGGGTTCCCTGACGTCAGGGTGCGACGGCGCGTGGACACGGCGCCGGATGGGTCCGTTGAGGTTCGCCTGCTCATCCGCGAAGGGCAACGCCGCTTCCTGGAGGCACTGATCCTGGACCTTCCTGCCGAGCCAGGTTTCTCCACCGAGAATCTGTCCAAGAGCCTCCTGCTGGCACTGTCCGATCGCCCTGTGCCGGTGGCCGGTGACACCTGGTACCGTTCCGACCGGAGGCATCTCCGGGGGTTCAAGGGGACCATGGAAGCCACGCCCCATGGCGTGCGGCTCACCTTCCAACCGGCGCTGCCCCTGGTCCGGAATGACCTGGCCCTGGTGGTGGCGGATTTGCGCCAACGGTTGTCTTCGGCCGGAGCCGCAAACCCCCAGGTGAAGCTCGCCTTCGAAGATGACGGGGACAAGCCCATCGTTCGGATCCAGGTGCCCTCCCAGCCGCTGGATCGGGCGAAACGCTTGGTGGTCCAGGGCAGCGACCGGACCCGGGCCCTGGCGGTCCTGAGGGAGGCTGAACTCCCGCAGGGTGCGCCGCTGGATCCAGCCAGGCTCGACGAGGGCCAGGTCCGGCTGGGTGGTTTAGGGGCCTTCCAGCGTGTGGACCTGCTGACGCTCAAAGACCTGCCCGATCAGGATCAACAACCCTGGGAACGTGGTGATCTGGCGCTGCGGCTACAGGAGCGGGGCCCATGGGTCTTCACCGAATCCTTCGGCTACGACAAGACCCAGGGCTATCACTTCGGTCTGAATGCGCAGCGGTTGAATGTCGGCGGCATGGGACGCGTGCTGGATTTTGGCCTTCGTGCCGGGGACCAGACTCTCGAAAGTCCGGCGTTGCGTCGGGCCTTCCCCACGGGCGACATCAAGCGCTCGGTGGACAGTTACAGCATCGGCTATACCGATCCCTGGTTCCTGCCAGGTGCCCTCGATTCATGGCTGGCCACTCGCACCCGGTTTCACATGGAAGGGGCCTACATCGAAGAAGCCCAGGCGGCCTTCCTCGCGCGGCGTCGGCGTTTTACGCCAAGCCTGGATTGGAAGATTGGTCCGAGCCAGGCGGTGCAATTCGGCTATCGGTTTGAGCGGGTGGAAGTGGCCTCGAATACCGATAGCAATGGTGTCCCGTTGATCTCGAACCAGGATCTGTTCCTCATCGCCCGGACGCCATCCCGCAGCATCATTTCGGCACCCTACCTCCAGGTGGCGGTGGATCGACGGGATCGCCCCTATGATCCGACGGACGGTACCTTCTTCCTGGGAAGACTGGAACTGGCCAATCAGTTGTTCGGAACCTCGGCCAACAGCAGCTTCGTGAAGCTGGACCTCAGACACCAGTGGAATTGGGCACTGGGGTTCCATGCGGAAAATGGTGTGGTGATGGCTGGCGTCAGGATCGGGCTGGCTCGGCCCACGGACCATAGCGCCGAGGACCTTCCTCTGTCCGAGCGGTTCTTTGGGGGTGGTTCCTTTACTGTTCGTGGTGTTGAACCGGACATGCTGGGAGAGGTGAGGCGGACCGACGGAAGCGGCAACCTGCTGCCCCAGATCATTCCGCTGGGGGGCCAGGCCCTCGCCGTGGTGAATCTGGAGTACCGGTTTCCCTTGATCGGCCAGAGCATCTGGGCGGAGGTCTTCGTGGACTCCGGACAGGTCTATCGAAGCCTCCGGCCAGAGGCGGGTGCCATAGCGCCCTTCCCAGCCCTGCGAACCACCCTGGGCGCGGGGTTGATCCTCAAGCTGGGGTTCCCCCTGAAGCTGGAATATGCCGCCGACTGGAAGCGCATCATGGGACGCCCCCGGACCCAGGACGAGCGCGACACCCAACTCAAGAGCCTGCTCATCTCGGCCGGGTTCCAGTTCTAAGGAATCCGCATGAAAAAGGCCGCATGGCGGCCTTTGGCTGGTTGGCGCGGGCGGTCTCGAACCGCCGACCCCCACCGTGTCAAGGTGGTGCTCTACCGCTGAGCTACGCGCCAATAGGACATTCCATTCTAGCGGAACGGGGGCGCCTGTCGAGCCTCCAGGATGAGACCAGCCCTCCTAGGAGTTCCAAACCCAGAGCAGAAGGGCCACCAGGGTGCCCACGGTCAGGAGCAGCCAGTCAGCCAGGTAGGGGTGGCCCACGGCGAAGCGGCGAAGGGGGTAAAGGACATGGGCGGCCATGACAACCTCCGTACCCGGGGACGG
>JANYAZ010000211.1 GCA_025361045.1 Geothrix sp. | reverse complement strand
GATGACCGGGCGCAGGTGCACCTGGGTGACCCGCGTGACCTTGTCGACCGTGTCCAGCACCGCCTCGGCCTGATCCTCGTAGCCCAGGATCTCGACCTTGGCCTTGGCGCAGAGGGCCAGGAAGGTCAGCATGTGGCAGGTGGCCAGGGCCGAGCCGAGGAGGTCCTCGGGGTTCCAGCGCGAGGCGTCACCTGCGTATTCCGGGGCACTGCTCACGGCCAGCGGGTGCTTGCCGGCGGTCGTGACGGCGGCGTTGCGGTTGTAGGTGCCGTCGAGGGTGTTGCCGGTCCAGTTGAGCTGCAGGGGGTAGTGGTGGGCCATGGGAGCCTCCTGGTGTTGCCAGGGACAGAGTAACCCTTGCGAGGCCGGGACCCGTCCCCTGGAATCCTCCTATTCGATGCGCATGCTCCCCCGCCCGACGCAAAAAAGGTGGAGGCCGAAGCCTCCACCTCTCCCGGCCCGAGGGTGTTCCTCAGCCCTTGCCGTGGCCCTGGTGGAGCACCTTCTCCAGCGCTTCCACGGCGCTCTGGGCGCCCTTCAGGCCTGCCGCCAGGCTTTCGGCGTGGTAGGCGGCGGCGCGCTTGAAGCCACTGGCCTGCAGGGCATGGCGATCCGGCACGGGCTTGCCCGCGGCGGCGTGCTGGATGGCCTCCTGGTATTCCAGCAGGATGCCCCCCAGGATCACCTCTTCCGGCGGCCAGGGCAGCGGGGGGTGCTTGGGGTCGCGCTCGTAGAGCAGGTACTTCGGGAAATCGATCCAGATGAACTCGGTGATGGTGCACTGGCTCGCCCAGCGTCCCAGCACATCGTAGGCGGCGCCGCCCAGGATCCAGAAGGGCGCGCGGGCCACCTCGATGATCTCGGGATGGGTCACCAGCCACCACCAGATCGAGCAGCGCATGGCCTGGCGCTTGGCCTTGGGGGACAGCCACACCGCCAGGTTCTGGTAGTAGTTCGCGAGGGCCTTCTGCTCGGGGCTGCCGTCTGCGGTGAAGGCCGGCGAGCCGCTGGTGAAGCCCTCCAGGTTGATGTTGAAGTAGTGGTGCCAGGTGGCGTCCGCCACGATGCGACCGACGCCGCCGTCGTCGCCGTCGTAGGCGATGCTGACCGGGTAGATGGCACCGTTCCGCTTGTCCGTTCCCTTGGCCTCGATGGCCGGCAGGGGCTGGATGCCGCCGGGCCCCGTGGGCCACTCGGGCCCGTAGGCGGTGGGCAGCACAGGCAGGCCTTCATGCATGTGGTCGGGGAAGATGTCGATGAGGCCGGTGCGACCGCAGAACAGAGGGTGAGGGCGCTTCTTGCGGATGAAGTAGGGATGCCAGGTCGGCACGGTGTGGCGGGTGAGGATGAGCTGCTGTGGCACGTGGTCGGACTGCTGGGGCTGGCCGCCCACGTTCACGTCCGGAAGGGCGGCGGTGGGCACCATGGTGTTGTGGTTGTTGGTGATGCTGGCGTCGGGCAGGCCCTCCCACTTGCGCAGCTGGCCCGCGCGGGGCACGCCCTTGCCAATGGCGCGGCCCAGGTTGAGCAGTGGATCCAGGCCCGCGTCTGCGCCGAAGGGCTTGGGATTGGCGTGGTCGCCGGTGATGAGCACGCCGCCGCCTGCATCCATCCAGGTCTGCAGTGCCGCGATCTCCGGGGCCGTGAGCTCATTCTGGGGCTCCGTGGACAGGTTGCACTGCCCCACGCCGAAGAACCACACCTGGTCGTAGCCACCGAGCAGCGCGGCCGTGAGCTTGTTGTGGGCGTGGCCGCCGTCGTGGCGGTTCAGCAGGTCCATCTGGAAGTTCGCGTAGAAGGGATTGGCGGACTGCAGCCAGTCCTTGAGGATGCCGAGGCCGAAGGCGGTGGATCGGTCCATCTGCACGCCGGTGTCGTCCGTGTAGCAGAGGATCTTCACCGTGGGTTTGGGGCAGAACAGCGGCCAGAGCGGGTCCTTATGGGTGAGGATCGGGGCGTCATGGAGATCGGGATGGGGCATGGGTTGCTCCTGGAGGGCCCCCCGGGGGGGCGGGCTGACGGGGGTTCAAGGGCCAGGTCGCGATCCCAGACGCCTTGATTTAAAAACACCAAATACGCGGACAATGCATGTATTTTGCAAGTCCACAAGAACGTCAGGATAGGCCGGTCTCAGGATGGGTCAAGCATGCACAGTGTTAAAAAATGTTAATATTTTGTAAAACAAGACGTGAAATAATCGGCATTGATGTATATCGTGATATATTTGAATGACTACGGACGAGGCCTCCAAAAAAGAGAGATTAGCCTTGAGGAGCGACGGGGGTGCTCCGGCGCGATCTCTGCCCCATCCCGAGAGCGGTCCGACCCTGTCGGCTATCGCAGCCCCAGGCTTTCCAGGATGATGGGTACCCCATGTCCACGCCCGCCCGCCTCCATGTCGCCCACGCCCTCCACGAGGTTTTCGGGGAGGGTGGCCGCGTACCGGACATCTGGGACCGCGACCTGGGCGAAGATGCGCACCTGGCCCAGGCGCTGCTGGGGCTCTGCCTGCGCCGCTGGGGCCGTCTCCAGGCCTGGGTGAAACCCAAACTGAAGGATCCCGACCGGGGCGTGCCCCTGGGCACCCGTGTCTCCCTGGCCATGGGGCTGGCCCAGCTGGCCTGGCTGCCGGGCGTGAGCGACCACGCGGCCGTGAACGAATCCGTGGACTTGGCCGCGGACCGCGACCTGGGCTTTGTCCCTCACAAGGGCCTGGTGAATGCGATTCTGCGCCGGGCCGCCAAAGACCGTGTCGCCCTGGCCGCCGAGCTGGACGCCCTGCCCGCCGCCCTGGACCGCAGTCCCGCCGTGGACCGCGCCCTGAACGCCGCACTGGCACCCCACCGGGCCGAAGGCGAACTGGAGGCCCTGTGGGCGCGGCTCCAGCAACCACCCCGCCCCGACTTCCGCCTGCTCAAGGGTGATGTTCCCGAAGGTCTGGTACCCGTGGCCGGCCTGCCGGGTTGCCTCTGTCTTGAGGAAGGCGCCCCCTTCCCCCGACCCTGGCTGGAAGCCTCTGGCGGCATGGTGCAGGATCGCAGCTCCCAGGCCCTGCTGGCCTATCGGTGGGACCAGCCCGTCACCCGCATCCTGGATGCCTGTGCCGCCCCCGGCGGCAAGACCACCACCCTGGCCTTGCGCCATCCCGGAGCCACCCTCACGGCCCTCGAGGTGCATCCCAAGCGGGCCGCACGGCTGCGCCAGACCCTGCAGCAGCGCGGCGTGGCGGCCCAGGTCGTCCAGGCCGACGCGGCCGAGTGGCTGGAAGTCTGTGGCGTCACCTTTGATCTCATCCTGCTCGATGCCCCCTGCAGCGGCAGCGGCACCCTGCAGAAGCACCCCGAGTGGCCCTGGCTCAAGCATGAGGATCTGCCACGGTTGACCAGCCTCCAGCGCCGTCTGCTCACCGCGGCGGCCGATCACCTGGCCCCCGGCGGCCTGCTCATCTACGCCGTCTGCTCCTGGCTGCCCGAAGAGGGCCTCGCCCATCGTGAGTGGCTCGAACAGGCGCGGCCGGACCTGGTTCCCGCCAAGGTGTGGCCCGCCAGGCCGGGAGCGACCTCCGAGCCCGGAGACGAGGCGACAGCCCTGTTTCAGCCCCACCCCCTGCGCTGGGACGGCGAGGGATTCCAGGGGTTCGCGGTGCGGCGTAACTAGCGAAAGCGTTTCCTGCGTTGGCTCCTGGCCTCAGATCCACACATCGCGGGGGGCTGTCAGCGGACCCCCCGCCTCGCCGGTGTTGACGACGCCCCGTGGTTCCACCAGCAGCGCCAGGCACTCGGAGGCGGCGCGGGTGATGTGTTCGCGGCCCTTGGGGATGACGAACAGCTCCCCCGCGCGGCCCAGTGTTCCTGAAAGGCTGCGAACTTCTCGGTGAAGTTGATGGGGCCCTGGATGTCCATGGGTAGCCTCCCGGACCAACGGTTCAAACGATCTTGCAGTGAATCCAGGCGTCTTCATCAAACGCGTAGATGGCACACAGCCGATGGTAGCCATCTGCGACCACCACCCGGCCGTTCACCTCATCCCGGACCAGCAGCAGGGGGGACAGGAACGCCCCTTTCTGGATCTTCTTCCGGTCCCTCTCGACATGCGCATTGCTCAGGCCAAGGGAGGACAGTTGCGAGGCGCGGAAGATGTCCTTCGCCTTGAACTGGACGATGGGGGCCGCGCGCAGCTTCATCACCAATTCAGCCGCGCGGTCCTCCGGGTGGAACAGGCGGAGGTAGGACTCGGCCGAGGGGTAGTCATGCTCTTCCACCGCTTGCAGCCACAGGATCTCGATGTCATCCGCCATAGCCAAACCCCCAAGAAAGTGTGCGCAGGTGTGCGAACGGGTGGCGAGGTGCGACAGGGGGGGCGGCTCCAACCAGCCAGAAGCCTTTCAGCCCTTGCGGGGGGCCTGTCCCAGGGTGGCCCCTTCGACGATCTCCACGGGGACGATGATGTGCCGGACGGCGTCGCGATCGATGGCGCCCAGGGCGAGGGTGACGGCCTCATGGGCGATGGCGGGAATGTCCTGGGCCACGGAGGCCAGGCCTGGGTAGAGGTCCACCAAGCCATCGAAGCCCAGCACGGACACCTGGGTGGGAACCGATACGCCGAGATCCGCCAAGGCGCCCAGGGCACCCACGGCCATTTCGTCGGTGGCGCAGAAGATCCCCGTGGGCCGATGCCCCTGCTGCCAGGCATCGCGCATGAGCCGGTAGCCGCCCAGCACGGAGCCGCCACCCCGCAGGATGACGGGCGCCAGAGACCCACCGATATGCTCGGCCAGCGAGGTGGTGAAGCCCGCGGCGCGATCCACGGCCCACTGATGTTCGTCGCCCACCGTGAGGTGGAGCAGGTCCCGATGCCCCAGGGCGAGCAAGCGGGAAGCCGCCAGGCGACCGCCGCCCATGTCGTCCGGTGCCACACAGGACACGCCAGGATGGTGGCCGATGAGGGCGCCGGGCACGCCGCGTCGCCACAGGGTCGCCAGGCGCTGATCGATGTCGGCGCAGTGGAACATCAGCACCGCGTCCATGCGCCGCCGCACCTGGGTGATGTCCACCGGCAGCTCCACGAACTGGGTGGCGTGGCTCTGCATCTCGCGCAGCAGGGCGCGCCAGATGACATTGAAGTAGGGCGACAGCCGGTTCTCACCGGCGCCCACCCAGATGCCCAGGGTGTGCTTGGTGCGCCGCGACAGCTCCCGGGCCACCGGGTCGGGCTCGTAGCCCAACTTCTTCATCACCGCCAGCACCGTGGCCCGGGTATCGGCCGCCACAGTGGGTTTGCCGTTGATGACGCGGCTGACGGTTCCGGTCGAAACGCCGGATTGGCGGGCGATCTCGCCGATGGTGATCTTCATGGGGGGCCGCAGGGGTTGAGGAGCGCAAGGAAGAAGGCGACTCCCCATGAATACCGTTCGGTTTCGGGATCTGTCAATGCGTGCTTGGCGTCACTCACTGAAATGGCCACGGGTCAGCGCACGCAGGCGGGGGCGTGGGCGGCGCCGTAGAGGCTCAGATCATAGTCATGGACCAGGTAGACCGGCGTCGCCCGGGTGAGCTGATCCAGGTGCCTGCGGTAGTTCCGCTCGAAGCGGGCCATGAAGCGACCACCCTCCACGAAGTGTTCCATGTTCTTGAAGGCGATGCCGCCGGCCAGATAGAGGCCACCCGTGGGCAGGAACACCGCGCAGAGTTCGGCGCAAACGCGAGCATAGAGGTCCACAAAAAGGGCCATGGCGCGGGCACAGGCGGGGTCCGAGGCCGCCTGGGCGGAAATGGCGGCGGGCTGATCCGCGGTGGCGAGGGCCAGGATGGCGGTGGCCGCGGGGGTCCAGGCCGCGCGTCGGGAGTCCAGCAGGAACCGGAACAGGTGGGCGAGGCCTACGCCCGACACCGCCATCTCGGCGCCGGGCGGGCCCGGCAGGCCCTCCTGCAGATGCCGCCAAAGGGCGAGGGTGTCCTCGTCGAACACCGGCAGACCAATGTGCCCGCCCTCGCTGGGGAAGGCTCGGGGTCCCTGAGGGGTGTGGACAATGAAGCCCACGCCAAGGCCGGTGCCGGCACCCACCACCAGGGCCAGCCCCCGGGGATCGGCCACTGGTAGGCTGCCATCGCCATGGGGCAGGGGCGTGACCTGCCTCGGATCGGCCAGATCCAACTGGAGCACGCCGCAGGACAGGGCGGTGAAGTCATTGACCAGGTGGACCGGCATCTGGAGGCTGCGTTCCAGGACGTTCGCATCGATGTCCCAGGGCGCGTTGGTCAGATGGATGCGGCGGTCCAGAACGGGACCCGCCCCGGAAAAACAGGCCCAGCTGGGGTGAACGGACGGTTCGGCGGCCAGGAAACACTGGATGGGACCCAGGATGGAGGTCTCGTCCTGAGTGCTGAAGCGGGCTTTGCGCAAAAGGCGATAGCGGGCGCCCTCCTGCGCCAGCAGCGCCAGGTTGAGGTTGGTGCCGCCCACATCGGCGACCAGAACGGGGCTGTCAACGCTTGCAGACACGTGAATTCCACCTCAGCAGGACGGGAAAGGGCGCAGGCACGGTCGTCCAGCCGGGGCGGGCACCGATGTAACCACCATGGTCCCCAGTCTGGCGCGGGCCGTCCACCGGATCTGCAGGAACCACCCCCTGCGACAAACCGAGCCCGCAATGCTTCATGTTAATTAAAAACCCTGAAATCAACATTTAGTAGCAATGATTGAAAAGATCCAAGGGGTCTCCAGTTTACCCTCTTGACAGACCCGTGACATCGGTTGACCATACCTGCGACCCTCTTGTAACCGTTTACATTCCACCCACCGCACGACCCCCTGCCCCCTTCAGTTCTCACCTGGCCCAGGCAGGCAGCTCATCCAGGCCCTTGGAGTGTAAGCGGTTACAAAGATGATTTCAGACTCCACCACAACCCCTGCTGCTTCACCCTTTCATCACTGCCCCTAGGACGCCTCAGCCCATGTCGCTGCTCCCCGCCGCCAAAGGAATCCAGACCGTGCCCTCCTTGGAGGTGAACGGCCACTGGGGTTCCAGCGAATGGTGGCGCGGTGCGTCGATCTACCAGATCTACCCCCGGAGTTTCCAGGACACCAACGGTAATGGCGTGGGCGATCTGCCCGGCATCACGGCCCACCTGACCTACGTGGCCGAGCTGGGCGTGGACGCCATCTGGATCTCGCCCTTCTTCACTTCGCCGATGAAGGATTTCGGGTACGACGTGTCGAACTATCGGGATGTGGATCCGACTTTTGGCACCCTGGCGGATTTCGATCAGCTCGTGGCCGAGGCCCACCGCCTGGGCCTGAAGGTGCTCATCGACCAGGTGCTGTCCCATTCCTCGGACCAGCACGCCTGGTTCAAGGAGAGCCGCACCAATCGCACGAACCCCAAGGCCGACTGGTATGTGTGGGCCGAGGCCTGTCCGGACGGCACCCCCCCCAACAACTGGCAGTCCGTGTTCGGGGGGTCCGCCTGGTCCTGGGAGCCGCGGCGCCGCCAGTACTACCTGCACAACTTCCTGGAGTCCCAGCCCGACCTCAACTTCCACCACGAGCCCGTGCAGGCCCAGTTGCTGGAAGAGGTTCGCTTCTGGATGGAGCGCGGTGTGGATGGCTTCCGCTTCGACGCCTGCAACTTCCACTTCCACGACAAGAAGCTGCGGAACAACCCGCCCGCCAAGCCCGGAAAGGTGGAGCTGACCTCCGTCCGGGAGGGCAACCCCTACGGCTGCCAGATCCATCTCTACGACAAGAGCCGGCCGGAGAACCTGGGCTTCCTGAAGCGCCTGCGCACCCTCATGAATGAGTACGGCGCCATAAGCGTGGGGGAGGTGGGCGATGAGGGCGCCCTGACCACCATGGCCGAGTACACAGCCGATGGTGACAAGCTGCACATGGCCTACGGGTTCAGCCTCTTCACAGAGGAATTCAGCGCCGAGCGGATCCGCGCCACGGTGCAGGAGTTCGAGAAGCGCATTCGCAAGGGAGACGGCTGGGGTTGCTGGTCGCTGTCCAACCACGACTGTGTGCGCGTGGTGACCCGCTGGGGCAAGGGCGTGGAGGATCCGGCTTTTGCCAAACTGCTGGTGGCCATGCTGGGGTCGCTGCGGGGGAGCTTCTGCATCTACCAGGGAGAGGAACTGGGTCTGCCGGAAGGCGAAGTGCCCTACGCCCGGCTCATCGATCCCTACGGCATCGCTTTCTGGCCCGACTACAAAGGCCGGGACGGCTGCCGGACGCCCATGCCGTGGACGGATGAACAGCCCCGGGGTGGCTTTTCCAAGGTCGAGCCCTGGCTGCCCATGTCGCCGGGTCATCTGAACCGGTCGGTGGCCAGGCAGGTGGCCGACGACCACTCGGTCCTGGCCTTCTACCGGCAGCTCCTCGCCTGGCGGAAGGGTCATGAAACCCTCTGCCGCGGCGAGATCCAGTTCTATGCGACCCCCGAACCGCTCCTGGCGCTTCGACGCGACTTGGGCTCGGACCGGATCCTGGCCGCCTTCAACCTCAGTCCCGAACCCGTCCGGTACACCCTCCCGGCCGCGGTCCTTTGCCTCGAAGGGCACGGCCTTGCGCCTTGCCCCTGGGAAGGCCGGGACATCCAGCTCCCCCCCTGGGGAGGGTTCTTTGGTCGCCTGGTCTGACCCCAGGCGCTCGCCCCTCTCCCCCACCCGCCACTCACCCTGCCGCAAAGCGGCATCTCTCACTGGAGGCAAGACAATGAAGCGTCTCTCCCTACTCAAGGCCGCGCTGCCCATGGCGCTGGTCTGCGGACCACTCCTCGCCGACGATGTCGTCGAAATCCACGGCTATACCCGCGCCGGCGTCGGCCGCTCCTCGAACGGCGGCGAGCAGGTGTCGTTTTTCCTCGCCAACACTGGCGGCAGCCCCACGGGTGGCCCAGGCTACCGGCTCGGCAATGAGACCGACAATTACCTCGAGCTGGCCGTGGACGTGAAGGCCTACGAAAAGGGCAATACCAATTTCAAGCTGCACTTCCGCCCTGCTTTCCGCGAGTACTACCAGGTCCGTGATGCATCTGCGGATGCGGGTGGCAACGCTGACGGCGTCAAGGCCGCCAGCCCTAACCAGCAGATCTGGCTCCGTGAGACCTGGGGCGAGGCCACGGGCATTTTCGGAAACGAAGGTGTGTTCAAGGATGCCTCCCTGTGGGCCGGCCGCCGCTTCTACATGCGCCAGGACCTCCACATGCGCGACCAGTGGTACTGGAACAACAGTGGCGATGGCGTGGGCATCGAGAACATCGACTTCGGCTCCTTCAAGATGCACTACGCCTACATCCAGCACGACAGTGGCGCTGTGAATGCCGGCTCCTGGAACAATGGCGCACAGACTGGCGCGCTTGCCACGTACAGCATGTGGGCGGGCGGAAACAGCGCCATCGCGGTCGGCTCTCACGATCTGCGCTTCACGGACATCAAGCTCTGGTCAGGGGCTTCGTTGACCCTGGGTGTGCAGTTCAATGATGCTCGTACCAGCACCGCCAAGGACAATGGCACCGCCAATAAGGGAACGCAGTACAACCTGATCCTGAATCAGGCCGGCATCCTGGGTGGCGACAACCGAGTCTATGTTACCTACGGCAACGGCTCCACCTTCTGGAACTGGTACAACCCAGACGTGAAGACCGAGAACACCTGGTATCAGATCCTGGATGCGCTCTACATCAAGCCGACGAGCAACTTCGACCTGCTGGCCTCCGTCCAGTACCGCAAGCAGAACGGCAAAGGCAACATGGCCGGGAACACCAACACCTGGACTTCGGCCGGTGTTCGCCCTGCCATCTACCTCACTCAGTACTTCAGCATCGCGGCCGAGTTGGGCTACGACAAGCTCAAGTTTGACAACGAGAGCGAAGATCGCCACCTGTTCAAGAAGACCATCGCCTTCCAGTTCAGCCCGAAGGCTTCTGCCTGGAGCCGCCCGGTCCTGCGCCTCTTCGTGACCCAGGCCAACTGGAACAAGAACGCCAACAACTGGAACAAGGTGGGTGAAGGCCAGTTCGGCACCGCCAACGAGGGCATGACCTTTGGTGCCCAGGTCGAGGCCTGGTGGTAATACCCGTCTGACAGAACGGCCCGTCCCCAGGGACGGGCCGTTTCCTCGATGACGCTGAGAAAGGAAGTGATGTGAGATCCCGCCGCCTTCTGACCCTCGTCGCCCTGCTCCTGGCAGGGTTGGCGTGCCATGGTCCGAACGCGGAGGCCAGCCCCTACCCAGTCGATACGACGGTCATCGGACCCGGCCAGCAGCTGGAAAGCGCACCGGGCTGGTACGGCGACGCCGTGATCTATCACGTCTGGGTGAAGGCCTTCGCCGATGGCGTCTATTCCGACGGCATCGGCGACCTGCCCGGCCTCCAGGGCAAGCTGGATTACCTCCAGTCCCTGGGCGTCAGTACCCTCTGGCTGTCGCCCATCTTCGAGTGCGACTACAAGGGCGCGAATATGCACGGGTACGACACGACGGACTACTACGCCGTGAATGACCGCTTCGGCACCAAGGCGGATTTGAAAGCCCTCATCGATGCGGTGCATGCCAAGGGCATGCGGATCCTCTTCGACTTCGTACCGAATCACACCTCTACCAAGCATGCCTGGTTCACCAACGCGACCACCCGGGACAGCTGGTACATCTGGAACGGGGGCCAACCCGCCGGCTGGGGCCTGCCCTGGGGCGGAGGCTCGCCGTCGGACGTCTGGAAATCCGGCGCTTCGGGCTACTTCTACACCTCCTTCAGCACCGATTCCCTGGCCGACCTCAACTTCTACAACCCGGCCGTGCAGGCCGAGATGCAGAAGGTCCAGGCCTACTGGCTGGACCGCGGCTTCGATGGCATGCGGGTAGATGCCGTGCGCTACCTCTGCGAAACGGGCCCCGGCCAGCAGGCGGATCAGCCCGACACCCATGCCCGGCTGCGGGTCTTCCGGACCCTGCTGGACGAATACAACACCGGCGATCTGCACCCCCATCCGGGTGGTGACCCGGCCAAGCACGCCAGTAAGGTGATGATCGCCGAGGCCTGGACCAACGACGCCTCCGGCGTGGCGCCCTACTATGGCAATGGCAGCAATGAGTTCCACATGTGCCTGGACTTCAGCGCCCCCTGGGCCATCTCCAATGCCATCTCCAAAGGCGATGCCACGCAGGTGACCTCGCTCTGGGAGTTCGAGCAAAGCAGCTACCCCGCGGGGTATCGCTCGGCCACCTTCGACTCCAACCACGACAACCTGATCTCGCGCCCTGGCACCCAGTACGGCGGCAGCAAGGCCAAAATCATCCTGGCCGAGGCCCTGACCCTGCTCTCGCCGGGCACGCCCATCCTGTACTACGGCAACGAGGTCGGCATGACCGGCCAGTCCGGCACGGACCTCAACCTGCGCCAGCCCATGGACTGGGCCGCCGTCGCAGCCCAGACAGGCCAGCCCGACTCCATCCTCAGCTGGTGCAAGTACCTCATCCAGGCCCGCAAGAGCTACCCGGCCCTGCGGGGCGGCTACGCCACCCTCAGCACCGATGTGGGACCCGGCAAGGCCCTCGCCTACCTCCGCGACGCCGGCACCGAGCGCGTGCTGGTGGTGGCGAACCTGGGTGCCACCGCACAGACCGTGGTCGTGAGTGGGCTGACGGCCCGCGGTGTGCCCTCTGGTGGATCCGTACACGCCATCCTGGGTGACCTCAAGGGCGTGACCGCACTCGCAGGCGATGCCTACACCGCCACCAGCATCCCCCCCTACGGCGTGCGCGTCCTTTACGTGGCGGGCTCGGGCTTCCAGACCACCCTCTACGGCGACCTTCCCTGACTCTCCCCGGACTCCCCATGGCCAACCTTCAGTTCAAAGCCCTGCGCAAGTCCTTCGGTGACCTGGAGATCCTCCACGGGATCGACCTGGAGATCGAGGATGGCGAGTTCATCGTGTTCGTGGGCCCCTCGGGCTGCGGGAAATCCACCCTGCTGCGCTGCATAGCGGGCCTGGAGGAGATCAGCAGTGGAGCGCTGTCCATTGGAGGCCAGCCCATGAACGACGTCCCGCCCTCCAAGCGCGGCATCGCCATGGTGTTCCAGAGCTATGCCCTCTATCCCCACATGACCGTGGCCGAAAACATGGCCTTCGGTCTGAAGCTGGCCGGACATTCGAAGCCGGAGATCAAGGTGGCGGTACAACGCGCCGCCGAGATCCTCCAGATCGAATCCCTGCTCGATCGCCGTCCGAAAGCGCTGTCGGGGGGACAGCGCCAGCGGGTGGCGATCGGCAGGGCCATTGTCCGCAAGCCGGGTGTGTTTCTCTTCGACGAGCCCCTGTCCAACCTCGACGCCGGTCTCCGGGTGCAGATGCGCGTGGAGCTGGCCCGGTTGCACAAGGATCTGGCCACCACCATGGTCTACGTCACGCACGATCAGGTGGAGGCCATGACCCTGGCTAACCGCATCGTGGTGCTCAACCAGGGCCGCATCGAACAGGTGGGTGCCCCGCTGGAGCTGTACCATCACCCCGCAAACCGCTTCGTGGCGGGTTTCATCGGCTCGCCCAAGATGAACTTCCTGCCCTGCACCCTCGTCTCGGCGACGGAAGCTGGCGCCAGGGTCCGCCTGGAAGATGGCACGGTGCTGTCGGCGGGCGCCGACGCCCGGGGTCTGGCCGAGGGCGCTGCCCTGACCCTGGGCATCCGGCCCGAGCGCCTGCTGGCCGAGACGGCCGCGGGTGAGGGCACCGCCAAGACCGCCGTGGTCGTGGCGGAGCACCTGGGCGACACCGTCTTCCTCTACGTTCATGTCCCGGGTGGCACCGGCCAGTTGACCGTCAAGGCCCAACCGGAAAACCCCCTCCGCACGGGCGACGTAACCCACCTCCGCTTCCTCGCCAAGCACTGCCTGCTCTTCGGCCCGGACGACCAGTCCCTGCCCCGCCTTTCCTAGACAGCAAACCAATCACCAAGGGCCCTCGGGCCACCCCCAAAGGAGACAGACGTGAGCCACCCATCCAACCTCCGCAAGCTGGCGACGACCACCGCCATGTTCCTCGTCGCAGGGGCCCTGACGCTGGCCCAGGCCGCCGAAAAGGGCAAACTGCTGGTCTGGATCAACGGCGACAAGGGCTACAACGGCCTTCAGAAAGTGGGCGACGAGTTCACCAAGAAGACCGGCATCAAGGTCATCGTCGAACACCCCGAGGACGCCCCCGGCAAGTTCCAGGCGGCGGCCGAAGAGGGCAAGGGGCCTGACATCTGGATGTGGGCCCATGACCGCGTGGGTGAGTGGGCCGAGAACGGCGTCATCAATGCCATCGTTCCGGGCAAGAAGATCAAGGAGGACATCGACGCCACCTCCTGGCAGGCCTTCACCATCAAGGGGAAGATCTGGGCGTACCCCGTGGCCATCGAGGCCGTGTCGCTGATCTACAACAAGGCCCTCATCAAGACCCCGCCCAAAACCTTCGAGGAGATCTTCGCCATCGACAAGGCCATGGTGGCCAAGGGCAAGAAAGCCATCCTCTGGGACTACACCAACACCTACTTCACCATGCCCATGCTGGCGGCCAATGGCGGCTACGCCTTCAAGATGAAGGCGGATGGCACCTACGATCCCAAAGACACGGGCGTGAACAATGCCGGGGCCGTGAAGGGCGCCGAAATGCTGACGCGGCTGGTGAAGGAGGGCGTCATGCCCAAGGGCGCCACCTACGCGGACATGGAAGCCCAGATGGCTCAGGGCAAGCTCGCCATGATGATCAGTGGCCCCTGGGCCTGGGACAACCTCAAGAAGGCCAAGATCAACTTCGGCGTGGCCAAGATCCCCAGCGTGGCAGGCAAGCCCGCCGCGCCCTTCGTGGGCTACCTGGGCGCCATGATCACCAAGGCTGCCACCGGCGCCGGCAACGTGGACGTGGCCCGCGAGTTCATCGAGAACCACATGCTCAGTCAGAAGGGCCTCGAAACCATCAATGCCGACGTGGCCATCGGTGCCCCCGCGAACAAGGTGGTCTTCGCCAAGATGAAGAACGACCCCTTCATCCAGGTCTCCATGGCCAGTGCCAAGGACGGCGTGGTGATGCCCAACAACCCACAGATGGGCCGCTTCTGGGCCGCCATGGTGTCAGCGCTCAACAACATGACCGAAGAGCGCCAGACCCCGAAGGATGCCCTGGACGCCGCCGCCAAGCGAATCCTGAAGTAGCACGGACCGGTGGCGGGGTGGGCTTGACGGCCCACTCTGCCACCGGGTTCCACGCCTTTCCTCGCCCTGGACCGCGCCATGCTCACGCCCTACAAGCGCTTTCTTCAGCCCGCCCTGATGATCCTTCTGGGCCTGGTGGGCCTGTACTTCATCACCGCCATCTACGCCACCGGCGAAAGCCTGCTGGCTGGCGTGATGCTGGTGACTTTGGCGGCATTCATCTGGATCTACACCTCGCCGCGGACCTACGCCTACCGCTACCTCTTCCCGGGCATCGGTGCGGCACTGATCTTCGAGCTGTAGTTGGTGAAGCCGATGCGCACGGTGTACAGCATTGGGAACACCACGAAG
>JANYAZ010000204.1 GCA_025361045.1 Geothrix sp. | reverse complement strand
AGGCAATGCCGCCCCAGAACAAGCGTGTGCGCACGACTGGCCTCCTTAATGTCCGTTGGATGCATCAATGGCCAAGAATGGTACAACCGAAGGGCAAGCTGGCATCCAACCCTCCATGAAGGCTTTCTTCAAAGGGAGATTCCATGGCCCAACGTTTTCGTGACCTGACCCAGACCCCTGATGTCCAGGCTGCCCAGGCCCGGTACTACCGGCGTAGCCAGCAGCAGCTCCCCGTCTCGGGCCCAGATCGGCTCGGTCCCGACGAAGTGGACTTCATCGCTTCCATGGACAGCTTCTACCTCGCCTCCGTGAACCAGGATGGCTGGCCCTACCTGCAACACCGGGGCGGCCCCAAGGGCTTCCTGAAGGTGCTGGGTCCATCGGAACTGGGCTTTGCCGACCTCAAGGGCAACCGCCAGCTCCTCACCACCGGCAATGTGACGCGGGATGACCGGGTCTGCCTCTTTCTCATGAGCTACCCCCACCAGGCCAGGCTGAAACTGCTGGGCCACGCGGAGATCGTGGATGCGCAACAGGAACCGGCCCTGACCAGGGCCCTCGCACCGCCGGAACTCGAGGCCTCCATCGAGCGGTTGTTCCGCATCCGGGTGGAGGGCTTCGACTGGAATTGCCCCCAATACATCACCCCCCGGTTTACCGAAGCCGAAGTGAACCAGGCGATCCACCCCCTCCAGGACCGGATTGCCGAACTCGAAGCTGAGTTGGCACGCTTGAAAGGATGATCCTCTCGAAAGAAGGCACCGCCCCAGCCATCCCGCCGAAGGGCGACAGGGCTGGGGCGGTGTGGTGTTGCGCCTACTTGTGGGCCAGCACGAAGGCCCGGACAAAGCTTCGGTCGTACTGGGACTGGCGGGACCAGCCGTCCGTGGCCATGGCGGCCACGTAGAGGTTCTCGCTGAAGCCCGCCACTGGGCAGCCGTCGATCGCGCAACCCGTGGGCAGGTTGTCATTGAGCAGGTGATCCACGGTTCGGTTGACACTGAAGAACCCGCCGCTCACGCCACCGCCGCTGCTGTAGACGCTGCTCACGCCGCGCACGATGCCGAAGCTGTAGGTGGCGAAATCATGCGGATGGCTGGCCTGCCAGGCCAGGGTGACGGAGTCCCCGTGCCCGTATTTCAGCACGCCGCAGCAGGGATCGGCCACGACGCCGCCGATGGCCGGAGGCGAAATGTTGGCGCCGCAGGCCTCGTTGTTCACGTGCAGGGTGATGATCATGGTGTTGCCCGCCACCAACCCCAGGGTGGAGGCATCCACGGTGTGGATGGTCCCGCTGAGGTCCGTGGACGTGGGCACGAAGTAGCGGATGCCCTTGGCGCCTATGTTCACCGGGGCGCCACCCGCATCGAAGAGTTCTACGCGGACCTGCACCTTGCCGTCCATGACCGGCGTGCCATCCGCGGTCACGGTGTTGAACTTGCCGCTGGTGGTGTCCTCCACGGCATCGGGAATGCTCCACTGGCCCAGGGGCGGGATGGAGGGCGGGATCTCGAAGAGGTTGCCTTCGGAGCCCACGGTGACGGGGCCCAGGGGATAGGCATCCAGCACCAGGTCCGAGCCGATCATGTGGGCGTAGTGGCGGCTGATGGAGCCGTTCAAGTGCTTGTAGGCCACATCGGGTTCGGCGTCCCGCTTCCAGGAGAGCCGGTAGTACTTCACGCCGAGGCTGTCCCGCAGGGAGTTGTCGAACTCCAGGCGGGGCCGCAGCAGGCCACCCCACGGAGCTTCCCCATCGGTGAGGCCCAGGTTGGTGGAGGTCGCGGCCCCCAGGGCCTGGCCCGTGCCGTGGATGCGGCTCAGCGGGAAGTTGCCGATGGCCATGAAGAGCACCCAGTTGTCACCGGCGATCACGGGCGGGCACGGCGAGCACGTCATGGCCAGAGGATGGGAGGTGTAGAGGCTGACCTCGGTGCCGCAGACATAGTCCCACCAGGTGTTGCAGGCGATCGGCATCGGCTCGTAGATGGTGACGTTGAAGAAGCCGAAGAGCCGCTGCGTGGCCTTGAAGTAGAGGTCCGGCTGGTCCGGGTTGGCGAAGCCTTTGAAGATGTAAGTACGGAAGTGCCCGCACTCATCGGTGTAGGCGGTGCCGATGCGCCGCGTTGTCACCCACAGGGGGTACAGCCAGCAGAGGATGGGACGGATCAGCTCTGCATGGTCGACGAGGGACTGGCGGAAGGCCTGGTCGCTGCCGCTGAGGGCCATGAAGCGCAGCGTGCCGGAACCGGATGCCTCATGCAGGGCCGCGATGGCCGTGGCATCCACGCGATGCGTTTCGGCCACGTTGAGCGCGAAGGGCGCCGGGTCGGGGCCAGGCCCAGGCGTCGGCCCAGGGAAGGGCCCGGGGAAGGGCCCCAATCCAGGGAAGCCTTCCGGCGGGGGATCGGGCATGGGGATGGGATTCACCAGCACGTCCCGCAGCCGATCAATCAGATCCTTGGGCAGTTTGGGGATGACGATCCAGATGGGATCCACTTCATAGATCTCGACCGTGGCCTGGCACACCGGCAGGTCCACCGTGATGCCGTTGCGGACGATGCGCTTCTGCAGGGTGCCCTTCACCAGGCAGAGCCCCAGCAGCCAGGACTTCCAGATATCGGGATGGAGCGGCAGCTCCACTTTCAGGCGGGCCTCGTCCAGGCCCACCCGCAAGTGTCGTTCCTGGGCCCCGCGACGCAACAGCTCCTCCAGGTTGGGGAGCTTGTCGTCGGTGGCCGGGCCGACCAGCACCCGAAGGCCGGTGGGTGCGCCGCCAACGTTCACTTCGAAGGCAGTCTGCCCTTTGGCATCCAGGGCCCCCTGCCCCAGGAAGCGCCCGCCCGGGGAGAAGGCATAGGCGGCGGTGGCAGGTCGGCGTTCAGACCCTTGGGATTCGAGGAGGGGAGCGCTGAGCACCAGGCTCACGCTGCGGGTTTGGGTGGGTTTTGCCATATGGGCTCCTTGCATCGGAAAGGAAGGGATGGCGTCAGCGACGCAGGAACTCCATGGCAATTGACGAGCCAAGTCAAATTGCTCAAACCAAGCTGTTGTCTATGTTCGAGATGGAAATTTAAGGCATTTTATGAATTTTGTAATTCAATGACCCAGGGGCCGTGCCCCTACGGGGAGCTAACCCTCTGACGCCAGAGCAGTCCCTGGTTTTCACCCAGGGTGGGTGCGTTTCGCCCCAGAAATCCGCCCATCCTCACCCATGCCAAGGGCAGGCTGGTACACGGCTCGAATCAACCTAGGCGCCGCCCTCAGTCATCAGGTACGGCTTGTATTCCATATCCTCGCGCAGGATGTGGTTGGTGAGCCAGTCGGCCAGGAACCGGACGATGCCCTTCATGCTCTGGTGACCCCCATCCTTCATCTGGATTCGCATCTCCTTGACCTGGACGATCAATTCCTCGTGGAGCTTCCTGTGGGCGGCGAGCCTGGGAAAGTCGGCCCCCTGGAGCAGCTGTTCCTCGAATCGGAAATGAGCGACGCTGAGGGAGATCAGGTCGTCCACGATGCGGTTCAGCTCCCCTGGGATACCCATCTGAATGACATCGTCGAAGAGATTGACGAGTTCGAAGAGCTTTTGATGCTGCGCGTCGATCTCAGCGTGGCCCACGCTGTAGCGTTCATGCCAGGACAGGAAGGCCATGCAGATACCTTTTCTCCAGGGGTGTCGCGGATAGGGGATATGACAGGCCTTGGACCAGACGGAGGGTAGCATCCGGTCGATCCTCGGGAGGTTCAAGACGGTGAGGGGTCTGCTGAGATTATGGCACTGCTCCAAGGCCCTGGGGATGGCCCCGGTCCCAAGTTCTGCAGCCGGCCATCCCCTTCGGAGGCGAGTCACCAAGGGAGCTGGACCCCAGCCCGACCGATCAGAAGGCCGCTGCCCTTGGGTCCAAGGTGGGCAGGGGTCCAGGTGCGGTCGCCACCCTTCCCCAGACCTGGGCCTGACAGGTCGGGCAATGACCTCTGCAGGTCCAGGCACAGGTGAAGCCCTGGTGTGCTGGCTGCGGCAGGGGTGCCTGAGTGGGGACGCTGGGTGGCATGCACACAAGGGTACTCCCAGTCGAACCGGATGGGTGGGATCGCAGTGGGCTTGGACGGGGGTGCATCGGCCAAGGCGACTGGGTTGGGGTTTGCCAGCGGTGCTCACAATAGGCTCGCTTGCACGAAAAGACTGCCTGGGTGCCCTTCGATTACCTGATCCACGCCTCTGACAGCGCCTCCGCCTGCTTCAGCACCAGCTCCACCGCTCTCAGCTCCATGTCGGGTGGATACTTGTGCCGCCTGAGGATGAGCTTGACCCTCACGCGCATGGAGGCGCGGACGGATTCCCTCACGGACCAATCAGTCTTGAGGTTGTTCCGCAGGTATTCGGTCAGCTCGCGGGCGATGGCTTTCAGCTCGCTGTCACCTAGCAGTCGCACGGAGGCTTCGTTCGTTTCCAAGGCGTCGTAGAACGCCATTTCTTCAGGTGCAAGCCCCAGGTCCACGCCGCGCTGGGCAGCCGCGTTGAAGGACTTCGCCATCTGAATGAGTTCTTCGATGACCTGGGCGGTCTCGATGGCGCGGTTGCGGTAGCGGGTGAGGCTGGCTTGCAGCAGCTCGGAGAACTTGGCGCTCTGCACAACATTCGTGGAGAACTTCGCCTTGATATCGTCCTTGAGCAACCGTTCCAGCAATTCCACCGCCAGGTTGCGGTGCTGCATGTGCTTCACATCGTCCAGGAACTCATCCGAGAGGATGCCGATGTCGGGTTTGTTCAGCCCCGCCGCACTGAAGATGTCGATCACCTCGTCGGACACGAGCGCTCCGCTGATGATCTGGCGCAGAGCGTGCTCCTTGGCTTCATCCGTCAGGGCGCTGTCCTGGGTGCTGTGCTTGGTGAGGGCTGACTTGATCGCCTGGAAGAACGCCAGCTCGTCCCGGTAGGTCAGAGCCGTGTCCAGGGTGCAGCATAGGGCGAATGCCTTGCTGGCAGACAACACCTGGTCCGCGAAGCGCTTCTTGCCATCCTCTTGCCCCAGGATGTGGTTCGCGGCACCCGCCAGCATGGACAG
>JANYAZ010000174.1 GCA_025361045.1 Geothrix sp. | reverse complement strand
AGGCCACGTAGTAGGCCTCCCCGCTGCGGGGTTCGTGCAGCGGGATCTCGTCGCGCACATCCTTCAGGTCGATGAACTTCTCCATCTTGCCGTCGCTGTCGCAGGTGATGTCGCAGAGCGTGGCGGACAGCCCCGGTTTTTCCTTCAGCCGATGGATGGGCATGACGGGGAAAAGCTGCTCGATGGCCCAGTGGTCGGGCATGGACTGGAAGATGCTGAAGTTGGCGATGAGCTTGTCGGCCAGGCTCTTATTGAGATCCTGGAACTCTTCGGGAATGTATTTCAGGGTCTTGCTGGTGAGGATGCGCGAGAGCTTGCGGCACACCTCCCAGAACAGCGTCTCGCCCTTGCTGCGATCCTCCAGGCCCAGGTAGCCCAGGTTGAAGAGGGTGAGCATTTCATCCTTCTGGGTGATGGCGTCGTGGTACATCTCCGAGAAGTTCTTGATGGAGATGTTGTCCCGCGTGTAGGCCAGCTCCTTGAGGATCTGCGGCTCATTGCCCGTGAGCGTCACGGTGTACTTGGTGTGTGTGGTATCGATGAGGCCGATGATGTCCACCACCACCACCTGGTGGTAGGCCACGATGGCGCGGCCCGATTCGCTGAGCAGGTCCGGCATGGGCACCTGCTCCTGGGCGCAGATGTCCTTGGTGGTGTAGACCACGTCGGCGGCGTATTCCGAGATGGTGTAATTCATGGAGCTGCTGAAGGTGGTCTTGCTGCCATCGTAGTCCACACCCAGGCCGCCACCTACGTTGAGGTAGCGGATGGGCACGCCCATCTTCCGGAGCTTGGCGTAGATGCGGGTGGCCTCCTTCATGGCCGACTTGATCTTGCGGATGTCCGTGATCTGGCTGCCGATGTGGAAGTGCAGCTCGATGACGCAGTCCAGCAGGTCGCGCTTTTCCAGCACCTCGATGGCGTCCAGGATCTCGCGGGTGGTGAGGCCAAATTTGGCATGATCGCCGGCGCTGGTCTCCCACTTGCCGGAGCCCTGAGCATTGAGCTTGGCCCGCAGGCCGATGAGCGGCTCGACTTTCAGTTCCTTGGCCACTTTGAGGATCAACGGTAGCTCGGTCATCTTCTCGACGGTGATGACCACCTTGCGGCCGGCCTTGCGGGCCAGCAGGGCCATGCGGATGAAGGATTCGTCCTTGTAGCCGTTGCAGAGCACCAGGGCTTCGGGGTGCAGGTCGAGGCTGAGCGCGATCATCAGCTCGGGCTTGGAGCCGGCCTCCAGGCCGTAGTGGTACTTGTTCCCGGCCCGGATGATCTCCTCGACCACTTCCTTGGTCTGGTTGGTCTTCACGGGGTAGACGCCCTGGTAGCCGCCCTCGTAGCCGAACTCGATGATGGCGTGGCGGAAGGCCTCGTTGACCTCGATGACCCGGTGGGCCAGCACCTGCGGGAAGCGCAAATTCACGGGGGTGCGGATGCCCTTCTTCTTGAGGTGCTGGACGATCTCATAGACATCGCAGCTCAAGGACTCGTCCTTGGTGGGTGTGATTTCCAGATGGCCCTTGGCATTGATGCCGAAGTAGCCATTGCCCCACTCACGAATGCCGTACAGGCTCGCGGCGTCCTGGACCGTCCAGTGCTTCATGGGCATCCGAGGGGCCTCCTCAATACGGGGCGGCCACCTTTGGCCGGAAGTTTGTTTATATGGTAAAAAACCCCAACACTTCCAATGAAAATATTAAGAACCCAGGATCCGAACCAGGGTAGCCCGCCAGTGGCGGTCCCGCACCCGCCTCAGGGCGGTCCTCCGGGTGAGCTTTCGCCACTGGGCCGCGCCTCGGGGAAGGTCCTCCGCGGAACGTGTATGGAGCGGGCTTGGACCGCCCCAGAGGGCCGGATCACCCCAGATGGGGGCCCGGTTCCAGGGGCAGGCTTCCTGGCAGGCATCACAGCCCGCGGCCCAGCGGCTGTCCGCCAAGGCGGCGACGATGTCGGGGGGGGGGGTGGCCTCGGTCTCGATGGTATAGGTGGTGAGGCAGCGGGCCGGATCCAGACGGAAGGCCTCCAGTGCCCCGGAGGGACAAGCCTCCAGGCAGGCCGCGCAGGTGCCGCAATGCTCAACTTGGAAGGGCTGGTCCGGAGGGAGGTCCACGGAGAGCAGGAGCACACCCAGGAAGCCCCAGGAGCCCTCCTTGCCGGCGATCAGCAGGGTGTGCTTGCCCTGCCAGCCCAGGCCGGCGCGGCTTGCCAGCTGGCGCTCGAGCAGGGGGGCCGTGTCCACGCAGACCCTGCCTTCGAGCCCGGGCCAACGGTCCTGGGCGCCTTCCATCAGCCGGGTCAGGCGCGGCTTCAGGAGCATGTGGTAGTCGGGCCCCCACAGGTAGCGGCTCAGCTTGAGGCTGCCGGGCGCGGCCCCCGGCACGGACTCGGGTCGGGCGTAGGGGAAGAAGCCCACCAGGGCCGTGCAGGCCTGGGGCCAGAGGGCCCGGGGATCCAGCAGGGCGGCCGGATCCAAATAGGGCAAGAGGGCGCCACGACCCTCCTGGAACCAGGCCTGTAGCCGGTTGCCCTCGTCCTTGAAGGGATCGCAGGGCGCGAATCCGACCAAGGCGAAACCCAGCGAAAGGGCCTCGGAGCGAAGCCAGGTCTTGAACGCCACTGGATCTGGGTGTTCAACTGGCAACAGAAGGCCACCTCCCATGGATATCCTCACCCTCGAACTGCTCGATGTCACGGTCTTCCAGGCGCTTCTGGAACTGCGGGGCCTGCTGGTGGACCATCCCGGCGAGGCCATGCGCATCCGCGGCGAGGATGACCTGCTACGGGTGAACGTCACCGGGTTCCTTGAGAAGCAGGGCCGGACGGTCCGGGCGATCCGCCAGGGGGAGCAGTGGGAACTGCAGGTGGCCCAGGCGTCCCGTTCCATTCCCCTGGTCTCGCCCGTGTCATCCACGGCTCGCCCCGTCCTGCTGCTGCGGGCCGCCTTCGCCCCCGGAGATCGGGCCCTGGGTCGACGTCTGCTGCTGGAAACCCTGACTCAGCTCGAATCCGGTACCCCCTGGGTCTGCCTGGCTCATCAAGCCGTGGAACTGCTCGATGATCCGGGAGCAGTGGCCATCCTGGAGGGGCTGCAAGGGCGGGGCATTCCTGTCCATGTCTCCGCTGTGAGCCTTGCTCACGGCGGTCAGGCACCCTCCGGCTTCGACCAGATTCCCGATGAAGGCTGGCAAAAGCTCCTGGCGCGCGGCGGCCTCACGGTCCTTTGAGGTAGGCTGGAGCCGGAGTCGATCCCCACGCCATGAACCTTCCGAACATGCTTTCACTCGCACGGATCCTGATGGTTCCCATTCTGGTCGTCGTGCTCATGACCAAGGTGACGAACCACGAAGTCATTGGTGTGCTGGTGTTCTGGGTGGCCTCCATCACGGACGCCCTGGATGGCTATCTGGCCCGTCGCTGGAAGCAGGTGACCACGCTGGGCAAGCTGCTGGATCCGCTCGCGGACAAACTGCTGGTGGCCGGTGCCCTGATCTCCCTGGTTGAACTGAACCTGGCGCCCGCCTGGATGACCTTCATCATTCTGTCCCGGGAGTTCGCGATCACTGGGCTTCGTGGCATCGCCAGCGAGGAGGGGCTCACCATCCCCGCCGGCACCATTGGCAAGTGGAAGATGGGTTTCCAGGTGGCGGCCATTTCCTGCCTCATCCTCGGCCCGCGCCTCGACTATTGGCTCTTCGAGTGGACTCACAAGGAGATCTTTCATTTCTTCATCCAGCTGAACCGCCCTTACAGTTTCTTTTGGGGCATGGGTGTCTTGCTGCTGTGGGGGGCCGTGATCCTGGCGATCTGGAGCGCGATTTCCTATTTCCACGGTTTCTGGAAAGTGGTGGGCCCCCGTATCATGGCCGAGAACAGCCACTTGACCGGGCCAGGGGATTCCGAATGATTCGAAAGTACCTGCTCGCCGGCCTATTTACCTTGCTCCCGATGGTGGTGACCCTCTGGATTCTCAAGGCGATCTTCACCACCCTGGTGGACATCTTCCGCGGTCCCTTGACCTGGCTTTCCCACCAAATCCACATGCCGGATCCGCCCACCTGGGGATTGGCTTTGTTCTCGGCCATGGCCACGCTGTTGCTGCTGCTCCTGGTGGGTGCGCTGGTGGGCAACTTCGTGGGCCGCCAGGTCCTGTCCTGGCTGGACGAAGTCATGCTGCATGTGCCGGTCGTAAAATCCATCTATGGCGCGACCCGTCAGCTCATGGGCGCCATCCAATCCGGGCAGGGGGGCAGCTTCAAGGATGTGGTGCTCGTGGAATGGCCACATGCCGGTTCCTATACCTTGGGTTTCGTCGCCAGTCGCGACTGTTCCTGGGCGGTTCCCGGGGGCCAGGACATGATCGCCGTCTATGTGCCAACCTCCCCCAATCCGACCTCTGGGTACGTGATCATGATCGAGTCGTCCCGCGTGAAGTCCCTGGACCTCAACGCGGATCAGGCCCTGACCTGGGCCGTCAGTGGTGGCGTGGTGGTGCCAGACGTCTCCCGGGCTCGGTGAAGCTTCGATTGTGTGAAGAATCTTTTCAGGGTGTCCGGACAGTTTCATACACTGGATGAGGAACCAAGTCAGCAATGGGGGGAAATCAGGTGAGCATGGTGATCTGGAATCCTGCGTGGGAAACGGGCCATGCCCTCATTGACCAGCAACACAAGGAACTGCTCGCGCAGTTCCAAACCCTGCTGGTGGCGATCCACGAAAACCATCCTGAGGATCGCATTCCCGGATTGCTGAAGTACCTTGCGGACTATGTCGAGAGCCATTTCTCAATGGAAGAAGCTGCGATGCAGGAGACCGGGTACCCCTGGTTCAAGGGGCACAAGGCGATCCACGATGGCATGCGAGCCCGGGTGGTCCAATTGGTGGACGGATTCAGAAACGACCCCACGACCATGACCGAAGAGGTCATCGACTTTTTGACCGACTGGCTGCTGCGCCACATCAACGAGGAGGATCGACGCATGGCGAAGCACCTCCACCAGTCCGGTCACCAGGAGTCGAGGCTCCATCACTGATGCCAGCTTTCCTGCCAACCCATCGGCCGGGTTCCAGATGAACTCCCTCTCAGGGAAAAGGATCCTGGTCACCGGTGCGGGCAGCGGCATCGGCCGGGCGGCCGCCCGGATGTTCCACGACCGCGGAGCCAAGCTGGTGCTGCTGGGAAGGCGGCTCGCCCCCCTTCAGGAAACGCTCCTGAATGCGGAACATGTCGCCTTGGACCACGCGGACGATGCCGCCGTGGCCGCTTTCGCGTTGGGGTGTGGCCCACTGGATGGGATGTTCTTGGCCGCGGGCGAGCTCAAGACCGGCTCCGTCGAGGCCACGCCCGCTTCCGCTTTCGAGGCCATGATCGCGGCCAACCTGCGGGGGCCTTGGCTGCTGACGCACCATCTCGGGCCGAACCTTCAGGTCGGTGGCAGCGTGGTCCTGGTGGGTTCCAACATCGGGATTCGCGCAATCCCAGAGAGCGCCGCCTACAGCGTGGCCAAGGCCGGCGTGCACATGCTGGCGAAGGTGCTGGCGCTGGAGTGGGCTCCTCGCGGAATCCGCTGCAATGCCATTGCTCCCGGCCCGGTGCATACGGACATGGTGGAGGCTCGGCTGGCAGGCAGTGCCGACCCCGAAGGGGATTTGGCCCGGCTGGCCACGGTGAACCCACTGAAGCGCATGGGCACCGAAACCGAAGTGGCGGCCTTGGCCGCCCATCTGCTGAGTGACGAGAGCAGATGGACGACCGGGGCTGTGATGGTGATCGATGGGGGCGCTGACGCCGTCTACTAAACCTGCGGGCTTCGCGTTGCCCGGTGGTGGTGTTCAGCCGGTGGTGACCCGAATGTCCACCGGCTTCCACAGGGTGTCGTAGATGGGAGAGGTCCTGAGCACCTGGGCATGGAGTTCCTGGATCTGCTTCGGCGTTCCATTGCAGGCGAGGTTGACCTTGACCCGGTTGACGAGGGCGACGAGTTCCTCGACGTTCACGCCGTTGTGCATGGTTGCGGTGTTGCCCATGGTTCCTCCTTCGGGAAGCACGCTTCCTGGCATAGGACGACCCCCCGGCAGGATGCCGTGGTGGAAGCGCTGGGTTGGCATCCACGGGCTCCCTCGCGGACACGCGCAGGGCTCCTGGGATGAAGGCTCCCAACATGGGGCGTTATGATCCTGAATCAAGGTCGCAAAATTTAAATCAGACGGCAGCCCTTAATCCACCTCAAGGAAGTTCAGGTCCTTGGCGTGGGTCTCTTCCATGCCCCAGAGGCTGAGGGTGGCGAGGGCCAGGCAGCAGAGGCCGATGAACAGGGCGGAGTTGACGATGCCCCAATGGGCCTTGAGGGCCAGAAAACTGGTGGTGATGGGCACCACGGCCCCCCGGACGAAGTTGGGGACCGTGACCGTAACCGTAGCCCGCATATTGGTGCCGAACTGTTCGCTGGCGATGGTGACGAACACGGCCCAGTAGCCCGCGGAGAAACCGAGGGCCACGCACAGCAGGTAGTAGGTCTGCGCGGAGACCCCGCGGCTGAGGAGGGTGATCAGCACGGTCAGCAGGGTCAACCCCTGGAACAGCAGGACGGTCTTCTTCCGGCTGGCGATCCACTGGCTGATGAATCCGGAGCTCAGGTCGCCGATGGCCAGGCCCAGGTAGCAGGAGGCAATGGCGTGGCCGGGGTTCACGGCCCCCACCACGCCGAGGCTCCTCGACAACTCCGGCGAGGAGGCCACCAGGATCGCCACCACGTACCAGATGGGGACGCCGATGAGGATGCTGCGGAGGTACCGCGTGAAGCGGGCGCGGGTCTTGAACAGCATCAGGAAGTTCCCCTTAACCACGTTCTGACGGGCCAGATCCTTGAACATGCCGGAGTCCGTGACCTTGATGCGGAGGACCAGAAGCATGAGCCCCAGCACCCCGCCGGTGATGAAGGCGCCGCGCCAGGACATCATGTTTCCCACCAGGTCGGCCACCAGCGCTCCGGTGATGCCGACGCTTGCCACCACGGCGGTACCATAGCTGCGGATCTCCTTGGGAAGCACCTCGCTCACCAACGTGATGGCCGCTCCGAGTTCGCCGGACAGCCCGAGGCCCGCCAGAAACCGCAGGGCCGCATACATGGGGATCGTGGTCACGAAGGCATTGGCGATGTTCGCCAGGGAGTAGAGCGTGATGCTGCCGAAGAGCACGGACATGCGGCCCTTCTTATCACCCAGGATTCCCCAGAGTACGCCGCCGACCAGCATTCCGATCATCTGGAAGTTGAACAGGTAGACGAAGGTGGGGAGGATCTGGTCCGGCGCCACGCCCAGGTCCGTAAGGCTCCTCGTACGGACGATGGGGAAGAGGATCAGGTCGAAGATGTCCCCGAAGTAGCCCAGGGCGCCCACGATCACGGTCAGGTTGACGATCTCTTTCCAGGAATGACGCTGCATGGGGTTGCTCCGGATGACTGGGGTGGGCTGGATCCATGGTTCATGCGAATGGATCCCCATTCAAGGGTCAGTCACACTGGGTGCTGGAGGACCCGTTGCCTGAACCCGCCTGGCCCGCCCCACCTCAAGGTATCTGCACGCTTCCAGGGACCCTGGAGGTGGAAGTGGCCATCCTCGGCGCGGGCATCCATGGCGCGGCCCTGGCCCGGGAGCTGACGCTGCGCGGCGTGTCCTGTGCCTTGGTGGACAAGGGCGAAATCGGGGGTGGCACCAGCCAATGGTCCAGCCAGCTGCTGCACGGCGGCATCCGCTACATGCTGACGGGGGACATCACCCAGATGCGGGAGGGCTTGGCCGAGCGCGCCACCTGGGCCCGCATCGCGCCCCAGCGCTGTCACTGGGAGTCCTTCTGGATGCCCCATCGATACTGGGTGGAGGGCTTAGCCCACCGGTTCGGCATCGGGCTCTACGACCACTGGGGGGCCGAGCGGCCCGGGTGGCCCTCGCACCTGACGCTCGGCCCGGCCTCACGGATCGCCTTCGCGGCGGATCCCCGCAGTGCCGGGAGCCCCTTTCGGGGTGCCACGGCCTACGCCGACCTCATGACCTGGGACCGAAAATTAACCAAGGACCTTGCCGCCTCCAGCGCGGCGACCGTCCTGGATTTCCACGAACCCGAGGCCTTCGAGGATGCCCAAGGAAGCCTGAAGTCCCTGCGCCTCAGGGATCGTCGGGATGGCACCAGCAGAAACCTCTCAGCCAGACACTGGGTCTTCGCCCTGGGCCCCTGGACAGATGGGGCCATGTCGCAATGGTTCGGCGAGACGCGCAAGCGCCTGCGGCTTTCCTCCGGCATCCACCTCTGGTTTGATGCGGTGCCGGGGTGTGAGCGGCCCTGGGCCATCCGCCGTCCCAAGGGGCGCATCCTGTTCGTGATCCCGCGGGACGGCCTGCTGCAGGTGGGGACCACCGAGCGGGAAGTGGCGGACGGCTGGGTGCCCATCGTGGAGACCGAGCGCGAGGAACTGCTCATGGCCCTTGCGGCGAACCTGCCCGCCATTCCCTGGCGGAGCCTGCCGATCCGGCAGGAGGAGCTGGGCGTGCGCCCCCTGGTCGCTGCGGGGGGTACCACGTCCCATCTCAGCCGCGAAGCGATCCTCGAACCTCATGACCGCTTCTCGAATCTCACCCTGGTGCTCGGCGGCAAACTGACCACCGCCAGGGCCCTCATGGATCGCCTGGCCACGGACCTTACCGGGCTGCGCTGTGAGGCCTCCAAGACCGCGCCCCTGAGCCTTTGGGATGGACAGGTACCCACGATCCGGTAGAATCATTCTTTCAATGCGGTCCCGTAGCTCAGTTGGATAGAGCATCAGACTACGAATCTGAGGGTCGGGCGTTCGAGTCGCTCCGGGACCACCACCTAAAACCCCTGCAACCATAAGGTTTCGGGGGTTTCGCTTTTCTGGGTGCCGACTCAGACCTCTCTCTGGCGTACTCTC